>CAZKOL010000076.1:0-5769 GCA_964554375.1 uncultured Dehalococcoidales bacterium
CAAGGATTTCACATTCAGCGCCACAGAGCAGGAGTTCTACGCATCCAAGGGGTTCACCAATGAACCCAAGCGTTGCCCTGACTGCAGGCAGGCCAGGAAATCTAACCGCGACGGCGGCAGGTCTGGCGGCGGCTACCAGCGCAAGATGTACCCCGCCACGTGCGCCCAGTGCGGCAAGCAGACAGAAGTGCCTTTTGAGCCGCGCCAGGACAAACCGGTTTACTGCAGCGAATGCTACAGCAGCATCAAGCCACAGAGGTAGTTGCCGGCCCGGCAGGCGCAATGGGATAGTCTGTCCCTGCGCCGTTTAAATTAAGGAGGGAATAATCGCACCATGAATATATACGTGGGCAACCTGGCTTACGAGGTGACCGAGAGCGATATCAGGACTGAATTTGAAGCTTTCGGCGAGGTTACATCGGTAGCCATTATCAAGGACAATTACAGCGGGCAGTCCAAGGGCTTCGGCTTCGTGGAGATGCCCAAGCTGCAGGAAGGCCAGGCGGCTATCGCCGGCCTGAATGGCAAGAAGCTCAAGGAGAGGGCGATCACAGTCAATGGCGCCCGACCCCGCGGCGAGGGTGGTGGTGGTGGAGGTGGAGGTGGAGGACGCAGCAGTGGTGGCAGGGGGGGTGGCAAGTCTTCCTTCGGCCAGCGCGGCGGATCCGGTGGTGGCAGGGGTGGTTCAAGAAGGTATTAATAGCAGATAAATAAAACTAAGATCTATTATGGAAACGGCCCCTTGAAGGGGCCGTTTCCATTTCAGCTTGCCTCGCGGCAAATCAAAGGCATAACTTTTTGACAGCCTCCTATTGTGTTGCTATAATACGGCAATAGGCTTCCATAATCCGTATAGGCGGCATATTTATGTACGTAGCAAATAAAAATAGTCTCAGGATCGACCTTTTCTGCTGTTCAAGCAGCTTCGACCCGGACGAACTGTTGTGCGGCAATAACGGACAGGGGGAGGAGATCAAGGTCATCCCGCTGCCGTGTTCCGGCAAAATAGATATTTTGTACCTGACCAAGGCGTTCGAAACCGGCGCGGACGGCGTGGTGGTGGTTACCTGTAAGGAGGGAGATTGCCGGTACCTTGAGGGCAACCTGCGCGCGCAGAGAAGGGTGGAGGCTGTGGACGCTCTGCTGGAGGAGATAGGCCTGGGCAGGGGGCGCATGGTCATGATCCGGATGGGTGAAGGTGGCGTGGAGCAGGTGAAGAGAGAAGTTGAGGATTTCCGCAACAGGATTAAGGCGTCTCCACGCAGCGCATACTCGGGCGATGAACAGGAGCTCGATAAGGAATAAAGGCCTGTACGATATCTTTTGATTAAGGAAAAGATAATGAGATCTAATAGTCAACTGGCGAAGAAAATCGAGAGCATGGATTTTATCGTTACGGCAGAGTTCCTGCCCCGGCCCGGGGCAGGAACAGGCATAGTTGAAGACTGCGCCGATGTTTTGCGGGACGGCCCCGTTGCCGTGAATGTCGCCGATAACCATTACGGCGTAGCCATGTCCAGCCTTGCAGCATCTGTTGCCCTCCTCCATGCAGGTATCGAACCGGTTTACCAGATGGTCACGCGGGACAGGAACCGTATTGCCCTGCAATCGGACCTGCTGGGGGCAGCCTCACTGGGGATTAAGAACGTGCTCTGTCTCAACGGCTACCACCAGGCCCTGATCGGATGCCCCGAGTCGGCCAACGTATTCGATATCGATTCAATCCAGCTCGTCGCTGCGGTAGCAAGGATGGCCGAAGAGGGCGTGCTGATGGATGGCAGGAAGATCGAGGGCCCCTTCTCAATGCTGCCGGGCGCCGCCGCCAATCCAACTCTGAAACCGCTCGAGCTCAATATTATGCGTGTTAAAAAGAAGGTAAGGGCCGGGGCAAATTTTATCCAGACACAGGCCATCTTTGATATCGAAGACTTTAAACTGTGGCTTGATGCTGTCCGGGGAGAAGGCATCGCGCAAAAAACCGCGATCCTGGCCGGCGTGATGCCCTTGGCCGGCGCGGCCGAAGCAAAGAAACTGAATGAAACATTCACTGACATCAGCATACCGGTGGAGGTGGTTTCACGCCTGGAGGCGGCCGGCAACGAGGGTGCGCAGAGAAAAGAAGGGCTGGCGATCTGCGCAGAGACAATCGGCAAGCTCAGGGGCCTGCCGGGCCTGCGCGGGATACATATATTTTCGGGGGGAAACGAGTCAGCCGTCCCTGAACTGCTGTCAATGGCCTTATAAACCGGGGATGAATCTATGCCTGAGAAGTATCACATCAAAACCCAGCCCGTACCCGCCAGGCGGCCGCCCATAGGCAAATGCGGCGTGGTTGACTGGCGTGAGGATTGCGCCGGGTGCCATAACTGCGTTAAGAAAGCCTGCGTCTTCGACCGCTACCGGGAGGAGATGTCCTATATCCGCGGCATGCGTGAAATGGACGCCCTTTTCTTCCAGTGCATGGGCTGCTTCTCCTGTGTGCAGCAGTGCACCAAGGGCCTGCTTTCCCTCTCGATTAACCCCGTTTATGAGCGCCTGGGTAACAGCTACTGGACACCCCAGATTATCGAGACGACCTGGGCGCAGGCCGAGACGGCCAGGATACCGGTGTCGGGGGCGGGGTACCGCGGGCGGTTCTCCGGGACGGGATTTGATTCGATGTGGACCGATATGTCTGAGATAGTTCGTCCTACCCGAGACGGTATACATGGGCGCGAGTATATCAGCACGGCCGTGGATATCGGCAGGAAACCCGCCCTGCTGCATTTCGATGTGGACAGCCCTGCCGGCAGTCTGCCGCTGGTGGACATCCCGATGCCAATGATTATCGACCTGATGCCGCAGGGCTACAGGCTGCCCAACCTGCTTCCCATTTTCAAGATGGTTGCAGCGCAGACGGGCATCATCGCCATCGTCGATTCCAGGGATTGGGATCTGCTGGGCAATGACATCGAACAATACCTGCCCAACCTGGCAATCTACCTTGACTCGTTATCGCCGGCGCCCGGCCCTGAAATACTGAAGAAAATGAGGCTGGCAGAGATCAGCGATGGTGAAATGGTGGAGCAACGCCTCGCGGAACTCAAGACTATTAATCCGGATATCGTGGTGGCGGTCAGGGTCGAGATGGATTCAAGAGGTGTCGAGCGGAGCATAGAGCTTGCAGGGGAACCCTTTACCGAGGCTCTGCACCTGGTTGCCGACGTCAACGGCGACGAACTGAATGCCGTCAAACCACGTTTCATCAAGGACATGCTGCGACAGGTCCATAACTCGCTTGTAGAAAGCGGAATAAGGAATGAGGTTACGCTCATAGCCGGTGGGGGCATCGCCCTGGCCGAGCATATGGCCAAGCAGATCCTCTGCGGAGCAGACCTGGTGACTATTAATCTGCCGCTATTAATAGCCCTGGAATGCACGCTCTGCCGGGAATGTAACAATGGTCGGTCATGCGCGGCCAGGATCAAGGAGATAGATACGAATTACGGCATAGGGCGCATGATCAATCTGATTGCCGCATGGCATGACCAGTTGATAGAGGTCATGGGCGCCATGGGCATACGCGATGTCCGCCGCCTGCGCGGTGAGGTGGGCAGGGCACTGTTCTTTGAAGAGCTTGAGGAGGCAACCTTTGGGAAACTCTTTGGTTCCAGAAAAAATAGCTAAAGACGACCTGCCGCAGAGCACTCTTGAGACACTTGTGCCCCAGGTCGAGGTCCCGCGCGTTATCAAAGCGGCGCCGCCGCGTTACCGCAATGAGATCGCCAAGTACATCATACGTCGCAGCGCCGACTGTAAGATGTGCGGCAAATGCGCCGAGGTATGCCCGCAGGGTGTCCACGTCCTCAAGGGAGGCTATAAGTACTTCGCCGCCCCGCGCCATAACGTGTGCATCGGCCCATCATGCCGGGAGACAGGCCACTACTGTGTAGACTTGTGTCCCAACGGGGCGCTACGCATGGTGGAAAATCCCATGATGAAACTCCTGGGCGATTGCCGCTGGACGCCTGACCTCATACTTGCCACCTGGAAGATGGCTGAGACGGGGGCTCTTCCTCCTGCCGATTATGGTTATGAATATGAGTGCGGCAACTCGGGCGGAGGGTTTGACCGCCTGCGCTTTAAATACCCCGCCCGGCCGCCGGTTGACCTGGACCCGGATGACATCGATACCAGCCTTGAACTGAACCGGCGCGGCGACGGCCGGCCGCAGATTAAAATCGACGTGCCCTGGTACGGCGGCGGCATGTCTTATGGATCGGTCAGCAACATTACGCAGCTTTCCAAAGCACAGGCGGCTGTTGCCTTCAACACCTTCACCTGCACCGGGGAAGGCGGTTATATGGAACGTCTGAGGCCTTACGACGACCATACCATCACGCAGGTTGCCACCGGGTTGTTCGGTGTGCGCGAGGAGACGATTCAACGTGTGCGCATCGTGGAATTCAAATATGCGCAGGGCGCCAAGCCGGGCCTGGGCGGCCACCTGCTGGCCGACAAGGTCACTCCCTCGGTGGCCAAGATGCGCGAAACGGTGACCGGCATCTCGCTCTTTTCCCCCTTCCCTTTCCACAGCGTTTATTCAATCGAAGACCATAAGAAACACATGGACTGGATCAAGCATATCAACCGCCATGCGCTGGTCTCAGCCAAAGTATCGACCCCTGCTGATGTGGATATGGTCGCAGTGGGAAGCTATTCGGCCGGGGCCCATATCGTTCACCTGGACGGCGGCTATGGCGGCACCGGCGCCGCCCCCGACATAGCAAAGAAAAATATCGCCATGCCCATCGAATATGCCATCGTCAAAGTTCATGATTTCCTCACCAGGGAGGGAGTGCGCGACAAAGTGACGCTAATAGCCAGCGGTGGTTTACGCAGTGCGCATGATATTGCCAAGGCTATTGCACTGGGAGCGGACGGCGTGGTTGTGGGGACAGGCGAACTGGTGGCACTGGGATGCTTGCGCTGTGGGCGCTGCGAAAGCGGCCGCGGCTGCCCGCGCGGCATCGCTACCACGGACCCTGTTCTGCAAAGCCAGTTCACCCTTGAATGGGGTTCCCAGCGCGTGATCAATCTTTACAACGCCTGGCGTATCGAGCTGGTAGAGATACTGCGCAAGCTTGGCATGCGCAGGGTCAGCGAACTGAGGGGCAGAACCGACCTGCTCATGCACCTCGACTACAACAACGACGCGGAGCAGCCGGAATGAAGCGCGAAATGATTGAGCTACTGCTGGCGTCCAGGGCCAGGCTGGTCCGGGAACTGCAGCCGTACACACCTGAAAGGAAGATTGAGGAGGAAGGGGGCTGCGGTGTCGTCGGCTTTTGCTGCACTGAGCCGGTGGCTGCCAGGCATATCTATGAGCCGTCCAGGCAGATGCATAACCGCGGCAACGGCAAGGGTGGGGGCATCGCCGCGCTCGGCTTCGACCCCGGACAGATCGGCGTCAGCCGGGAAGCGCTGGAAGATTATTACATGTTGCATGTGGCCTTCCTCGATACCGGTGTACGCCGGGAACTGGAGAGTAAATATATTACACCCTGGTTTGAAGTAAAGGAAGAGCAGAAACTTGATACGCTGGACGACTGGACAGCGATTGAGGGTCTGGAAGCAAAACCTCCTGATGTCCACCGCTATTTTGTACGCGCCAAAGCAGATGCGCTGAATTCTTTTATACAACGAAATCATTTAGCCGGCCTGTCGAGGGAGGCGGCCGAGGAGGAACTGGTCAACCAGAACAGCGTCCGGCTTAACCAGGAGTACTAC
>CAZKOL010000077.1:0-5644 GCA_964554375.1 uncultured Dehalococcoidales bacterium
AACGCGGCAAGCGCATGGTTGAGATACTCAAGCAGCCGCAGTACGCCCCGCTTTCGTTGGAAAACGAGGTCATGATACTGTTTGCAGTCACCAATGGATATATCGACGACGTCCCGGTTGACAAGGTTTCGCTCTTCGAAAACGCGTTCTATAAATTCATGGTCAATAACCATCCTGAAGTCGGCAATAAAATTGCCACGGAAAAGGTATTAAAACCGGAAACTGAGGCAGAACTCAAAAAGGCCATAGCAGAATTTAAGCAGAGCTCTGCTTATTGAGGCGACTAAATGGTAAGTCCAAAAATACTTAGACGGCGGATCCGCAGTGTCCAGAACACGGCAAAGATAACCCGTGCCATGGAGATGATCGCCACTGCCAAAATGAAAAAGGCCCAGGATATGGCAATCGCAGGCAGGCCTTACAGTGACAAGATCATGCACATCATCGCCGACCTGTCCGCCCAGGCTGCCGCCGGAGGAGCTGTCCATCCGTTGTTGGTAGCACGCCCCGTAAACAAAATCGGCATCGTCCACATAACCACCGACAGGGGCCTGTGCGGCGGCTTGAACACCAACTTGAACCGGCTGGTAGGTAATTTTATTCTCGATCAAAAGGTTCCTGTCACGGTTATTGCAGTGGGTTCAAAAGGCCGCGATTTCATGCGCCGATCGATGCGTGAGATTCGTGCCGAGTTCACCAAACTGGGTGACCGGCCCAAGATGGCAGATACCATAGCCATATCGCAGATAGTGATAGATGATTATACCAAGGGGCTCTATGACCGCGTTTATATTGCCTATTCCAGGTTCGTCAACCTGATGATCCAGAAGCCCACACTGGAACTTTTACTGCCGGTGGAACCGGCACAGTTACCCAAGAGTGTCAGCCCGGAATATATTTTCGAACCCAACGCTATGCATGTCCTCGGCGAGTTGCTGCCAAGGTTCGTCGAAATGCAGGTGTATCACTCTATACTTGAATCAATTGCCAGCGAACAGTCGGCGCGGATGATGGCTATGCGCAACGCCACGGACAATGCCTATGATGTAATCGCCGATCTCACGCTGACCTTGAATAAGGCCCGTCAGGAGATGATCACCAAGGACCTGCTCGATATCGTCGCAGGCGTTGAAGGTCTCAAATAGGAGGTGCAATTTGGCAAAAGGAAAAGTAATACAGGTAATCGGCACAGTAGTTGATATAGAATTCCCCCAGGAAGAGTTGCCTGCGATTTATAATGCCCTCGAAATTATGCAGGATGGCGAGAGGATCGTACTGGAGACAGTACAACATATCGGCAATAACTGGGTCCGCTGCCTGTCCCTCTGCCCCACTGAAGGACTTCAGAGGGGTGCGGTGGCTGTTGATACCGGCGCTCCCATCTCGGTACCGGTCGGCAAGGCCACCCTCGGCCGCCTGTTCAACGTGTTCGGAGATCCACTGGACAGGCTCGGAGAGGTAAAAACCAAGGATAAATTACCGATTCACCGCGACCCCCCCAGCCTGGCGGAGCAGGAAACCACCATCCAGATGCTGGAAACGGGCATAAAGGTCATCGACCTTATCACGCCCTTCACCCGTGGAGGTAAGATCGGAGCCTACGGCGGCGCCGGGGTGGGCAAGACGGTCATCATCCAGGAGCTCATCCACAATATCGCCACGGCGCACGGCGGTTTCTCGGTATTTGCAGGCGTGGGAGAGAGATCGAGGGAGGGCAATGACCTCTGGCGTGAAATGAAGGAATCGGGGGTCATCGAAAAGACCATCATGGTCTTCGGCCAGATGAACGAGCCTCCCGGCGTCCGTGCCCGCGTGGCGCTGACCGGCGTAACATTTGCAGAGCACTTCCGGGATCATGAAGGGCTGGATGTGCTCCTTTTCATAGATAATATATACCGTCATATCCTTGCCAACATGGAAGTATCGGCCCTGCTCGGCCGCATGCCTTCAGCCGTGGGCTATCAGCCGACCCTGGGCACTGATGTGGCCGAAATGGAAGACCGCATCACTTCCACCAAGAAAGGTTCGATCACCTCATTCCAGGCTATTTACGTGCCGGCCGATGACTACACCGACCCGGGCATCGTTACAACCTTCGGCCACCTCGACGGTGTGGTGTCGCTTGAGCGTGCCATCGCGGCACAGGGCTTCTACCCCGCGGTAGACCCCCTGGCCTCCACCTCGCGTATCCTCGACCCGCAGGTTGTGGGAGAAGACCACTACCAGGCTGCCCGCGGCATACAGAAGGTGCTGCAGCGATACAAGGACCTGCAGGACGTTATCGCCATCCTGGGCATGGAAGAATTGAGCGAGGAGGACAAGGTGACCGTCAACCGCGCGCGCCGCATACAGAGGTTCCTCACCCAGCCCATGTTCGTGGCAGAGCCGTTCACCGGCATACCCGGCAAATATGTATCGATTAAGGAAACGGTCCGCGGTTTCAAAGAGATACTCGAAGGCAAATGGGACCACCTGCCGGAATCGGCATTTGTAATGGTCGGGACCATTGAAGAAGCTGCAGAGAAAGCACAGAAATTAGGGGCGTAATTATGCCGACTATTAAGTTAGAGATTGTCACTGCCGAGCGCCAGGTCTTTTCGGGCGATGTCACTACCATCATTGCCGAGGGTACCGAGGGGCAGATGACCGTACTTCCCAAGCATGCCCCACTCATCACCATGCTTGCCCCGGGCGAACTCGTTATCCGCAAAGACGGCGATGAGCAATACATGGTTATCTCAGGCGGTTTTATGGAGGTCATGCCGGAAAAAGTAATCGTGCTGGCTGACGTCTGCGAGAGAAGCGACGAGATCGATCTCGAGCGCGCAACCGCGGCCAAGCAGAGAGCCGAAGAACGGTTGAAAGGCCTGAGTCCTGAGGTTGACCAGTCGAGGGCAGAAGCAGCCCTCAGGCGCTCCATCGCCCGCGTGCGCGTTGCCGAAAAGCGCCGCAGAATGCCAGGCTACAAACCCGGCGGACAGATTGCAGCCTAATAAAAATAACATAAGCCAATATCGATCGTCCGGTCGATATTGGCTTTTTTATTACCCTGTTATTTAGATTATCTCGAGCCTGACCCTTGTACCTGCTTTGGTGGCAACCACGCGCAAAAGGGTGCGCATGGCTTCAGCAACCCTTCCCTGCTTGCCAATCACCCGGCCCTTATCCTCGGCATTGACCTCCAGCTTGATGACCACGCCGCCCGCGTCAGTCTCCTGCGTTACCTTGACATCATCGGGCGCGCTCACAATACACCGGGCAATATATTCGACTAACTCCTTCATTATGCCTTCACCTCAGTTGTAGATTTGGACTTCTTCTTCACCTTCTGAGTAGTCTTCTGTACTGCCTGCTTGAATTTCCTGGTAGGATGCGCCGCAGTAAATTTTCCCATCACGCCGGTTTTAGCCAGCAGCCTGTATGCAGTATCGGTTGGCTGGGCGCCTTTTTCCAGCCATGCCAGGGCCTTTGCCTCATCAATATTTACAGTCTCTGGATCAGTAAGAGGATTATAATTCCCTATGACTTCGATAAAAGCGCCTTCGCGCGGCGACTGGCTGTCGGTCACCACTATCCTGTACGTGGGCTTATGCCTGGCGCCCGTTCTTCTTAACCTGATTTTAACCATGATATCAGTCTACCTGTAGTCCTTTATTTTTTTACAGGTTATTATGCATGAAGCATACGTACCTGTCAACAATATCGCATATTACACCGATCGCATGCACTCGTGCCCGGCACAGGTTCCTGCATGAAATCCGGCGGTGATATGGTTTATAATCCCCCCTGACACTTCGAACCGGAGGCTTTATCTTGCCCGAAACTGTAGAGCTCGACTACATCTTCAAGCCGAGGTCAATGGCCATTATCGGCGCCTCAGACAACATCACCAAGTGGGGCTACATGATGGTTGAGCGACCGCTGCGCACCGGCTACAGGGGCCATATATACCCCGTTAATCCCCAGGGCGGCACAATATTAGGCCTCCCCTCGTACCGCTCCGTCAAAGATATACCCGGACCGGTAGACCTGGCCGTGATTACCGTTCAGGCCGTCCATGTGCCTGTTATCATGCAGGAATGCGTGGAAAAAGGCGTCAGGGGAGCCATATTGATATCTGCCGGCTTTGCCGAAACAGGCCCTGAAGGGAAGTCGCTTCAGGATAAAGTGATGGCTACCGCAGCTAAGGGAGGCATACGTTGCGTCGGCCCCAATGGTATGGGTATTTGGAGTGGGGCAGCCTGCCTCAACAATGCCTTTGAACAAGCGCCAAAGCCCGGTCAGATCGCCTTTATCTCGCAGAGCGGCACATTCGGTGGATACATGGCAGATATGGCCAGTACCAAGGGCTACGGCCTCCGCACGTTTATCAGCATCGGCAACCAGGCTGACCTCACCATGGCGGACTATATCGAATACCTGTCTTACGATGACGAAACCAGGGTGATAATCCTTTACGCTGAGGGCATCAAAGATGGGAGGAGATTCTTTAACGTATGCAGGGAGACGCTCAAGAAGAAGCCGATCATACTCTACAAGGGCGGCAGCTCGCCGGCCGGCGCCCGTGCAACGATGTCGCATACGGCATCTATTGCAGGATCGGATTTAGTGTTTCAGAGCGCTTGCCGACAACTCGGCTTGATACGCACGGAGGAGTCATTCCATACTTTTGATCTCGCCGTGGCATTTATCGGCCAGCCCCTGCCACCCGGCAAAAGGATGGGTGTGCTGGGGACCGGCGGACAGGGTGTCGTGTCCACGGATGCATGCCAGAGACTGGGGCTGGATGTACCGGAACTGGATCAAGCGACCTCTTCAACTCTGAAGAAAATGCTCCCTCCCCACGCACCGCCACCTACCAACCCCGTCGATTTTGCCGGTAGCTATCGCACCGCTGTGGATGAAGCTGATGTAGTGGAAACTCTATTAAAACTGGACTACATAGACGGCGTCATCAGCAACGTACCGATTAACCCGCTGGTATGGGGCTTAAAGCTGGACAAGCTACCTCCGGAGATTCTGGATAACATAAACAGGCTCACCGATGAAGGGACCAAACGTTTCTGCGATCTGCCACGCATCTACCGCAAACCGATCATCTGCGTGCGCTGGTATAGCGATGCCAAAAAAGACCCTGTTGCGGATACACTTAAGGAAGCAGGCATACCGGTCTATGATACTCCTGAGCAATGCGCCCGGGCTATGTCCGCACTGGCCGAGTACTCCGGGCTGCGCCGCTCACAAAAGACTTCTTGACGAGCGCCCCGGTTATTTTATTTCGAAAGGAACAGATAGCTTATCGCTATTATTCACGGAGAGAATAACTTTGTAGCTTCCTTTGTACCAGCCTCCTGCCGGCATATGCTTGTAAAAGGCCAGGTAGTAACCCTGGTCCCCACCCTGGGCGCTGGTGTATATCTCATCCAGCAGTTCGTTTTCCTTATCCACGGCCTCACCCTTTATATAATACCAACTGGCCTTGATCAAATCGTCCGACGTAACGCCGGATACTTTGAACGAGCAGTAGATGGCCGGTGTGTCAGGTGCGAAAGATATACAGACAGGGCTGGTGGGTTTTGAATCGTCATTTACCGACGTGGTCATCACACCTTCAGTGATGGCTGACTTGTCCGGCTGGCTGACA
>CAZKOL010000078.1:0-5625 GCA_964554375.1 uncultured Dehalococcoidales bacterium
GCCGCCGCCCACGGGGAGGAGGCTTCCACGCTGGTCATGCTGCCCATCGTCGCCAATAAGGTCAAGATACCCATCATATCGGCCGGCGGCTACGGCGATGGCAGGGGACTGGCGGCAGCTTTGGCCCTGGGCGCCAGCGCCATCTCCATGGGCACGCGCTTCGCCATGACTAAAGAGAGCCTGGCCCACGAGAACTTCAAGCAGCTTTGTCTCAAGGCTACTGAGAACGATACAATTGTAAGCACCAAGTTCGATGGTTTACGCGGACGCGCCCTCAAAACGCCGGTTACAGAGCGCATCGCCAGGGGCGGGTTCCCCATGGTGGAGGCCTTCAAGGGCGCCTATGATACCAAGCTGCTTCTCAATCTAAGCTGGCCGCAGTTCCTCGGTATGAGCTTCACCATGATGGGCGCTGATAGTGACCATCCTTTCTGGGTGCAGGCGCGGCAGGCCGCCGGCTACCGCCGGCACACGCTGGCTCTCTATGATGGCAATATGAAAGAAGGCATCTTATTCGCCGGGCAAATACTGGGCGCCTGCAACGACCTGCCTACAGTGCCGGAGCTTGTCGACCGGATCATGGTGGAGGCCGAGGCAACCATTAAGAAATCATATTCCATGCTGGCCTGATCGCCTGGTTCGCAGATAGAGAAAGGGGAGGCTATTTAATGCCTCCCCTTTTATTTTCTTTGCCGGTCCCGGCTTCTATTTCAGACGTGATCCAGTGAGCAGAGCCTCCGCCTGTTTGACCATCCTATCCAACAGCTCCTTGCAACTGACCACATCGTGGATAAGGCCGATGGACTGTCCAACCGGGAGCAGGCCGGCCTCGATATCGCCCTCGTCCCAGATGGCCGCCTGGCGCAGGCCGGACAGGAAGGGCGCCAGCTCGTTGAGCGTGGCGTGCTGAGCTTCCATATCCTGGATCTGCTTCAGCACAGCGTTCTTCATGGCGCGGCCCTGGAATCCGATTGTCTTGCCGTAAAGCAATGTGTCGAACTCCTGATGATCGACCAGCTCTTGTTTGACCTTGTTATTCATGCGGCACTCCGTGGTGGCCATGAACCTTGAGGCCATCATGACGCCTTCAGCTCCCAGCACCAGCGCCGCCGCCAGCGACCTGCCGTCTGCGATGCCTCCGGTCGTAATAACGGGGATTTTAACCGTCTCTGCCATCCGCGGGGTGAGCACCATGGTGGTAACATCGTCCATCAGGGGATGTCCACCCTCCTCCACACCTGCGGCGATCACGGCGTCATATCCGGCCTGCTCGGCGTGGACAGCGTGCCTGACGGACCCGAGCTTGTGTATAAATTTAGCTCCGGCATCGTGCCCGCGCTTAATGGCGTCCGGCCCGAAGAATTTATCCACCGGTGTGCCCGAGATCTCGAAGGCGGCAACCTTCTCCGCCAGACAGGCGTCGAACCAGTCCTGGTACATCTCCTTGGTTATGCGAAAAGAGGGCAGCAGGGACAGGTTCACTGAAAACGGCTTGTCCGTCTTCTCCCTGGTCTCCCTGATGGCCTGACGCAGCTCTTTACCGTCTTTATAATTGGCGGACGTGAGATTGCCAAGCGCCCCCGCGTTGCTGATCGCCGCGCAGAGATCCGGTTTGCACAGCCACATCATGCCGCCGCACATGATGGGGTGCTTGATTCCAAATAGCTCGGTCATCCTGGTTTTCATTACTCTTCTCCTCAGTCAAGCAACTTAAAAATTTTTACAGATTATAACACGATGATCAGACTAAGACAATGATTGACTAGTTGATCAATCATCTTTCATCTTTGACAATAACGGCTTTTTTTGAGATTATTACCGTTCGGTAGCCACCCATATAATAATGGAGGTTTCAAAACGTGAAAACCAGAATAACTGAACTCTTTGGAATCAAACACCCTGTCGTTCTTTCAGGCATGGCCTTTGTCAGCGTGCCCAAGCTGGTGGCGGCGGTCAGCAACGCCGGCGGTCTTGGCATATTTAACAGCGTGGCCTATTCACCGGACCAGCTCAAGGGCATCATCCAGGAGATAAAATCACTGACGGACAGGCCTTTTGCTATAAATGTCACCCTGATATTCCCCAACGGCAAGGAGAATGCCGAGGTCTCGCTGGCTGAGAAAGCGCCGATCATCAACTTTGCCCTTGGCAAGGGCGACTGGATCATCAAGCAGGCCCACACTTACGGAGGAAAGGTAATTTCCACCGTAGCTACAGAACGGCATGCCATCAGGGCGGCTGAGCAGGGTGCGGACGGCATTATCGTCACCGGCCATGAGGCGGCGGCGCACGGCGGCGATGTGGGGGGCATGGTGCTGCTGCCCCAGATCGCGAGCAAGGTAAAAATACCCATCATCTCCGCGGGGGGATATTGTGACGGGCGCGGACTGGCTGCGGCGCTGGCCCTGGGCGCAGACGCCATAGCCATGGGCACGCGTTTCGTGGTCACGCAGGAATGCGATGCTCACCCCAATATCAAGCAGGTCGCAATGAAAACCCAGTCGGAAGAGACCATCTACTCGGCCGGCATCGACGGCCTGCCCGGGCGCTGGTACGCCAACAAGCGCGCCCTCGAGATGGCCAACAGCAAGACCTCATATGTAGATGCGCTGAAGGCCGGCTGGGCGCTGAGGAAACAGGTTGATACACCTGTCTGGAAACTGCTCTTCGGCAGCCTTCAAAAGAGGGGAGTCCAGCAGCTGGCGCAGCAGGCCATCGGCATCGAGGCGCTGGGCAAAATCCTGGATGACGGCGACCTGGAGAACGGCGTGGTGCCCTTCGGACAGGTCGTAGGCCGCATACGCGACCTGCCCACCTGCAAGGAGCTCATCGAGCGGATAGTTGCCGAGGCCGAGGAGACTATCAAGGGGCTGCAGGCTAAGGTTTAGATTATGGCAGCAGGGACCTAATCTCAGCTATACCCTTAAAAGCGGACAGGTCATAAGAGCTGTCCTCACAAATATTTATCGCTGATGGACTGGACTTGAGTCCCGTCCCTGCGTTTTATCCGCGAACAGTTCTCAACTTATCCCGCTTCAGTATGCTAATATCTAAGTATCGGTTAGCAGCAATTATACGGGAGTAAGGCCATGACAGATAGTGCAAACACCGGCGGGCTGGACAGGTTCAACAGGACGGTCGCCCTCAAAGACGGCTCGGTTTTACATCTCCGGCCGATTATGCCCGACGACGAAGACCGGTTGATGTCCTTCTTCCTGCGCCTCAGCGGAAGAACCATCTACCTGCGCTTCCACCATGTGCTGACCAGCCTCTCCAGGGAGGAGGCGCACCAGTATTCAGTAATTGACTACGACAACACCTTTGCCGTGGTGGGAATACAGGGAGAAGGGGAGGGGGAAAGCATCATAGGCGTAGGCCGGTACTGGAGACTGCCTCAACCGGACAAGGCGGAGATCGCTTTCATTGTCGAGGACCCGCACCAGCGCAAGGGTATCGGCACGCACCTGCTGGAGCTTCTGGCGGTGGCCGCCCGTGAGCACGGCATAGGCACCTTCGAGGCCGAGGTACTGCCGGAAAATACCGATATGATCGATGTGCTGCAGGACAGCGGATTCAAACAGCTTGACAAGATCACTGAGTCTCACGGTTGGCGGGGTATATTCAGCATAGCGCAGACGCCGCTGGTGGAGCAGAAGTCGGCCGAGCGTGAGAAGATAGCCTCCATCGCCTCGATAAGAAGATTCATGTTCCCGCGCTCGATCGCCGTCATCGGGGCATCCAACAAGCCCGGCATCGGCAACGCACTGGTAAAGGATCTCATCAAGAACGAATACAACGGCATTATCTACCCGGTCAATCCCAAAGACACCGTCGTGTCGTCCATCAAGGCCTACCCGTCGGTGCTGGATATACCGGGCGACGTCGACATGGCGCTGATCGCGGTTGCGGCGGAGAGGATGCAGCCCATCATCGAGGAATGCGGCAGGAAGGGGGTGAAAAGCCTGGTCATCATCACGGCCGGCTTCTCGGAGATGGGAGGCGAAGGCATCGAGAGAGAGAAAAAACTGCTCAAGACGGCCGGGGCCTACGGCATGCGCATCATCGGGCCCAATTGCCTGGGCATACAGAACACCAACCCCGGCGTTAACATGAACGCCAGCTTCGCGCCGATCTACCCTCTGCACGGTAAAACTGCTTTCGGCAGCCAGAGCGGCGCGCTGGGTGGGGCCATCATCAATTACGCCATCCAGATCAACCTGGGACTCTCCAACTTCGTAAGCATCGGCAACGGGGCGGACGTCACGGGCAACGAGCTCCTGCAATACTGGGCGGAGGACCCCGATACCAATCTCATCCTGCTCTACCTCGAGTCGTTCGGCAACCCGCGCAAGTTCGCCCGCATCGCGCGTGAGACCACACTCAAGAAGCCGGTCGTAATAGTCAAAAGCGGACGTTCGGCAGTGGGCGCGCGCGCGGCCGCCTCACACACGGGCGCGCTGGCCTCCAATGAAGTGGCTACCGATGCGCTCATCAAGCAGACGGGTATGCTGCGCTGCAACACGCTTGAGGAGCTGTTCGATACAGCGCTGCTGCTCTCCAACCAGCCGGCGCCGCGGGGCAACCGGGTGGCCATTTTAACCAACGGCGGCGGAGCGGGCATCATGGCCGCCGACGCTCTGGCGGCACGGGGCTTTCAACTGCCGATACTGTCTGAAAAGGCGCGCGCCGAACTGAAGTCCTTCCTTCCGCCCAAATCAAGCCATATGAATCCGGTGGATACGACAGCGGCTGTGTCTCCCGACCAGTACCGGCAGGCCCTCAACGTGATACTGGAGGAGGACATCGATGCGCTCATTATCATCTATATCCCGCCCATGGAGTTCCTGATAGAACTGATGCAGGGCGTGATACGCGAGGTTGCCCCTTCCTTCCGTGCCAAAGGCATACCCGTCCTGGCCAATTTCCTGGGACTGGAATCAAGGCTGATAATCGGCGCCAAGGACGAGGGTTATGTCCCCACCTTTATCTTCCCCGAATCCACGGCTTATGCGCTGACCAAATCGTATGAATACGGCGAACGCCTGAAAAGGCCGGCAGGTGTAATCCCAACCTTCGGTGATATCGATAAATCCAGGGCCGAGGCGGTGATCAAGGCGGCGCTGGCCAGGACGGGGCAATATCCAGTCTGGCTGGATACCGATGAGATTGCAGACCTGTTCTCGGCCTTCGGTATCAGATTCGCTCAATCGGGTGTTGCCGCTACACCGCAGGAAGCGGTCAAAATGGCGGACAGGATAGGCTACCCGGTGGCGCTGAAGCTGTTCTCGTCAACGATTTCGCACAAGACCGATGTGGGAGGGGTGATACTGAACCTGAGCTCCGCGGCCGAAGTAAAAAGAGGCTATAGCCAGATCGAGCAAAACCTGGGGAAGATCTCGCGCAGGACGGAGATGCAGGGCGTGACGGTGCAGAAGATGCTCACGGGCGGTGTTGAGCTCATTGTGGGCGTCACAGAGGATAAGTTTTTCGGACCGCTCATAATGTTCGGCCTGGGAGGGATATACACTGAACTGTTCAGAGACGTGGATTTCAGGATCCACCCGCTGACTGATTACGATGCCAGGGATATGATCGCCTCCTTCAAGGCGCACAAGATACTGGCCG
>CAZKOL010000079.1:0-5560 GCA_964554375.1 uncultured Dehalococcoidales bacterium
ATAACTGCTATATTATAAATTTGCTATTATGCCATTTCTACTGAGGACACCGATTTTTTGTCCCGTGTAAATATTCCAGTTTATATCGTCTTATATTTAATTTGACCGACCAATTCGCAGACGACCGGTAACTAACTTAGGACAGGAGAAGATATGCCTATTTCTATCGCCGCAGAGAATAATAGCCTGCCTGTTGTCAAGAGTAAAAATTATGCGCGCCTGCCCCAGGTGCTTGAAATACCGAACCTGATTCGGGTGCAACTCGATTCTTTCAGATGGTTTATGGAGGGAGGTATAAAAGACCTGTTGCAGGAAGTGTCTCCTATAAGGGATTTCACAGGCGGTAAGATGGAGCTTTCCTTTACAGGTTATGAATTTCGCCCCCCTACGCACGATGTTGCCCTGTGCCGCGAGAGGGACATGAGCTATCAATCGAACCTTTATGTTCGTGCAAACCTGCTGATTAAAGAGACAGGCGAAATCAAGGAGCAGGAAGTGTTCCTGGGCGAGATACCCCTCATGACGGAGAACGGCACCTTTATCATCAGTGGTGCGGAAAGGGTGGTGGTCAACCAGTTGATCCGTTCTCCCGGCGTGTATTTCACCATGGTGACCGAGGATAGCGGGCGGCGGCTTTGCAATGCCAAGCTGATCCCTGAACATGGCGCCTGGCTCGAGTTTGAAACTTCCGGCAAAGATGTGATTTGGGCTAAGATCGATGGTCGGCGAAAAATAGGTGTAACAACTTTGCTGCGCGCCATCAGCGGAGAAGGTGACCCCGAGGATGCGCTTGACTGCAATACTGATGAAGAGTTATTGGAGTTATTCAAGGCTGATGACGATAACCCCGAGCATAGGTATATCTCGTCTACAATTGACAAGGAACCGGAGTCGATAAGGACCAAAAAGGAATCGCTCATTGATATATATAAGAAATTGCGCCCCGGGGAACCGCCTGATGGCGAGAGCGCCAAAAGTCTAATAATCAACATGTTTTTCCATCCCCGGCGGTATGATCTCGGGAGAATCGGCAGGTTCAAACTCAACAAAAGGCTTGAATATGATGAGCTTGGTTACAATGTGACGTCGCGCGCTCTCAAACCGCGTGACCTGGTGGAGATTATTAGAAAGATCATTCAAATAAATAATGAAAAGATTGTGCCCGATGATATCGATCACCTGGGCAACCGGCGTGTGAGGACGACAGGACATCTGATACAGAACCAGTTCAGGGTTGGCCTTATCCGGCTGGAGCGCACGATCAAGGAGAGGATGAGCCTGCAGAGCGATGACCCCACCCCCACTAACCTTATTAATAATAGGCCCATCATCGCCTCCATGAGAGAATTTTTCGGTGGCTCGCAACTCTCGCAGTTCATGGACCAGACCAATCCCCTGGCTGAGCTTACCCACAAGCGCAGGCTATCGGCTATGGGCCCGGGCGGCCTCTCCCGCGAGCGTGCCGGCTTCGATGTGCGTGATGTGCACCACTCCCATTACGGCAAGATATGTCCTATCGAGACGCCGGAGGGCCCCAATATCGGCCTTATCGGTTCTCTGGCTACATATGCACGCATAGACAGCCTGGGCTTTATCGAGACTCCCTATCGTAAGGTTTACCGGGAATTGAGCAATACCTCTGGGAAGCTGGTCGGCAGGACTTTGACGCAGGATGTGCGCGACACTAAGAAAAAACTCGTGGCAGCCGCAGGCACACTGGTTGACGAGTCGCTTGCCAAAAAGATTGCCGCCATCCCGTCCTGCAGCATCAAGATTGTGCCCTATGTATCTGATAAAATCGAATACTTTACGGCCGACAGGGAAACTAACAGGTGTATAGCGCAGGCCAACGCCCCGCTCAACACCAGGGATGAATTCAAAGAAGACCGAGTAGGCGCTATCCAAAGCGGTAAATATGTAACGGAACCGCCTGAGAAAATCGATTACATGGACGTTTCCCCCAAGCAAGTGTTCAGCGTCACCACGGCCCTCATCCCCTTCCTTGAACATGACGATGCCAACCGTGCCCTGATGGGTTCGAATATGCAACGGCAGGGTGTACCGCTGGTCAAGCCCGAAGCTCCCCTCATCGGTACCGGCATGGAGAGCGAGGTGGCCAAGTACAGCGGGCAGGTGATATATGCTGCGGAAAAAGGTGAGGTGGTGTTCGTTGACAGCAAAAAGATAATAATCAAGAGCGACGGCAGGAAGAGGGATTATCACCTGACCAAGTTTTATCGAACCAATCAGGGAACGTGTATTAACCAGCACCCGGTGGTCAGGCGGGGGGACACCGTCATGCCCGGGCAGGTTATAGCTGACGGGGCGGCCACTCAGAACGGAGAACTGGCTCTGGGCCAGAACGTGCTATGCGCATTCATGACGTGGAGAGGCTACAACTTTGAAGATGCCATCATCATCAGCGAGAGGCTGGTTAAACAGGATAAATTCACATCAATTCATATCGAGAAGTACGAGGTTGAGGCGCGCGAGACGAAGCTGGGCAAGGAAGAGATCACCAAAGATATCCCCAACGTCGGGGAGGAGAGCCTGAGGGATCTGGATGAGTTCGGTGTCATCCGGGTGGGCGCCGAGGTCGGGCCCGGCGATATCCTCGTGGGCAAGATTACACCCAAAGGTGAAACTGAGCTGACGGCAGAGGAGAAGCTACTGAGGGCCATATTTGGTGAGAAAGCACGTGAAGTGAAAGATACTTCTCTACGGGTACCCCATGGCGAGGGTGGTAAAGTAATCGAGGTTACGGAGTTCAACAGTGACAATCATGCCGACCTTCCGGCAAACGTAATCAAGCTGGTCAGAGTCTGGATCGCCCAGCGCCGCAAGATATCGGTAGGAGACAAGATGGCCGGCCGGCACGGTAACAAGGGTGTCATCTCGATTATATTGCCGGAAGAGGATATGCCTTTTATGCCGGACGGAAGGCCCATAGATATTGTTCTCAATCCTATCGGCGTACCATCAAGGATGAATATCGGCCAGATACTGGAAACACACCTGGGCCTGGCCGCCGACATCTTCGGTGAGAGGGTGATCAACCCGATCTTTGATGGTGCGGATACGGTGGATGTTGAGGATGCTTTGGGCAAAGCCTGGATAGCGCACAAGGCGCGGGAAGAAGGCGTTATTAACCAGGACCGTCTCGATGATGAAGGCCTTGCCCGGGTAAAGAAATGGCTGGGCGAGCATGTCATAAATGCCGATAAGGTATTCGACGAAAGCGGCAAATACCGTGGTGAAGCCAGGCGAGTTAGCCTGATACTCTGGCTGGAAAAGGAGGTCGGAGGTGATGGAGCTGTATCCAGAAATATAAGCAATGAGGAGCTGGACGAAAGAGTGGAGGCGGTATACCTCGAAAAGAAGATTGTACCTCCCACGTTCGGCAAGATCCAGTTGCGTGACGGTAAGACCGGCGAGCTTTTCGACCAGCCCATCACGGTGGGCATAATCTATATGATGAAACTGATCCATCTGGTTGATGACAAGGTGCATGCCAGGTCGACAGGCCCCTATTCTCTGATCACACAGCAGCCGCTGGGCGGAAAGGCGCAGTTCGGCGGGCAGCGCTTCGGTGAGATGGAGGTATGGGCGCTCGAGGCTTACGGCGCCAGCCATACCCTGCAGGAGCTGCTGACGGTCAAATCGGATGATGTCCAGGGAAGGGCCAAGGCGTACGAGGCATTGGTCAAGGGAGAGGACGTGCTCCAGCCGGGAGTGCCGGAGTCATTCAAAGTTCTCTTCATGGAGCTGCGCAGCCTTGGTCTGGCGGTAGAGTTACTAAATGAGGAGGACCAGAGCATCAACCTGTTCGAAGATAAAAAGAAGATGGGCGGGCTGCCCAAAGCTTTAAGATAGGGGATAGAAAGTGTTCGAAATAAACGATTTTAACGCAATACGAATCTCTCTGGCGTCGCCGACACAGATCGAGGATTGGTCATATGGCGAAGTGACCGAACCGGAAACAATCAATTACCGCACGCTCAAGCCGGAGAAGGACGGGCTCTTTTGCGAGAGGATTTTCGGCCCGGTCAAGAACTACGAGTGCTATTGCGGCAAGTATAAGAAGATACGATACCGCGGTGTTACCTGCGAGAGGTGCGGCGTTACCGTGGAGCACTCCAAGGTCCGCCGCGAACGCATGGGACATATCACACTGGCCGCCCCGGTAGCCCACATCTGGTTTGCCAAAGGTGTCCCCAGCCGGCTGGCACTCCTGTTGGATATTTCGCCGCGTAACCTTGAGCGTGTGCTCTATTTCGCCCAGTATGTGATCATCTCGCGCAACGAGGAAGCCTGCCGGCAAAAGCTGGATGCCTATTATTCTCATAAGAAACAGGAATTGCTCAATTCCCTGGCAGAGCTTGAGGGCAGCGGCAAGCCCGAGCAGGCTGACACCGATAGTCAGGCCGAGAGAAAGAGCGCCATTGAAGAGAAGCTGGCCGACCTGGAGAACGACAACAGGATCAATGGTACCGAGATCAAAAAGTTGCATTTACAGGTTTTAAGTGAAAACGA
Source organism: uncultured Dehalococcoidales bacterium (assembly GCA_964554375.1). Taxonomy (GTDB): domain Bacteria; phylum Chloroflexota; class Dehalococcoidia; order GIF9; family UBA5629; genus CAIMUM01. The sequence continues at coordinate 4,534 of CAZKOL010000079.1, forward strand.
GTACCAGCAATACAGGGAAAAATATGGTGATGCTTTCGAGGTTGGTATGGGTGCGGAGGCTATACTAAATATATTGAGGAACATGAGCCTGGAAGAGCTCCGACAGCAACTGGTCAAAGACATCAGACAAAGCGAGGGTCAGAAACATAAGAAATTGAGCAAGCGGTTGCGTATCGTGGAAGCCTTCTGGCGTAGCGGCAATAAGCCGGAGTGGATGATCTTTACGGTCTTGCCGGTGTTGCCCCCAGAGTTGCGTCCTATAGTACAGCTCGACGGCGGCAGGTTTGCCACCAGCGACCTCAATGACCTCTACAGGAGGGTAATCAACCGCAACAACCGCCTCAAGAAACTGATGGAACTGGGAGCGCCCGAGATCATTGTGCGCAACGAAAAAAGGATGTTGCAGGAAGCGGTGGACGCCCTTATCGACAACGGCAGGAGGGGAAGGTTGCCCAGCGCTGCCAGCACACGCAAACTAAAATCGCTCTCAGATATGCTGCGCGGCAAGCAGGGAAGGTTCCGCCAGAACCTGCTTGGCAAACGCGTAGATTACAGCGGACGCTCTGTGATCGTGGTCGGGCCTGAACTCAAGCTGCACCAGTGTGGCCTGCCCAAGCACATGGCGTTGGAGCTCTTTAAGCCCTTTGTCATGCGGAGGCTTATAGAACAGGGGTTCGCCCATAATATCAAGAGTGCTAGAAGGCAGGTTGAACGGGCCAGGGCTGAAGTCTGGGATATATTGGCGGAAGTGATTAAGGAGCGCCCGGTGATGTTGAACCGTGCGCCTACGCTTCACAGGTTGAGTATTCAGGCATTCGAGCCTACGTTGATAGAAGGCAGCGCTATCCAGTTACATCCTCTGGTATGCTCTGCCTTCAACGCGGATTTCGATGGAGACCAGATGGCAGTACACGTACCGCTGTCCAGGTCGGCCGTACGCGAAGCGCGTGAGCAAATGCTGAGCGTTCACAATATGCTGCTGCCCAGCTCAGGTGAGCCTGTAATGACCCCTACGCTGGATATGGTG
>CAZKOL010000080.1:0-5327 GCA_964554375.1 uncultured Dehalococcoidales bacterium
TTTTCGGCCAGCTTGCACTCAACGCAGACCGGGTTGTGGCACTGCTCGAACTTCTTGCCGGTCAGCACACATTTGATCAGCCTGACTATCTCCAGCCGGTTGGGCGGGCAGCCGTGCAGCATGAACTCCACCGGCACTATCTGAGGAGCGCCCTTGGCCGGTATGGTTTTGTAATACCCGGCATCGTCGCCGTATACGATTTTACGGTTCTCTTCCTCGCTGAAGCGGTTTTTCAGGGCGTTGACGCCGCCCGTGCAGGCGCAGGCGCCCATGGCCACCAGCACCTTGGCCCTTTCCCTTATCTTCTGCAGGCGCTCGACGTCTCCCGGGGTGGACATGCTGCCCTCGATGAAAGCGATATCGTATTCGTCCGAGCGGTCGGAGCTGGCCTCGCGAAAATTGACGATATCCACCGCGTTGATCAGGTCAACAATCTCGGTGTAGAAATTAAGCACTTCGAGCTGGCAGCCCTCGCAGCCGGTGAAATCGAAAAATGCTACTCTGGGTTTCATTTATACTGCCTCCTTTAAAGACTTTACCTGTGCATAGGTGAAGACGGGCCCTTCCTGGCAGCAGTAAAGCCCGTTTATCTGGCAGTGGCCGCACTTGCCCACGCCGCATTTCATCCTGCGTTCCAGGGACATGATGATATGATCGTCGGCCAGCCCTTTCTTGAGGCACTCGGCGATGACGAAACGGTACATGATGGGTGGGCCGACCACGACGGCGTATGTGGTGGCCGGGTTGAACGATATCTTGGGGAAGAGCGTGGTTATCACGCCCACGTTGCCCTGCCAGGAGTCATCCGGCACGCGGTCAACCGTCTCCAGGAAGCACATGTCCTTGCTCTTATCCCATTCGGCCAGTTGCCCGATGAAGAGTCTCTCCTGCGGGGAGCGGCAGCCGAAAAGTGTGTTGACCTCGCCGAAATCCTTGCGGTTATCCATGACGTAGTTGATCAGGGAGCGCAGCGGGAAGAGCCCGATGCCGCCGGCCACGAAGAGGATATCCTTGCCTTTGAGCGTTTCGATGGGGAAGCCGTTACCGAAAGGACCCCTGATGCCCACTTTGGCGCCTTTTTCCAGTGTGTGCAGCTTGTCAGTCACGCTGCCCGTGGCCCTCACTGCCAGCTCGAACGAGCCCTTGTGTGTGGGTGAGGAGGTAACCGAGATGGGGGCTTCACCCACGCCGAAGATGGATACCATGACGAACTGCCCCGGCCTCTGGCCGAGCTCCTTGCCGTCATCGAATTTGAACTCGAATACTTTTTCCCGGTCGCTCAGCTTCTCTACTTTGATCAGCTCGGCTGTGCGCGGGAGGTGGATGGATTGTTTGGCGGTTAGCTGCATGACCATTACTTTGCCTCCTTGAGCAGGTTGTAAGTTTCAGCCGGGCTGGCTATCTCGGCAAGGCAGGCGATGGCGCAGCGGCCGCAGCCGACACAGCCCAGGTATTTGTATCGCTCCAACAGGTACTTGCCCTTGCGGTACATACGGTGGCGGAAGCGTTGTTCCTTATGCTCGCGGAAATTCTCGCCGCTGGCTACCTTGGCGAACTCCGGCAGCATGCATCCGTCCCAGCGGCGGTAGCGCTCACCTTCTTTGAGGTTGAGCGCCATCTCGTCCTGTACATCGAAGCAGACGCATGTAGGGCAGACCATCACGCAGGAGCCGCAACTGAAGCAGGTGGCGGCTTTGTCCGCGAATATCTTGCTCTCCCAGGTGGCGTCCAGCAATCCCGGTATATCCTCCGGCTTCATTTTAAGCGACACCTTGTATTTCTTCTCGGCATCCTTGCGCGCCTTATCGCGTTTCTGCAGGTCGGATTCAGTAGCCTCCCTTGTTTTGGCTTTGCCGATAAGGTTGTGGCCCCTGCTGCTGCCGACCGTGACGAAATATTCGCCGCCGAGGTCGGTGAGCATCAGGTCGAAGCCCTCATCCGTGACATTGGCGCCCATGCTGGCGGCGAAGGCCTTGGGATTGGGAGACAGGCAGTCAACGCCTATAATAATAGCCTTGTTCCTCTTGAGGAAATAGTTGGGGTCGGGGTCCTTGCCTCCGTATACGGCGTCGAAGAGCAGGAGGCCCCTGATATCATAGGGGTGCACGCCTATGATGCACAGCGCCTTTTCGCCCACCACCGGTTCGACCCTGGGCGACTTGCCGACCTCGTACTTCAGCACCGTTTCCGTCTGCGGGAAGAAGTACTTCTTGGGCGGCAGCAGGGACACGTCGTAATCGAGACGTAGCTCACCGCTGCTATCGAGCGGGCCGAAGTTGAACTTGTTGCCCTGCGCCTGGATGCCGATGACCTCACCCGCAGCCTTCGTCTTGATCAAGTCATCGACGAAGCCTGCCAGGTCCTTCCTGGAAATCACCCGGTTCTGCATACACAACTCCTTAAGATTATTTTTGTTTGCTGCGCTAATTGCTATGCAGCATATTTACATATGTTCATATGTAGATACCAGTTAAAGACACTAAACCTTACAGTATTTAAATCAGGTAATCAAATCAACGGGTCAGCCGTCTGACCAGGTTGCCTCCGGCGTCGAGGACGGTTATGTCGAGGGGCATGTTGCCGGGCAGCGTATGGGTTGAGCATGACATGCAGGGGTCGTAGGGCCGCCAGGCCATCTCCACCTGGTTGAGCAGGGACTCCGGTATATCCCGGCCGGGCTTGATCAGCTCCTGGGCCGCTTTTTTAACGGACATCAAGATCGCAGCCTGGTTATTGGTTGTCCCCACTATCAGGTTGCATTTTTTAATACAGCCTTTCTCATCGGCAACATAGTGATGGGTGAGCGTCCCGCGGGGCGCCTCCACGATGCCTATGCCCTCAGTTGGTTTGGATGTGGGGATATTCCTGATGTTGGGGCCGGTTATCTCCCTGTCCTGTGCCAGCTCCAGCATCCTTTCGCCGGCGTAGAGTATTTCTATCAGGCGCGCCCAGTGGGTAGCCAGTGTATGGTGCACGGGCTTGCCGCCCAGGGTCGAATACATCTTCTCGTACTCTTCCTGTGCCAGCGGCGTGGCCATGCCGTCGGCGGCATTGAGGCGTGAGAGCGGCGTGGCGCGGTAAACCCCGCTGGCCTTGCCGTCCACGAAACCCTTCCAGCCCACTTTCTTGAGGAAGGTGAACTTGGTGTAGCTCCAGGGCTCCACGTGCTCGGCAACGTGGTCGAGGTATTCGTGCGGGGAGTATTTGACGAACTCCTTGCCGGCCGGATCGACGACCCTGACCTTGCCGTCGTAGAAGTTGACCTTGTTCTTATCGTCGACCAGCCCCATGTAATAGGTCTGGTGGGTAAAGGCGTCGCTGGTTATCATATCCACGTAGGCCTTATTCTTGAGCACGATGTCCGCGAACACCTTGAGTGAAAGCCGGGCGAAATCGACATCCCTTTTAGCTATCTCCTCGATCTTTGCCCTGTCTTCTTCAGATATCTGCTTGCTGACGCCGCCGGGCAGCCCGAAGCAGGGGTGTATCGGGCGACCACCTACTGCCTGTATGATCCAGTGGTTATCCCTGCGTGTGTTGAGCACCTGTCCCGACAGCTCCCTGCCCACCTTGGCGATCACGCCGAGTATATTGCGCTGGGCGACAGGCGCGTCCGGGCCCATGATGAAATCGGGTGCTCCCAGTATGTAGAAATGCGTCGTGTGGTCGGTGACAAAAAAGGCGCTGTAAAGCAATTCGCGGATCTTTTTGGCCGTGCTGGTGGGCTCGATATGGAACATGTCGTCCAGGGTCTTGGTGGCTGCCACGTGGTGCGCTTCGGGGCAGACGCCGCAGATGCGCTGTGTGATCTGGGGCATTTCTTCTACCGGGCGGCCCTCGCAGAATTTCTCGAAGCCGCGGAGCTCCGGTATCTGGAGGTAAACGTTGGCCACGCTGCCGTCGTCTTTAAGGAAGATGGTTATCTTGCCGTGTCCCTCCAACCTGGTGATGGGATCGATGGTGATCTTTCTCATGGACTGATCCTTGCCCTGTTGATCATGGAGTCGGGCAGGCTGTAGCGGTAGACATATCCCGCCGGGTCCACTATGCCGTCGAGAATCTTGTTGATCTCATCGGGATCATTGGAATCGATGATGGAGGCCCAGGCTGTCAGGATATGGCTACCCTGGTCGCGCACGCCTTCAACCGGGCCGTAGCAACCTGTGCAGGGCATATTGGCCTTCGGGCAGAGGGCGCCGCAGCCGCCGCGGGTGCCTATGCCGCAGCACAGGATGCCCTGTTCCAGCAGGCATATGTTGGGATCCGGTATGATCTCGTAGGGCCTGTGGAAAGACTTGATCTTCTTCTCGTTTTTGATGCGGGGGCAGTCGTTACATACGCAGGATGATGGAGGAGCTATGACGGTGCCCCGGGGAGGCAAATTGCCGCTGATAAGCGCTTCCAGCGCCATCCAGGTCGTGCTTTCTTCGGGCGGGCAGCCGGGCACGAAGTAATCGACGTCAACCGTCTGTGCCAGCGTTTTGACCGTGTTATAAAATTCGGGCAATTCCAGTTCACCCTCGGGTACGGTTACCTTTGTTTGCGGTATGACCTTATCGATGTTATCGCTGGATGCCGTATCGATATAGACGGTTTGCATTATCTCTTTAGCGCTGAAGAAATTGGCCAGGCCCGGTATGCAGCCTTCGCAGGAGCAGGAGCCGTAGGCGATCATAATCCTGGATTTACGGCGGAGCAGCTTAGCCAGGTACTCGTTCTCAGAATTGCGGATAGCCCCGTTGAACAGGCAGGCATCTATGCTGCCGTCCGGCATATTCTCGACATCCGCGTATTTAGCATCGATGGCAACCGGCCAGAACACGATGTCTGCCGCCTCGGCCAGTTTGAGTATCTTGTCGCCGATGGCCAGGGTGGCAATCTCGCATCCGCCGCAGGAGGCGGCCCAGTAGAGCGCGACCTTGAGCTTAGGCAACCTGGTTGCTCTCCTTTGTCTTGAACGGGCCCAGCGCCCTGACCTTTTCGGTCATCTCGTTGACAATATGCGAAAACTTGTCGCCCTCGGATGCGGAAACCCAGTCGAGGCGGAACCTGTCCTCCTCCACGCCGAGCTGTATCAGCGTCCGCTTGAGCAACTCCATGCGCCGCAGCGCCTTGTAGTTGCCTTCCGCATAGTGGCAGTCGCCGGGATGGCAGCCGAGGACCAGGACGCCGTCCGCGCCCAGTTCGAAGGCGCGCAGCACGAAAGCGGGCTCGACGCGGCCGCTGCACATGACTCGTATGGCGCGCACGTTGGCGGCGCACTTGATCCTGGAGGTGCCTGCCAGATCGGCCCCGCGGTAGGAGCACCAGTTGCACAGAAATGCGAC
>CAZKOL010000081.1:0-2254 GCA_964554375.1 uncultured Dehalococcoidales bacterium
ATGGGTATTTTCATCTTGATCATCATCTCCCTGAACCGGCCGCGGTCCTCGGCCATGTCTATCACTTCAGGCGTTGTGCCCAGTATCTTCACCCCGCACTGGCTGAGCTCACCGGCGATATTGAGCGGGGTCTGGCCGCCGAACTGCACGATCACGCCCTCGGGCCTCTCCTTTTCATAGATGCTGAGCACGTCCTCCACCGTAAGCGGCTCGAAGTAAAGCTTGTCGGAGGTATCATAATCGGTGGATACGGTCTCGGGATTGCAGTTGACCATGATGGTATCGTAGCCCTCGTCCTTCAGGGCGAAGGCGGCGTGCACGCAGCAGTAATCGAACTCTATGCCCTGCCCGATGCGGTTGGGCCCGCCGCCCAGCACCATGACCTTCTTGCGGCTGCTGCTCTGCGTCTTATCCGGGGCGTTGTAAGTGGAGAAATAATAGGCCGCGTTCTCCACACCGCTCACAGGGACGGGCTCCCAGGCCTCCTTCATTCCCAGCGCCAGCCTCTGCCCGCGGATATCTCTCTCGGGTACGCCCAGTAGCTGGGCGAGGTATTTGTCGGCAAACCCATCCTTCTTGGCCCGCCTGAGCAGGTCGTCGGGCAGGGGATTGCTCTTAAAGGCCAGCACCTCTTCCTCCATCTCAACCAGCTCTTTCATCTGCTGGATGAACCATTCCTTGATATAGGTCAGCTTGTACAGGGCATTTACGCCGGCGCCCTTGCGCAGGGCCTCGTACATGATGAACTGGCGCTCGCTGGAAGGTTCCTTGAGCATGTCCATCAACTCGCCCAGCGTTTTACTGTTGAAATCCCTGGCGAATCCCAGGCCGTGACGTCCGGATTCGAGGGATCGAATAGACTTCTGCAGGGCTTCCTTGTAGTTCTTGCCGATGCTCATAACCTCGCCCACGGCGCGCATCTGGGTGCCCAGTTTGTCCTCCGCGTCCTTGAATTTCTCGAAGGCCCAGCGGGCGAACTTGACCACCACGTATTCGCCCGAAGGGGTATACTTCTCCAGCGTGCCGTCGCGCCAGTAGGGGATCTCGTCCAGCGTCAGGCCGGCCGCCAGCTTGGCGGATATCAGCGCGATGGGGAAGCCGGTGGCCTTGGAGGCCAGCGCCGAGGAGCGCGAGGTGCGAGGGTTGATCTCGATCACCACCACCCGGCCCGTTTCAGGATCATGGGCGAACTGGATGTTGGTGCCCCCGATGACGCGTATGGCCTCCACGATCTTGTAAGAATAATCCTGCAGACTCTTCTGCAGCTTGGGATCTATGGTCAGCATGGGGGCCACGCAGAACGAGTCGCCGGTGTGCACACCCATGGCGTCGATATTTTCGATGAAACAGACTGTGATCATCTGGTTTTTGGAATCGCGCACTACCTCGAGCTCGAGCTCTTCCCAGCCGAGCACGGATTCCTCGATCAGCACCTGGCCTATCAGACTGGCGGCTATGCCGCGGCCTGCCACGGTGCGCAGCTCCTCCACGTTGTAGACCAGCCCGCCGCCCGTGCCGCCCATGGTATAGGCCGGCCTCACTACCACCGGGTAGCCCAGTTCGGCCGCCACACGCTCGGCATCCTCGATGGAATAGACTGCCTCGCTTTGAGGCATCTCGATGCCCAGCCGGTTCATGGTCTCTTTAAAGGCTATGCGGTCCTCGCCGCTGCGTATGGCTTCGATGTCCACGCCGATCACCTCGACCCCGTATTTATCCAGCACCCCCTCCTTGGCCAGCTCAGAGCTGAGGTTAAGACCCGATTGCCCTCCCAGGTTGGGCAGCAGCGCATCGGGCCTCTCCTTCTCAATGATCTTCTCCATCATGGCCACGGTGAGCGGTTCTATGTACGTTATGTCGGCCATGCCCGGGTCGGTCATGATGGTGGCCGGGTTGGAGTTGACCAGCACGATCTCGTAGCCCAGGCCTTTAAGGGCCTTGCAGGCCTGCGTGCCGGAGTAGTCGAATTCGCAGGCCTGGCCTATGATGATGGGACCCGACCCGATGATCATGATTTTCTTGATGTCGTTTCTTCGCGGCAAGGATGGCCTCCTCCGTATAATATTTCAGTCAGCTTAAATACTCGTTTACCGGCTTGATGTCGTGGGTTTGCCTGCTGTGCGTCAGGGCTTTCAGCCCCGCCGCCATCATGGCCTTTTTGGTCGTTCTCATTTAAGATATCCTGAGCGAGCTGTGGCAGTAAGCAAAACGTCCGCCGCTGATGGTGGCCACAACCATTCCCTTTAATTTACAT
>CAZKOL010000081.1:2354-5222 GCA_964554375.1 uncultured Dehalococcoidales bacterium
AAACGTCCGCCGCTGATGGTGGCCACAACCATTCCCTTTAATTTACATCCGTCGAACGGCGTGTTCTTGCCCTTCGACAGGAAATCCTTGACGTCCACCGTCCACTCCCTGTCGATATCGAGCAGGGCTATGTCGGCCCGCGCTCCCGGCTGCAGCGTTCCCGAGGCGTTTTTCAGTATACGCGCCGGGTTTACGGTCAGGCAGGCGATGAGGGTATTCAGATCGATCTTGCCTGTGTGCACCAGGGACATGAGGACGCCGAAGGCGGTCTCGAATCCGCTGATACCGGATGCGGCATTCTCAAATTCGCAGAGCTTGTCCTCCATGGTATGCGGAGCGTGGTCCGTGCCTATGGCGTCGACCGTGCCGTCCTTTATACCCCGGATGAGCGCGTCGATGTCGGCTGATGTCCTCAGCGGAGGGTTCACCTTGGCGTAGGTATCATAGGCCAGCGAGGCGCCCGGGACGTCCTGCGCTTTCATCACCCGCTCGTGCGTGAGGGTGAGATGGTAGGGCGTGACGTCGCAGCTTACACTCAGTCCCCTGCTTTTGGCGTCGCGGATAAGCTCCACCGTGCCACTGGTGCTGATGTGCGTGGCGTGCAGTCTTGCGCCCGTCATCCGGCACAGCGCGATGTTGCGCGCCACCATTGTTTCCTCAGCGGCTGAGGGTATGCCTTTGATGCCCAGCCTGGCGGCTACCCAGCCGTCATTCATATGGCCGCCCTGCGACAGATCGAGGTCCTCGCAGTGTTCGATAACCGGCAGGTCGAGTACGGCGGCGTTCTGCATGGCCAGAGACATGAGGCGCGAGCTGACCACCGGGCTGCCGTCATCGCTGAAGCCGATGCACCCGGCGCCGGCTAACTCGGCCATGTCGGCCAGCTCCCTGCCCGCCCTGTCTTTGGTCACGCAGCCCACCGGGAGGATGGTGATGAGTGGGGCCTCTCTGGCGGCAATGTCTTTGACGTGGCCGACCGTGGCGGCGTCATCCAGCGGCGGCATGGTATTGGGCATGCAGCACACGGTGGTGTACCCGCCGCGCGCCGCTGCGGAAGCGCCGGAGGCGATGGTCTCTTTATTCTCGTAGCCGGGCTGGCGCAGGTGGCAGTGAAGGTCGATAAAGCCCGGGCAGACTATTAATCCGGACGCTTCGATAACCGTAGCGCCGGAGGCGTCAATTCCTTTGCCCGTTTGCAATATTACTCCGTCGGCAATAAGTATGTCCCCGCTCTCATCCCGGCCGCTGGCAGGATCGATGATGCGGGCGTTTTTGATAAGGAGGTTGTTCTCTTTCACCGGTTCTTTACTCCTGCGATCAGGTACAGCAGCGCCATGCGTACGGCCACGCCATTGGTGACCTGCTGTTCGATCAGGGACCTCGTCCCGTAGGCTACTTCGTGGCTGATCTCGGCGCCCTCGTTCATGGGGCCGGGATGCATGACCAGGACGTCCGGCTTTGCCCTTGCCAGGCGCCGCACGTTGACCTGGTAACCCTGTATGTATTCGCGCAGTGATGATATCAGCCCGCTTTGCTGGCGCTCGTTTTGCAGCCTCAGCGGCATGACGATGTCGGCGTTCTTGATCGCTATATCGAGGCTGTGCTCGATGGTGACGTGGTTGAGGGCGCACTTTTCCAGCATCTCGGGCAAGCCGAGAGGTAACAGTGTGGGAGGCGCGCACAGCACCAGCTTCATGCCGTAATGGCGTGTGCCCCAGATATTGGAGCGGGCCACCCTGCTGTGCATGATATCGCCGACAATAATAGCCTTGCGGCCTTTCAGGTCGCCGAGCTGTTGTTTCATAGTGAAGATGTCCAGCAGCCCCTGCGAGGGGTGGGCGTGGCAGCCGTCACCCGCGTTGATGATGCTGGTGTCCAGGCGCCGCGCGGCGATATAGGGCGCCCCTGAGCTGGGATGCCGCATGATGATGGTGTCCACTTCCAGGGCCTGCAGCGTGCGCAGGCTGTCTATCAGCGATTCTCCCTTGGTCACACTGCTCCTGGCCGAATCCAGGCTGATGGTATCGGCCCCCAGGTACTTGGCTGCCAGCTCGAAGGAGGCGCGCGTCCTGGTGCTGGGCTCGAAGAACATGGTGGCGATGGTCTTGCCGCGAAGCGTGGGCACTTTCTTAACGTCGCGGTCCAGTATCTCGACCATGCCCTCGGCTATCTCGAATACGAGATCGGTCTCCTCCCGGCTGAAATCATCCAGGTCGAGCACATGCCTGTGCCTCCATAAATCTATGGAGAGCTGGGGCAGCGTTCCACGCGTGGCTGCGCCGGGCCCCGGTTCACTCTGGCTCATTCTTACCTACCTCCGTCCTCATAACCGTAACTTTGTCCACGGCGTCGACTTCGCTCAGGTATACCTGTATCTCCTCGTTGCGCGCCGTCGGTATATTCTTCCCCACGAAATCGGCGCGGATGGGCAGCTCGCGGTGGCCCCGGTCGATCAGCACGGCGAGCTGGATAGTCTCGGGCCTTCCCAGGTCTATCAGCGCATCGAGGGCGGCCCTGATGCTGCGCCCGGTGTAAAAAACGTCGTCCACCAGTATCAGTTGCTTGCTGGTGATATCAAAGGGCACGTAGGTTTGCTGGACAACGTGCTTGAAGCTCAGCGAAGAGACATCGTCGCGGTAAAGGGTTATATCCAGCGAGCCGACGGGGATGTCGACCTGCTCCATGCCGCGGATGATCCGGGCCAGCCGCTGGGCCAGCGGGACGCCGCGCGTCTTGATGCCGACAAACACGATATTGGTGGCGCCCTTGTTGCGCTCGAGGATCTCGTGAGCAACGCGCACCAGCGCCCTTTCGATATCGGAGGAATTAAGCAGTATTTTTTCGGGCATTAAAAAAACCCCTTGCCCG
>CAZKOL010000082.1:0-5206 GCA_964554375.1 uncultured Dehalococcoidales bacterium
ACTGCAGTCAACCACCAGCATATCTTTATTCTGAGCTAAAAGCTTATCCAGCCAGACGAGCTCAAATTCAATTGGCGAACCGACTTTGAAATACACCTTGGCCTTGCTTAATTGTACCATCTGGGCGGGGGTGACTTCATACGTATGCGGGCTGGCGCCCGGCGGGATCATGACAGTGATATCGACCTTGTCGCCTCCCACACGTGCCACAAACTCTCGCTGAGGCAAGATGGTCACCGCCACACCTGTTTTATCATTTACCGGCGCCGGAGCGGGATTGCTACATGCCACCACAGTTATCACCAAAACCACTGTGATTATAATGATTAATGCGTGTCTAAACATCTCCGCTCCCTTACACCTTGCTTATTTGGCACTGCGGGCACAACCCCATGAATTCCAGCAGGTGGCGGCTTATGCGGAAACCCGTTTGCTGCTCCAGTCGTTGCTTAAGCCGGTCCAATTCGCAATCGGTGAAATCGGCCACCCTGCCACAATTGCTGCAGACCAGGTGGTGGTGATGTTCACCCGGCCGCTGGCGCTTAAGGTAGCTGCGGCAGGAGTCGCCTATATGTATCTCGCATAATAGACCGCTTTCCTGTAGCAGTTCCAGCGTGCGGTACACCGTCACCAGGCCGATATTAGGGTATTTCTTATGCAGCCTGGCATGAATGTCAGCCGGAGTCAGGTGCTCACAGCAGTTACACAGCATGGTAATAATGGCCTTCCTCTGCGGTGTCAGTTTGAATCCCCGCTTTCTCAGCTCCGCTGTAATATCCTTCCCCGCCATGTTTTTTATCGCCAATTGAAAATCATTTTCATTTATAAATATAACACGAAGCCGGATCGGTGTCAAAACTCGGATATTTCGGATATTAAGGTTTGAGTTCCAGTCCTATTTTAAAGGCTTTGCCGACGGTCTCTCCCAGCTCCTGGTAGACATTGGCCGGCAGCATGGTCCAGCCTATAGGACGGATCTTCCTGACATCCGGATGTTCCCCGGTGAAGCATTTACCCGAGACATAGGTCTCCTCGATCTTGCCCACCACCAGCACATGGCTGCCCAAATCCAGCATATGCTCGATTTTGCATTCCAGGTTTACCGGGCACTGCTCGATCATGGGCGCAGTTTCGACTACGCCGTAGAAGACCTTAAATTTACAGGCCCTGACCTTGTCCTCTTTAGCGCCGGTTTTGATGCCGCAAAAGTCAACCTCTTTTACCTGATCAGATGATGCCACGTTAACGGAGAAGGTCATGTTCTCCTGCATCCCTTTGAGCGTATGGCGCGTGTGGCGTATGCCCACCGATACCATGGGCGGCTCGCCGCAGGCGATCCCGCCCCAGGCAACCGTCATAAAATTGGGTTTTCCTTCGACATTAGCCCCTACCAGAAATGCTGGCATGGGGAATACCAGCGGCTGGGGCCCCATCTTCACTTTATCCGTCATGTATCAACCTCCTGGCATACGATACGCAAGGAAAATTTTATCATAAATGTAAATCTTACGGGTCCCAGACCCGCTCGCTCCCGGCAACCGAGGTTGAAAAATATCCATCTTATTGGTACATTGGAACATAATAGGTGTTCACTGATGACCATTTTAAAATATTTTATAACATCCAAGGCCAAACGTAGTGTGCTATACCTCTTCCTGCGGGATACGGGCAAGCGTTATTACACGCGTGAGGTGGCGCGCTTAACCGGAGAGCCTCTCAATGCCGTGCGCCGGGAGCTCGGTTACCTGGAGAAGGCCGGGCTGTTCAGTTCCCATGCGCAGGGCAACCTCAAGTATTACGAAGTCGTTAAGGGCTTCCCGCTACTGACTCAGTGGCGGAAGATCATCATGGAATCCGACGCCGCCCGCCCGCCTTCAGCTGTCACGGCGCCTGCTTCGCCCGCTATCGTGAGCAACGCGGCCATGGATGCCTCTGCGGAGAGCGGCGAGACCAGGCAATCCCAACAAAAAAAACACACTATCGCCATAATCGAATCATTTAAGCATGCCCCCCTGGAAGACGGTGGCAAACCCATCCTTCCCGGAGCCCGCGTGATTCCCAACCACGAACCGCAGCCCCTGCCTGATGTCATCGAGCTTCCTGCTCCCGCCATTGTAAGCATCACGGACGAGGATGCTATGGCAGGTAGCGAAGCGCCTGAGCAAACCCCGCAGCCTAAGACCGGGACCATCCTCACGCTCCGATCCATTGTCAGTTACCTCAGCGATAGGTTGAAGGACCTGAACACAGTCAACCTGGCCCTTATCCATGGTGAGGCTGCCAGGTCAGAAATGATCCCTGAGAGCGGCATCGATTTGCTTATTATCGGGGACATCAACAGGGATGGGCTGCTGGAACTGACGGCCGATTTCGAAGATGCCACCGGAATCAATGTCAACCTGACCAGCATGACCCGCAGCGACTTCGACTACCGCAACGCCAGAGGCGACGCTCTTGTTCGCCGCATCTGGGGGGAGAAAAAGCTGGTGATCAAGGGCCGGCAGTAAATTTATATTACCCGAAAGTTATAATCCGTCCTATTCTACAGATTAACGATTTCTGTTAAACTATCTCATGTCCTCCGTTCCCTCTATCATTTTCCAGGCGGCCAAGCTTGGCGACCTGCCTTTCATAGTTAAGGAACTCGACCGCGCTGAAGCTCTGCTTAAGGACGGCATAACTGCCGGGCGAATTTACGGCGTCAGCGGAGGGGCGCTGACAGCTACAGCATATGCGCTAGCCCTGGCCGCACAAAAAGACCCGGCCAGGTGGGCTAAGGCCTCCACAGCCATAAGCGATTTCCGCAGTTTCCTCTCGAAGGCCCGAAACGGCCAAATACGCTCGCTTAACCTCAATCCGTGGTATGGACGGTCCAACCTTAATCCCTTGAGGAAATGGCTGGAAAAGAAATTAACTTATTACTGCAGCGGCACAGCGGGCGCAGCTTCAGGTACGCCCCTACAATTAAATATCTCGGACCTGGGCGTTCCGCTTTACATTTGTACCATAGACAGGGATGCCCTCTTTACCATGTTTGGCCCGCCCGATGAAAACCTTCAGTGCGATTACCAGTTTACCCATATCGGGCCTCCGCAGGATGCCCCGCTGGTGGATGCCGTTATAGCCGCGGTCAGCACCCTGCTCTCCACCAGTCCATCCACCGTCAACGGCCGATATGTTTACGACTGCCGTCCACCCATCGTGGACGCCGGCGCCATGGTGGCCGACCTCGAAGCTTCCGACCCGGGCCCCATCCTGCGCACCAGGCCACACGCGGTGATACGCACGTGGAAGCTGAATTTCATCACCTCTTCCTTTATCATGCATTCCCAGCACGAGCGCAACCAGGCTCTGCTGGCCGACTACTACCTGGACCTGCTGCGGCGCCACCGCGCATTGACAGCGGCAGTCAGAGCTAAACTGCCCGCCTTTACCGCGGGTGATTATAAGACACAGGAAGCAACCCCCACCCTGGGGCAGGTCGACCTGCCCTATATCGGCTCCACCGAGGCCGCCACTAACCTGCGTGAATCCGCGGCCAACCGCATACAGCTCATCGCCCGCTTCACGGAGATACTGGACGGGCAGATGGACAGCTTCCCCTTCGACCGCCCTGCCAACGTGATCTACGGCGCAGGGGGATGCTCCGGCATACTGGGCGGACTGGTCACCACCCGCGCAGTGGACGAAGGCTTCAGGCGGGCCGGAGGCGAAATCAGGCAGATCTACGGCGTGTCCGCCGGCGTGCTCAACGGCTTCTTCCATGCCGTGCAGGTGGCCGCCAGCCGCAACCCTGATCTTTATAAACCGCCGGCACAACGTGCTCTGCAGGACCTGGAAGACCTCATAGCCAACCTGACATCTGATAAGCTACTGAGGTTTAATCGCAACCCATTCAGGTTCTGGCACGGCTGGGCCAACATGGGCCCCCTGGAGGAGTTCCTCAAAGAGAGGCTCACTGCTTACACTGGCTCGCCGCACCCGGAACAGCTCACCTTCGATGATATCGCACTGCCAATGACGGTTACCGCGGCCCGCTCTGACGGCTTCACCGATTTCATGGGCATGACCTCCCCCGACCGCCGCTTCGAGTTCGGCGGCCACGCCTGGAAGGTATTGGCTGCCCCGATCATAAAGGCCGTGATCGCAGGCTGGACCATGAACACATATATGGAGCCGGCCGAGCTTAACGGGCAGGTGTACCGTGACGGCGGCGGCACCTTCTACGACCCTTCCATGCTGGTGGCCTGCCTGGACCCGCAGATCACCAACCTGATCGCCATCCACCTCAACCACCCGGAGAAACACACCTTCGATCTGCCCCACCGGCCGGATATTGCCAGGATAATCCTGGATACCCACAACTACACCTTCCCCGAGGAGCACCGCCGCATGCGCGTCCTTTCCACGCTGCTCTACGACCATTTCCGCCTGCGCCTGGTTGCTCAAGAGAACGGCGTACCGGTTGAACCGGATTTCCGCCGAAATTGGAAGCTGCAGAACACGGGCTACCTTTAGTTTCATAAAAGGCCACGCTGCCTGTGATGATATAATAAGTCTGGCCGATTTTCCGGCCGGGGAGAGTACCCGTGAAAAAACTCATACTTTTTTCCGTTGCTGCCTGCGTTTTACTGGCGATGCTGATGCCGGCCTGCAGCCCGGCCCCATCAACCCGGACAAAGCTGACAGTGGCCTGCGACGCCACCTGGCCGCCTTTCGAGATAGTCAACGAGCAGACCAAGCAGTTGGACGGCTTCGGACCCGAACTGATGCGCGCCATAGCAGCCAAGGCAGACCTCGATATAGAACTGGTCAACGTGGGTTTCGACTCGGTGCTGGCCGGTGTTTCCCAATGTCAGTATGACATGGCTGTCTCCTCCATCACTATTACCGATGAACGAAAAAAGACCATTCTTTTCTCCGATCCCTACTACCTTGCAGGACAGATAGTCACAGTGCGCAGTGACGATGACCGCATCAAAAACAAGGATGACCTGTCCGGCAAAACTGTCGGCGGCCAGATCGGCACGACAGGTATCATCGAAGCTGGCAAAATACCTGGCGCAAAGGTCAAGACCTTTGACGAGATCGGCTTTGCCTTCCAGGACTTAATCAACGGGCAACTCGACGCCGTCATAGCAGACTACCCGTTAGCCCAGGGCTATGTCGTTAAAAATAAAGATAAACTAAAGACCGCCGGGCCGAT
>CAZKOL010000083.1:0-5127 GCA_964554375.1 uncultured Dehalococcoidales bacterium
GACTTGTCCCTGCCGCCGATGACCATGGCGTCTTTAATATACGGGCTGAAGCGCAACCTCCCCTCGATATACTGCGGGGCATATCTGGCGCCGCTGACCAGGCTGCCCATATGCTCCAGCCTGTCCAGGAATATAAGGTGGCCTTTATCGTTGATATTCACCGCGTCGCCGGTATGCACCCAGCCGTCCTTCTTTATCCTGGCCGTTTTTTCGGGCTCACCCAGGTAAACCGAAAAGGCGCAGTCGCTCCTCACCAGCAGTTCGCCCTCGTCGGACACCCTGACTTCCACACCCAGCGCGGGACGGCCCACGCTCTGGAAATCGATGTCTCCCCTGGTGTGTGAGGAGATGAATCCCGCCTCCGTGCTGGCGTAGGTCTGCCTGAGCTCGATACCCATGGCGTGGATCAGCTTGAAGGTATCAAGGCTGAGCACCGAACTGCCCGTCACGGCGAACCGCACGCTGCTCAGACCCAGGCGGTCCTTGAGCGGTCTCAGTAGAAGCAAGTGGGCAAATTTATAGAGAGTATTCCAGAAAGGTCCCGGCTTGCGGTCATCGAATTTAAACTCCGCCATTTTATAGCCGACCGGCATCAGAAGGCGGTAGAAAAATCTCTTGAGCGGGTGCGCGTCGGTTATCTTAACCTGTATCTCGCTGACAAGGCTCTCCCACTGCCGCGGGCCGTATATTGCGAAATCGGGACCGACCTCCCGCGTATCCTCCGCGATAGTATCAGGCTCCTCAGCGAAATTGAGGCGAGCCCCGGTCAGCAAATGGGGAATGGTGGCAAAGTAGCTGTCTCCCACCCAGGCGGCCGGGAAATTGGACACCAGGTCGTCGCTCCCATCCAGGGGATAGACGCTGACAAATCCCCGGGCCGTATTGACCAGCGCCCGGTGTGTCAGCAGGGCCCCCTTGGGCAATCCGGTGGTGCCGGAGGTGTAATAAATAAAAGCCGTATCGCCGGGATCGCCCGTTGCGATGTTTTTCTCGAATACTCCGGGGGTGGCCCGATCGAAGGCAGATCCCATCTCCATGACGCTGTTAAAACTGAGCAGGCGGGGATCATCATAGTTGCCCAGCCCCTTGGGGTCCCAGTAGATGATTTTCTGCAGGGACGGCAATTCGTCGCAAATCTCCAGGAACTTGTCTGTCTGCTCCTGGTCGTTGACCAGCGCAAATCTGGCGCCGGAATGATTGGCGATATATTTCAACTCAGAGGGGATGGAATCTACAAAAGCGCCCGTGGCTATGCCGCCGGCGGCCTGCGCCGCGAACTCCCCCCAGAACCACTCGGGCTCATTGTCGCCGATGATGCAGACCACATCCCCTTTTTTCAGGCCGAGGCTCACCAGGCCGAGCGAAAAGTATTTCACCCGGTGGTAGTAGTCCGTCCAGCTATAGCGATGCCATATGCCGCGTTTTTTTACGCACATGGCAGCCTGCCCGCCCCACCTCCGGTGGTTGGCTTCTATGAGCTGTGGAATTGTATGCGTGTCGATCATGTGAATTAATGGGGGGGCGGTGGTCTGTCGACGGGGACCGCCCAATTCAGAAGAGTCTAAACATCCCGGCAGCTTTCTTGAAGCCGTCAAGGGCGCCTTCGAGGGTTCTGTGATTGACGCAGTAGGAGATCCTGAAATAGCCGGGGCTGCCGAAGCCCCTGCCCGGCACGGTCATAACATTCAATTTTTGCAACTCGTGAACAAATTCCACATCGTTTTCGATCGGCGTCCGGGGAAACATGTAAAAAGCACCCTGCGGCTTGATCACCTTGTATCCCATGCCGACCAGGTTATTATACAGAAAATCGCGTTTCTCCTGGTATTCAGGTATGGAGACCGTTACATGCTGCAGGTGCCGAACTATATTCTGCATCAGCGCGGGGGCGTTGACAAAGCCGAGTATGCGGTTGCAGAAGATCAGACCGCTGATGATCTCTTCCCGGTGCTCGATTGTCGGGTGCACGGCGATGTAGCCGATCCTTTCCCCCGGCAGAGCCAGGTCCTTGGAATGCGACGTGGCTATTAGAGCCCTGTGGTAAGTCTGCAGGATGGGCACATACGCCAGGCCGTCGTAGGTCAGGCTGCTGTAAGCCTCGTCACTCACCATGTATATGGCGATGTTTAAATGCTTTTCTTTGCGCTCAAGCACCCGGCTGAGTTGCCTGACGAACTTCTCGCTGTAGACCACGCCGGTAGGGTTGTTGGGCGAGTTAATGATCACAGCCTTCGTTCTGGCGTTGATTCCACGATCGAGCAGGTCCAGGTCGGGCAGGAATTTGTCATCGGTGGGGATGACGACGGTTACCCCGCCGTGGTTGTCGATATAATTGTCGTACTCCATGAAATAGGGGGCGAACACGATCACCTCATCGCCCGGGTTCAACAGGGTCTTGAGTATCACGTTGATTGCGCCGGCCGCGCCTACGGTCATAATGATGTCCTGGAATGAGACATCCATGTTGTTTTCCTGGGAGACCTGCTTGGCCACCGATCTCCGGGTCTCCTCGTATCCGGCGTTCTCCATGTAGCGGTGCATGCCGGCCATGGGGTTCTCGCTCAGCTTCCTCAGGACGTGCTTGAATTCCGCGGGAGGCTCGATGATCGGATTGCCCAGCGAAAGGTCGAAGACATTGTGCTCGCCGTGCTTCTTCTTCAGGACGGCAGCTTCCTCGAACATTCGACGCACCCACGACCCTGCCGCCATGCGTGTGCGGACATTATCAGATATTGACACCGGCTGCTGCCTCCCTTCCCGCTTCAAAAGCGCGTTTATTCAAGTCCAGGATTTTGGCCGGCAAATGCCGGGCCATGCCTTTTTCCCACTGTGCGTCGGTTATCTTAAGAGGCAGGAACCGCGATAGATATCCCAGCATAAAGATGTTCAGCGTGCGGGCGTCACCCAGTCCCGCCACCCGCTCCGTACCGTCGACCAGGTAGACCGCGCCGGTGATACGCCGGAAAGAATCGAGTATGGCCTCGTCCTCCGGGTATACCTGTGTACCCAGTGATATCGATAGCGGCGGAATAGCCATGTTGTTGATGATCACGGCGCCGCCCGGTTTCAAGTAGCCTACCCAGCGGGCGCCCTCCAGTTTTTCAAAGGCCAGCAGTATATCGGCTTCGGAAGCATTTATCAGGGGCGACCACACCTTTTGACCGATGCGCAGGTGGCTGGTCACGCTGCCGCCCCGCTGCGCCATGCCCAGCGTGTCGGTCTTCTTGACGTCCAGGCCGATGTCCAGCGCAACGTCGCCCAGTATATCGCTGGCCAGGATGATACCCTGGCCGCCCACTCCCACCATTAATATGTCCTGTTTGCCCTGGTCCCGGCTTTTCATTATGCCCCTTTTACCTCCAGACCAATAGCCCTTTTGGGGCAGATCTGCTGGCAGATGCCGCAGGCGTCTCCCATGCATGTGCCGGCCTCGATATATACCCTGCCGTCCTTTTTCTGTATGGCCGGGCAACCGATCATCAGGCATATCCCGCAGTCGTTGCAGGCATCCTGGTCTACGCGGCGTTTGTTCTTGCGCACCCTGTTGGTGACCGCGCACTTTCCCCTGACTATGACTACGGACAACTGCCCGCTGTCCAGGGCCGACCTTATGGCGGATCTTATAGCCTTCATATCAAAGGCGTCCACCACCTGTAAATTCTTTACACCGACGCCCTCGACCACTTTTTCGATAGCGACTTTTTGGGTTGTTGCGCCCTGCGCGGATATGCCCGAGCCGGGATGATCCTGGTGACCTGTCATGGCCGTAGTGCCGTTGTCGAGGATGATCACGGTGATACTGGCATCGTTGTAGACGGCGTCGATGAGCCCCGTAATGCCCGAGTGCATAAAAGTGGAATCGCCGATTACGGCGACCACCTTGCTCGTTACGCCGGCCTTGACCAAACCGATAGCCTGGCCGATGCTGGCTCCCATGCAGGCTGTGGTATCCATGGCGCGCAGAGGAGGATATGTGGCTAGGGTGTAGCAGCCGATGTCGCCGGTGATGATGAGCCCGGACTCCTTCTCCGATCTGCCGCTGGCATCAAGCACCTTCGACCTTTTTCCGATGGTGCTGAGCACAAAAAAAGCGCCGGCGTGCGGGCAGCCGGCGCACAGCAGGGGTGGCCGTCCCGGCAGGTCACCAATAGTCGCTGCGGTTGTCGCACCTGCCGGCGGCAGGAACTCTGCCTTTACAGCGGCATGGCGCACGACGCCGATATTCAGCTCCCCATGGCGGGGGATATGCTGCTTGCCCTCGACCTTGATTCCCATGGTCTTGATGGTCTCCTCAAGGAAGGGGTCCAGCTCCTCGACCACGAACAGCTTTTTCACCTGCCCGGCAAAGCGTTGCAACAGTTTCGGAGGCAGCGGGTAGATCAATCCGAGCTTGAGGAACGAGGCGCCGGGGAACACCTCCCTGGCGTACTCATAGCCGACGCCGCTGGATATGATGCCCGTGCGGTTATCTCCTTCGATGACCTGGTTGAGCGGGGTCACCTCGGCCAGCGCGGTGATCTCGGCCATGCGATTGTGCATGTGAGGCACCCTCAGGCGTGCATGTCCCGGCAGCATGACATATTTTTCAACGTGGTGGTGAAAATATTTATTCCTCTCGGCCCTCAGCGTGGCCATGTCCACCTCGACCACAGATTTGGAATGCGCGACCCTGGTGGTTATACGGAATAGGACCGGCGTATCGTATTTCTCGCTGATTTCATAGGCTGTGGTCACAAAATCGTACGCTTCCTGGCTATCGGCGGGCTCGATCATGGGCACCCGTCCCAGCCTGGCGAAGTGACGATTATCCTGTTCGCCCTGGGAGCTGTGTATGCCCGGGTCATCGGCGGAGACTATGACCAGTCCTCCGTGCACGCCCGTGGTTGCCGCCGCCATGAAAGGGTCGGCCGCCACGTTTAACCCCACGTGTTTCATGGAGACCAGCGTCCGCACACCGGCGTATGATGCGCCAAGTCCCACCTCCATAGCGACCTTCTCGTTGGTGGACCACTCGGCATACAGGTCCTTGAACCGGGCCATGTTCTCGAGTATCTCGGTGCTGGGAGTCCCGGGATAGGCCGTAGCCACCCTCACCCCGGCATGGTATGCGCCCAGGGCGATAGCCTC
>CAZKOL010000084.1:0-5123 GCA_964554375.1 uncultured Dehalococcoidales bacterium
TTCAGTATCTGCCTTTTCCTTATCCTGGCCTGGCAGAGCTACACTTACGGGCTGGCGCTCCAGGCTAGCGGGGAAGTGTCCATGACGCTGCTGATACCTTACTATCCCTTTGTCTGGGGACTGGGGTTGTGCAGCCTGGTGGTTGTGCTGGTGCTTATCATGCAGATGATCAAGATGCTGAGGACGTCGTAAATAAATGGACAATATACTCCTCGGCTTACTCGGCGTAGTAGTTCTGGTGATAATCTTCCTGCTGCGCATGCCGGTGGGCTTCGCCATGGCCTTTGTTGGGCTCATAGGGTTCAGCATAGTAGTTACACCGGCAGCGGGCATGAATCTCGTTGCCCGCGATTTTTTCGATATTTTTTCATCGTATTCGCTGACCGTTATACCCATGTTCACCTTGATGGGCTGCATCGCCTCCGAGTCCGGTATGAGCAGGCGCCTGTATGACGCGGGCTACGTGCTGTTCAGTAAATTCCCCGGCGGGCTGGCACTGGCCACCGTTATCGGGTGCGCCGGATTTGCCGCCATCAACGGCTCGACCAGCGCCACCGCCGCCGCAATGGGAAAGGTCTGCATCCCCGAGATGAAACGCTACAAATACGACGACTCAATCGCTACGGGGATCGTGGCTGCGGCGGGCACCCTGGGCATCATGATACCGCCCAGCACCATCTTCATCGTCTACGGCATACTCACGGAGCAGTCTATCGGGAAACTGTTCATGGCGGGCGTTTTCCCCGGTCTCCTGATCGCCGTGCTGCTGCTGGCCACTGTGGCCATCATCTGCCGGCGCAATCCGAAGCTGGCGCCCGCCGGCGAAGCATCCACATTCAAGGAGAAGATGGAGGCGCTCAGAGGCATCATCGAGATGCTCTTTCTCTTTTGTTTTGTGATACTGGGCCTCTTCTTCGGCTGGTTCAGTCCCACTCAGGCAGGCGCCGCAGGCGTGGCCGGGGCCGTTCTCATCGGATTGATAACCAGGACACTTACCTGGGCGGGCTTTATCAATGCCCTTAAGGACACTGTTCGCATCACCTGCTTTGTCATGATAATCGTGGCAGGGGCTACCGTTTTCGGCCATTTCATCGCTATCACTACCATACCCATGATGCTCACGGAGTGGGTGGGTTCTCTACCGTTGCCGCCCGTGGCTATAATGGGCATTGTCGTCATCATCTATATGATCGGCGGATGCTTCATGGATTCGCTGGCACTCATCACGCTTACCATACCTATATTTTATCCCGTTGTGCTGGCGCTGGGCTTCGATCCCATCTGGTTCGGCGTCATCATAGTGCTGGTGACCGAGATAGGTGTCATCACTCCCCCTGTGGGCTTGAACGTGTATGTCATCAAGGGTATCGCCCCTGACATACCGCTCGAGACCATCTTTAAGGGCATCGCACCCTTCCTGGCTGCCCTGGCCGTGGCAGCAGTCATCCTGCTGGCATTTCCACAGATTGCTACATTCCTGCCGAGCCTGGCAAGATATTAGCCGGGCGAGCCGTACCATTCTGAGGTTATGAGATGATGATCACAATTCCGGAGATGTTGGCCAGAAACGCCAGGATGTACCCGGACGATTGCGCTTTGGTAGAGCTAAAGCCCAGCCGCAATTACCGGCGGGAGATAACCTGGCGGCAGATGGATGACGAGGCCAACCGCGTGGCCAATGCGCTGATCGACACGGGCGTGAAGAAAGGCGACCGCGTCATACTGTGGATGATGAATTCCATCGACTGGTTAACAGTCTATTTTGGCATATTGAGGAGTGGGGCATGGGTGGCGCCGCTCAACTTCAGGTTCACCGGCAGCGACTTCCAGTATTGCGCGGAGATATCCGGCGCCAGGTTCATGATCATCGGTGAGGAGTTCATCGAGAGGGTCGATGCGGTTAAAAAGAATCTTCATGGGGTGGAGGGCATTCTCGCCTTCGGCGGCAATCTGCCGGGATACATGACCGGGTACCGCCCCTGGGTTGACCGGCGTCCCACGTCACGTCCCTCTGTCGATATAAGCTGCAATGAGGCCTGCAGCCTGTACTTTACATCCGGGACTACGGGCGCGCCCAAGCCTATACTGCTGACACACGATAACCTGAGGTGCGCCGCCATAACGGAGTATGCCCATCACCGCCAGGAGAAGTCGGACAATTTCGTGCTGATCCCGCCGCTTTACCACACGGGATCGAAGATGCACTGGTTCGGCAGCCTTATCACGGGGGGTAGGGCGACCATGCTTGGCGAGGTCAGCCCGCGCAATATACTGGAGACTGTGCACAAAGAGCACGGCACGATCGTATGGCTGCTGGTGCCCTGGGCCCACGATATACTGGTTGCGCTGGAAGACGGGAAGGTGAGAAAAGAGGACTACGACCTGAGCTGCTGGCGGCTGATGCACATCGGGGCGCAGCCAGTGCCCCCTTCGCTGGTCAGGCGCTGGATGGCGGTCTTTCCCGGCATGCAATACGATACAAACTACGGCTTGAGCGAAGCCAGCGGCCCGGGATGCGTGCACCTGGGCGTGGATAACATCCACAAGGTGGGGGCTATCGGGAAGGCGGGATTTAACTGGGAGACTAAAATAGTCGATGAAAACGGTGATTTACTTGAAGACGGAAAAATCGGTGAGCTGGCGGTGAGAGGTGATGGCGTGATGAAGGAATACTACAAAAACCCGGAGAAGACGGCGGAGACCCTGCGCGACGGCTGGCTCTTAACTGGAGACATGGCTACTATTGACGGGGACGGGTTTATCTATTTAGTTGATAGGAAAAAGGATGTGATCATCACGGGCGGGGAAAATATATTCCCGGTCGAGGTGGAGGATGCCATTCACAACCTGGACGCCGTGAACGACGTGGCCGTAATCGGAATTCCCGATCAAAGGCTGGGTGAGATCGCCATAGCCATCGTGGATCTCAGGCCGGGCGCCGGCATCAGCGGAGATGAGATTATCGAGTACTGCAAAAAGAACCTGGCCCGGCACAAGGTTCCCAGGAAGGTGATATTCGACAAAGTGCCCAGGAACCCCACCGGCAAGATAGAGAAGCCCGGGTTGCGCGAAAAATACAGAATAGCCAATACCGCTGACTGCTAACCCCGGCCGCTCCTTTCCGCTCGCACATGCGGCCATGCCCGGCCGACCCCAAACTTTGTGAATTATAAACGTATTAAGATATAATTCTACCCCCGGGAGGATATTTTGCTTAAAAGTCATAATTGCGGTCAATTGCGCGGGGCCAATGCCGGTGAAGAGGTCACCCTGGCCGGATGGGTGCACAGGAGAAGGGACCACGGCGGGCTGATCTTTATCGATCTGCGCGACCGCGGGGGCATCACCCAGGTGGTCTTCAATCCGGAGCTTGCCCCCGATATCCACGCCACGGCCAACGGGCTACGCAACGAGTACGTAATCCAGGTTGGCGGCAAGGTGTCCCGCAGGCCGCAGGGAACGGACAACTCCAGGCTGCCTACAGGTGAAGTCGAGGTACTGGCCGGCAGCCTGAAGATATTCAACGCCTCGAAAACACCGCCGTTTTACATAAATGAAGAGGTGGATATCGACGAATCGCTGCTGTTGAGGTACCGCTACCTGCACCTGAGGCGGGCGGGCATGCGCGACAACCTGATGCTGCGGCACCGCGTGATCAAGTACATGCGCGATTTCCTGGATGACCGTGGCTTCGTGGAAGTTGAAACCCCCATCATGATTAAAAGCACGCCGGAGGGCGCGCGCGACTACCTGGTGCCGAGCCGCATCCACGCCGGGAAATTTTATGCCCTGCCGCAATCACCGCAACAGTTGAAGCAGTTACTGATGGTGGCAGGAATCGAGAAGTATTACCAGGTGGCACGCTGCTTCCGCGATGAGGATACGCGGGCCGACCGGCAGCCCGAGTTTACACAGCTCGACCTCGAGATGAGCTTTGTCGATGAGGAAGATATCCTTGTATTGCTGGAGGAGATGTTCACCGGGCTGGTGGAGACCGTGAAGCCCGACATGCGCCTGGTCAAGCCGTTCCCCAGGATGTCCTACGCCGAGGCGCTCGAACGGTACGGCACGGACAAGCCTGATATCCGCTTCGGGCTTGAGATGAGGGATATCTCGGACGTCGTGGCGGCCAGCCCGTTCATAGTGTTCAAGTCAGCCATTGAGGGCGGCGGCAGGGTCCGGGGCATCTGCCTACCCGGCTGCGCCGGCTATTCGCACAAACAGGTCGAGGAACTGACGGAGCTGGCCAAATCGTGCGGGGCAAAAGGGCTGATCACGCTGGCCTGGCTGCCCGGCGAGAAGGCGGAGAGCGCTGAGAGCGCCAGCATCGAAAGGATCAAGTCTGTGGCTGCCAGGCACCTGGATATAGGCCAGCTGAGGCAGATATTGGGCAGGTTCGAGGCCCGGCCGGGCGACCTGGCGCTGATTGCGGCGGGCGAGGCCGGCATAGTGAACAAGGTGCTCGACGAATTGAGGCGCGAGATGGGCAGGCGACTGGACCTGTGCGATCCCAATTTGATGGCCTTCGTTTTCATCACGGATTTTCCGCTGTTTGATTGGAACTGCGACAGGAAGATGTGGGATTCAATGCATCACCCCTTCACGGCGCCCTACGAGGAGGACATCCACTTGCTGGACAGCGACCCGGGGAAAGTGCGCGCCCGACATTATGATATCGTCTGCAACGGCTGCGAGCTTTCCAGCGGGAGCATCAGGATACATAACCGCGCCATGCAGGAAAAGATCTTCGACATTCTCGGTTATGCGAAGGAAGAGACCGAGGCCAAGTTCGGCAATTTCTTGGAGGCGCTGGAGTACGGAGCGCCACCGCATGGCGGCGTCGCCCCCGGCATCGATCGCTTCGTCATGATGCTTACCCGCAGTAAAAGCATCCGGGACGTTATTGCTTTCCCCAAGAACCAGGCCGCCGTAGACCTTATGACGGATGCGCCTTCGCCCATATCGGATGAGCAGCTCAAGGAGTTGAACCTGAAAATAATCGAACCCCAGGTTTGACAGATAGCTTTTTGAAGACCGATTTTGCAATGTTATAATAACTCAAGGTGAAAGGTTAATATGAAGACTACATCGGAAAAGATCGAGAACTGCCAGGTTGCCCTGAA
>CAZKOL010000085.1:0-4951 GCA_964554375.1 uncultured Dehalococcoidales bacterium
GAAAGCGGGGCGTACTGCGGCTGCTTGAGTATCTCAACCATGCGCTTGCCGCGTTCGAGCTGCGCCAGCGTGCCCTTATCAAGGTCCGAGGCGCCGAACTGGGCGAAAGTAGCCAGTTCCGCGTACTGTGCCATATCGAGCCTCAGCTTGCCGGCCACCTGCCTCATGGCCTTGGTTTGCGCATTGCCGCCCACGCGTGACACGGAGAGGCCGACGTTGAGCGCAGGGCGTACACCAGCGTTGAACATGTCGGTCTCAAGCAGGATCTGTCCGTCTGTGATGGAGATGACATTGGTCGGGATGTACGCCGACATGTCGCCAGCCTGGATCTCGATTACCGGCAGCGCTGTAAGCGAGCCTCCGCCCAACTCTGCGGAGAGTTTGGCGGCCCGTTCAAGCAGCCTGCTGTGAAGGTAGAAAACATCGCCTGGATAAGCTTCGCGGCCGGGTGGACGGCGGAGGATGAGCGAAACCTGGCGGTAAGCCCAGGCATGTTTTGAAAGGTCGTCGTATATAATGAGGGCGTCCTTGCCCTGCTCCATGAACTCCTCACCGATGGCACAGCCCGCATATGCTGAAAGATATTGCATTGACGCGGGATCTGACGAAGTGGCAACCACCACGACGGTGTGTTCCATGGCGCCGTATTTTCTGAGTGTCTCAACGATGTTGGCAACCTTGGCCGTCTTTTGGCCGATTGCCACGTAGATACATATAAGGTCTTTGCCTTTTTGAGCGATAATGGTGTCGATGGCAACTGCGGATTTACCGATAGAGCGGTCTCCGATTATCAGCTCGCGCTGCCCGCGGCCGATGGGTACCAGAGCGTCAACACACTTGATGCCGGTGTGTACGGAAATGTTGACCGGCTGCCTGTCAACTACGTTGGGGGCGATACGTTCGACAGGCCGGGACTTGCTTGTCTTGATCGGACCAAGGCCATCGAGGGGCTGACCGAGCGTGTTGACCACGCGGCCGATGAGCTCGTTGCCGACCGGCACTTCAACCACGCGGCCGGTGCAGTGAACCTCGTCTCCTTCCTTAATATGGCTGAATTCACCAAGGATCACGGCGGCCACGTTGTCTTCCTCCAGGTTAAGAGCCAGCCCCATGATGCCGTTGGGGAATGCCAGCAGCTCATTGTTTCTAGCTTTGCGAAGGCCTTGTATACGGGCAACACCGTCGCCGACCTCCACCACGGTTCCAACGTCTACCATGGTGGCAGTAGCACCGAAGCGCTCGATTTGCTCCTTGATCACCGATACTATATCTTTGTCCTGGGATTTCAATCTGCTCACCCCCTTAAAGGTTGTTTATTTCGTAGCTTCTACAAGGTCTTTCCTTAACAGATCCAGCCTGTTACGTATACTCCCATCTATCAGGGTATCTTCTATACGGGCTACAATGCCGCCAAGTATGGATGGATTGACCCTGAGCTTAACAGTAACCTTCCTGCCGGTTATCTTTTCCAGTTGGCCGGTTATCTTCTGCTTATCCGTTTCATCTAACGGGACAGCGGTCGTGACCACGGCGTGTTTAATGCCGCGCTGCTCATCCAGCAGATTGTCATATTCGTCTGCTATCTGTTCCGCGTTTTTAATCCTGCCTTTCAATATCAGCAGGTAGCACAGGTTGAGAACAAGCTCATTTGGCGTGTTAAGCTTCTGCTTGATCAGTTCAGCTTTAAGGTTGAATGGAACCTTGGGATGATCTATCAGATCCACGATCTCCCTATCCTTCATCAGGTCAGAGAGCTTGCGGAGCTCTTTTTTCCATTCGTCCAGGTTGTTCTTCGCCTGTGCGATCTCAAAGATCGCTTGAGCGTAGCGCCTGGCAGAAATCGTCGAAATCATTTATCTATCCTGCTCAATTCTGTTTAAACGTATTGCTCTGGTCCAGGACCTCATTGATAAGTTTGCGGTGTTTCGGCGCGTCAAGGGACTCCTTGATTACCTTTTCGGCGGCAAGGATGGTGAGGTTGGAGAACTCGGATCGCAACTCTGCGATGGATTTATCGCGTTCGAGCTTTATTTCATCCCTGGCCTTATTCACGATTATGTTTGCTTCCTTGCGTGCACCGTCTTTGGCCTCTTCCTTGATCTTTTCGGCTATCTGGGAGGCCTGGGCAATGATGACCTGCCCTTCTTTACGTGCAGCTTCGACAGCTAGCTTGACCTGTTCTTCGCTGCGGCTCGTCTGCTCCTTTATCTTCTCCGCCTGTTCAAGGCTCTCCTTTATTTTGGCGGCCCGCTCATCCAGCATTTTGAGCACCGGCTTGTATAGGATTGCCGTGAGCAGCCCAAAGAGGACAAGGAAGTTGATCAGAAATGCAACCAGCAGTTGCCAATTTACTCCGATACTTTCCATATTTACCTCAAAGTTCCAATCCTGTATTTTCTCAAATCAGCGCCGGCTGTTATCGCTGGCGCCGGGAAGGTCCCAATCGAAATTGGTCCTTCCTTAGCAGCAACAGGTATTAGACTACCATGGCAAGCAGGATAGCGACGATCAGAGCATAGATGCCGACCGCCTCAGTCAGAGCGCCGATCAGGATCATGTTGGTCAGGAGCACGCCCCTGGCTTCGGGATTGCGGCCCAGCGCCTGCATGGCTCCCAAACCGATCAGTCCAAGGCCAATGCCTGGCCCGAGCATTCCCAGACCTGCAGCGAGTCCGGCGCCCAGCATTTTCATAGTTTCAGCGTCCATCTAGATCCCTCCTTTTACTTGAGTACAAAATTAATTGTGTTCAGCACCCTCTTCGTGGTGCGAGGTTACTGCCATTACACCGAATACAAGTGTCAAACCGGCGAAAATCATAGCCTGCAGGAAACCGACAAGGGTCTCGAGCCCGTAAAAGGGCACAGGCGCTATGAAGGCTACTAAAAATGTCATAACGCCGAGCAGGATCTCGCCGGCCGTCATGTTCCCAAATAGACGAAAGGTGAAACTGACGATCCTGATGAAGTGGCTCAAAATTTCCAGTAGACCGACATAGATATTGATGAAGCCAAATAGAAATCCGCTCAGGAAAGATTTCCAGTTGCCCTTGAAGAGATCAGCGAATGACTTGCCCAGGGAACTGAACTGGAAGAACGAATCCAGGTACTTGAACGGGCCAATCCTGGAAAAGCCCAGGTATTCAATGAACAGGAAAGATACAATCGCTATGGAAAGCGTCAGGTTGATATCCGTGTTGGCGGCCCGCAGGAAAGGGACAGTAATAGCATAGGTATGCGAACCCTCTGTTATATGTTCAACCGGACCCCAGGTGCCCCATAAAGGCACCAGTGCCAGCAATGCGTTGGTTACCACGTATAAAAATATGGTGGTGACGATTGGCAAAAAGATGCGGACGTGCTTGGGACCGGCGACACCCTCGATGGCATTATGGATGCCGTCGACAACCACCTCGGCAAAGCTTTGCAGCCTGCCGGGTATAACCTTCATTTTCCTGGTGGCGAAGAAGAATAACGCACAGAGCAAAATGATGGTGATCCATGAAGAGATAAGGGTATTGGTGATCTTGAAGTCACCCATGTGGAACATTGCTTCCGATGGAAGTACAACATGGAGCTTACTGATCTGCAGTTCCCTGGGCACGTCAATATTAAATAGCTTGCTGCCAAGGGGACCCATCACAAAAGAGGTCAGGAAGAGTGCCAGGATGACTATGACAAGGATAACCATTAATCGGCTGGAGCAACCAAGTTTACTCACTGTCCTGCTCCTTTATCGAGTTCTTTTTTGCATCCATTTTCTTTTGCTCGTCTATAAACTGTCGCAGCATGCGGAAAAGTCCATATCCGGCTGCCGATGTCCCAAGTACTAACCCAATTAACGTGCATAGTGGCCGGCTGTTCAATCGCTCTGGAGCATCCAACCACAAGCCAAGGGCTGTTGGCAGTATCAGGCTTAACGCTACATACCAACCGACATTGAAGAGAAACCAAAATCCTCTGAGTAGCTGTCTTTTGTCTGGTTTCAGTTCGCTGTCTTTTTTTATCACAGGCATTATAACAAGCCTATATTTCAATCGTCAACGGAAAATCCATTGATTTTTGGCAACATAGCATACGCCTTAGTAACTACGCATTTTAAGAAGTTGCAGCGATTACTATAGTAAATATTGGTGGGGTATAACTTATTGCAGGTGCTCAATGATCAGGACTTCTTTTTGCCGAAATCGTCCAGATCAAGAGTGTTAATAAAATCGTAAATAGCCGGGTATTTCATTAATTCCTGCTCGTTAATTCCCTCGGCATTCACGGTGCCGTCCCCGGCCGGCCTGGGCTGAGCTGTGATTTTGCCGGATTCGCCATCCAGAATTATACCGGCCTTATCAAGAACGGATTCCTCTGCGTAAATGGGCGCGGTCACCCTGACCGCCAGCGCAATGGCGTCGCTGGGACGGGAATCAAGCTTCATCTTGGTGAGCAGCCATCGTTTATTATGCTCGTCGTAAAACACCTCGAATACCCAGCCCTCCCCGCCGTCAATTTCCATAAAGTGTTTTTTTCCGTCCTGCCACCTGTTCACAATAGTGGATTTAAATTCATGGCCCTGCCATATAAGTGATAATTTGGCATCCCTCTCCATGTCCTGTAAACGGCTGTGGCCTGAGCGTGCCTCAAGCTCAACAACCGGAGGGCCCTCGTTGAATTCAAACACTATCTGCGCATAAAAAGTATCAGAGCGCAGGTCATTAACCACGATCTTCGAGATGTTGGTCCCGGACAGCGATTTAAGGGCAAAAAAAGTGTTCTTTAAAAGGTCATGTGTCATAGGACGCGAAACATCCACGTTCTGCAGCTTCATAGATATGGCATCAGCCTCCGCCGGGCCTATCCAGATCGGCAGGTAGCGGTCCGTCTGCCTTTCTTTGAGTATGACCACATGCTGGTAATTCATCAGGCTGACACGTATACTGTCGATTTGCATCTCTTTCATCAG
>CAZKOL010000086.1:0-2342 GCA_964554375.1 uncultured Dehalococcoidales bacterium
AGGCTCACCGTTCATGTGTACCTCTATTTGCCCACCAGGTTAAACAAGCGCCGCGCGTTCCCGCCCAGGACGGCATCAATCTCATCCCGGCCAAGCCCTGACGCCTTTATATGGTCGATCACCCGGCGCTGGCTCAGCAGCGGCCAGTCGCTGCCGAACAGCACCCTCTCCGTGCAGTTCATCGCAGCCAGCACATTGTACACCTCTGATTTATACAGAAAAGGCACGGCTGCCGTATCGTACCAGCCGTCGGACAGCGCCTGTCCCACCTCCGGCATCAGCTCGTAAAAGGGCAATCCCCCGCCGAGATGCGCCAGTATCACTTTCAATCCCTTTGCCGCTGTGATAAACCTGTAGACGACATCCGGCGTGTTGCCTCCCTTTCCCGCATAATCGTGCCCCACAGGCTCGGAGACATGCAGTGACAGCGCCATGTCCAGCCCGGCCAGGCTATTGATTACGGGCCGCATCAGCGTTTCATCGCACAGGTCGAAGCCCTGGACGTCGGGACGCAGCTCCCCCACACCTCTCATTCCACCGCTGCCGCATCGCTCCAGCTCCTGCAGCGCTTTATCGCCCTCGCGGGGCTGTATGGCGCAAAAACCGATCAGCCTGCCGCCGTACTTGTTTATCGATTCCAGTATGTAATCGTTGCTGCGAACGCACATCTCATGGCCGGCCCAGCCGATGTTCTGAACAATGGATATGTCTATCTCCTGCTCATCCATACTGCGGACGAGCTCCCCGGCCGTGCACAGCCTGGCCTTTGCATTGGCATAGAGAAGGCCGAAACAGCGGTCGGCCGCGCAGTATTGGTCGCGTCCCTCGATCACGGCCGGGCTGAAGATATGCGTGTGGCAGTCGATTATCACATCAAGAATTATAGATTAGCCGGCCTGCGTTAACAATTCGTGGTGTCCGGCGGTGCGGGCAGGCGATTTAATAAAATGGACATGGAAATCTGTGTAGCCTATAATAAATCAAATTCAAGCCCAATAGCCGGGACATCGCAGGTTTTGATACATCACCGGGTAGCGGGCGCCTGCCGCTTTCTATGACCGATTATAATATAGAAGACCTCGAGGGCATCGCCCGCAAGCTGCGGCGGCACGTTATTACCATGATTTCCCAGGCAGGCAGCGGCCATCCCGGCGGATCGCTGTCGGCGGCTGACATCGTCACAGCCCTGTATTTCCGCGTCATGCGGCACGACCCGTCCAATCC
The DNA here is from genome assembly GCA_964554375.1 of uncultured Dehalococcoidales bacterium. Classification (GTDB taxonomy): domain Bacteria; phylum Chloroflexota; class Dehalococcoidia; order GIF9; family UBA5629; genus CAIMUM01. Next base: position 1,225 of record CAZKOL010000086.1, read on the forward strand.
CCGCTGGCCCGACCGCGACCGCTTTATCCTGAGCAAAGGCCATGCCGCCCCCGTTCTTTACGCCGCGCTGGCGGAATGCGGCTATTTCCCCCTTGAATGGCTGACCACGCTGAGGAAGAGCGGCGCCTGCCTGCAGGGGCACACCGACAGCAGGCTCACCCCGGGAGTAGACATGTCGGCCGGCTCGCTGGGACAGGGACTATCGGTGGGCATCGGCATGGCGCTGGCAGCCAAACTGGATAAAAACGACTATCGTGTTTACGTTTTGCTGGGCGACGGCGAATGCCAGGAAGGGCAGGTCTGGGAGGCGGCCATGTTCGCACCCAATTACAAATTGGACAACCTTACGGCCATCGTCGATTACAACGGTCTCCAGCTTGACGGCTTCACCCGGCAGATCATGGACCTCGAGCCTTTTGTGGAGAAGTGGCGCTCATTCAAGTGGGAGGTGCTGCAGATCGACGGCCACGATATGCAGCAGGTGGTTGACGCCCTGCGAAATGCGGGGCAGGTGAAGGACAAGCCCGTGGTCATCGTGGCGCGCACCGTCAAGGGCAAAGGCGTCAGCTTCATGGAAAACAACGTCGATTACCACGGCAAGGCCCCCGATAAAGCTGAAACCGAGATCGCGCTGAAGGAGTTGGCATGACCGATTACTCCGAGCTCACGACGCGAGAGGCCTTCGGCAAGTTTTTAACCGAATTGGGGGGCCGGGACCCGCGCATCGTCGTGCTGGATGCCGACCTGTCGCGTTCCACCATGACCAAATACTTCGCCCATGCCTTTCCGGAACGCTTCATCCAGTGCGGCCTGGCCGAACAGAATATGATAAGCATAGCCGCCGGCCTGGCTACCTGCGGCAGGGTACCTTTTGCCAGCACATTTGCGGTGTTCGCCTCCAGCAGGTGCTTCGACCAGGTGCGCATGTGCGTGGCCCAGCCGCAAACAAATGTGAAAATAGTGTCCACACACGGCGGCATCATGGTGGGCGAGGATGGCTCCTCCCACCAGGCCATCGAGGATATAGCGCTGTATTGTTCCCTGCCCAACTTCAACGTCGTAGTCCCCGCGGACTCCATAGAGACCGTTGAGGCTATCAGGGCGGCTGCGGCCACCGA
>CAZKOL010000086.1:2442-4788 GCA_964554375.1 uncultured Dehalococcoidales bacterium
TCCCCGCGGACTCCATAGAGACCGTTGAGGCTATCAGGGCGGCTGCGGCCACCGAAGGCCCCTTCTATGTGAGGCTGGGCCGTTCAAAGACCCCCGTCGTATATACGTCCGGCTGCACATTCAGGCTCGGCAAAGCCGACGTGCTGCGGGAGGGGAATGATGCGGCCATCATCGCCACCGGCATCATGGTGTATATGGCTATTGATGCGGCCGACCTGCTGGCTAAATCGGGTATTAAGTGCCGCGTACTCAATATGTCCAGCATCAAGCCCATTGACCGGCAGGCCATAGAGGCTGCGGCGGAAGAGACGGGGGCAATCGTAACTGCCGAGGAGCACCTGCTGCACGGAGGTTTGGGCAGCATAGTAGCGCAGGTAGTGGCATCGGGCACGCCGGCGCCACTTGCTTCCCTGGGCATAAAAGATACATACTGTAAGTCGGGCAAGCCCGAGGAGCTGCTCGAGGCCAACGGGCTGACTGCGGAGGATATAGTAGACGCCGTTAAAAGCGTGATAGCCCGCAAGAGATAGGGGCGAAATAATATTCGGACCGGCAGGCGGTCCGCAGGGACGGTCAGCCGGCAGCAGATAATATGGAAAATGATCTTCGCACAGCGTTTTCAAACAAAGAAAGGGCCGAGTTTTTCCTCAGCAACCTGGAGAAGCTGCGTGACGAAAAGGCCATCAACGACCTGTCTTACACGGCGCTCAAGACCGAGTACTCGATCAACCTGCAGCACGCTCAGATAAAGGTCGACCAGGTCAAGCAGGAGTTTAACAAGAGACTATCGATGCGGACGCGCCAGCTCGGCATCTTCAAGCAGGAGATAGCCAATCTTGATGCCCGCTTCAAGGTGGGTCAGATGCCTGCCGAAGCCTATTTAAAGCAGATAAAAAATCCGCAGAAGAAGGCCTCCGATCTCGAGGAGCAGATCGCTCACCTCAAATCGCTGGTCGACGCCAAGAGCTCTTTCGAGGTAGAGGCGCCGGAATCAACGGGGCTGGCTTCACTGTTTAAATCGCGCTTGCGCCAGGGCGGCGATCAGCCGGCTGCCATGCCCGCCCACATGGCGTGGACGCCGCAAACGGCCCCTGAGGAGCCGAGGGTAATCCCGCCGGCTGACATCCCTGACGCCACCAGTGTTTCGAGCCTGCACATATTGCCTGACAGGGGTTATCCGGGCAGTTCCATCGGCGTGATCGCCACGGTCACCAATTCAGGCAGGGAGAAGGTCCAGCACAGGGCGGAATTCAAGATCAACGGCCGCATCGAGGCCATCGAAGACATCGGCATCGAGCCGGGCCAAAGCCATGAAGTCACTTTCATGACGGTCGGGGGACCTCCCGGAGATTACCATATATCGGTCGATAGCGCCATCGGCATGCTGAAAATCCTCCCGCCCGCCTGAACGCCGCTCACCCGAGATGAAAACACGCATACTGGCCCTGCTTATCGCCTTCGCCGTACTGGGCAGCCTGATCACCGTAGCGCTTTACAGCAACCTGGCCATCTACATATCCATCATAGCCATCGGGCTGGCGCTGGCCCTGCAGAAATACGTGGCCAGCTATTTCGGCTACTTCATCATCGTCTTCTCCAATATGCTGCACGTGGGAGACCGCATCAGGATCGACAGCTACAAGGGTGATGTCCGGCATATCGGTGTTTTCTTCCTGACCCTGGACGAGGTGGGGGAGGATGAGAAGCTGGGCGGGGAGCTCACGGGCAAGATACTGAATATACCCAACCTGCTCGTGCTGGACAAGCCGGTGCTCAATTTCTCCAAGAGCTACGAAAAAAAAGGCAGGACCTTGCAGTGCGACTATATCTTTGACGAGATCAAGATCCCCATATCCTCCGACAGCGATATCGCCCGCGCGGCCCTCTTGCTGGAGGAAGTCATCAACGAGGATGACCGTCAGTACCTGGCGCTATCCAAGGAGGTATTCCGGGAGCATTACCCGGCATTCCTGCACGAGGCTGAGAGCAACAGGCGGGTGTTGATACACGTGGAAGAGCAGAGGATCTGGCTGAAGGGCAAATTTGTGGTGCCTTACAGGTTGAGGAACGAGCTGCGCACCAGGATGTACCTGCATTTCCTGGAATACGCGGCCAAGGAAGCTAACATCAAACTGGCCTGAGTGGAGCTTTCAAAGAGAAAGGGGGGAAAGTGCCGAGGGAGGGACTTGAACCCACACTCCCGTGAGGGAAGCGGATTTTAAGTCCGCCGCGTCTGCCATTCCGCCACCTCGGCATTTTCTTGGAGGCGGCGAGCGGAGTCGAACCGCTGCATAGGGGTTTTGCAGACCCCCGCCTTAACCACTTGGCTACGCCGCCGCATAAATA
>CAZKOL010000087.1:0-4711 GCA_964554375.1 uncultured Dehalococcoidales bacterium
AGGCCAATTTCGATTAAATTAGGGCTTATATCTAATTTATAGATAGGAGAACCCGGTTAAATGTTCGATTGCCTGTGATCGAGTTTGACTGACAATTCATTCGGTACTCCTCTTTTTAGCCATGGACAAGAAAACAGCCAGCTTTTCGTCATCTGCTGCCACGACGAGCACATCATCTGATCTGACAATCTCCTTCTCTGCCGGGGCGATGATAATTTCATCCTGGCGATGTATAAGCAGCACTGCTACACCACGCTCTCCCTTCCTTCCAAACCCCAGGTCGCCCAGATTCTTGCCTATGAAGAACGGTAGCGCCCGTATCAGGGAGATCCCATACCTTGGTGTAAGTGACATGTAGTCCAATACGTCGACCAGCAAAACTCCATGGGCTGCTCGCCTGCCCATATCCCGCTGTGGAAAGACCACCTGGTCAGCGCCTATTTTCTGCAGTATGTCGCCATGCAGATCGCTTACAGCTCTGGCTATCACATAGCGTACGCCCAACTTTTTTAAGAGGAGCGTGGAGAGGACGCTGTTCTCTATCGTTGAGCCCATCGCAACCACGACTATCTCAAAGTCGCTGATCCCAAGGTCTTTTAAGACTGCCTCACTGGTCGCATCTCCCTGAACGGCGTGTGTAACATGGGAAGCTATAATCTCGACCCTCTTTTCATCGATGTCCATGGCCATGATATCGTGTCCCATTTCATATAATGCGCTGGCCAGGCTATAGCCGAACCGACCGATTCCAAATACAGCGATTTGCCCTTTCATATATCCTCCTATCCAATTCTCACTGCTTCCTGCGGATAACGGAATGTGCTTGGCCGTTGCCGCTCTATAAGTGCCAATGCAATGGCCAGCGGGCCCAAACGGCCGATAAACATGGTGAATGTGATTGTCAATTTGCCGGTCAATGATAGGCCGGACGTGACCCCGGTGGACAAGCCCACATTGGCGAAAGCCGACACTGCCTCGAAGAACAGATCAAGAAAGTCGTACTTCTCGGTAATAGTAAGTACAAATACGACCATCGTAATGATGGCCAACGAGAGAATTACGACTGCAAGCGCCCTGTATATCTGCTGGGTAACAAATTCCCTTCCGAAATATCCGGCAAATTCTTGCCCCCTCAGCGAACTTATTAATGTGGCTATCAAAATGCCGAACGTATTGACTTTGATGCCGCCTGCGGTCGAACCGGAGGCGCCCCCTATGAACATCAGGACAATTATAAAGAACAGGCAGTAGTGGGTTACACTGGACATACTTATCGCCGTAAAACCGGACGTTCTTGCAGTTACCGACTGGAAAAAAGAGACTATTAATTTGTCGGAGACTGCCAGCCCGCCCAGTGTGGCTGGGTTGGAGAATTCGGTAAAAAGGATGACTGCCATGCCCAGCAACAGCAATGTCGCAGTTGACGTCAATACAATTTTCGTATCCAGCGCAAAGTACGAAAACCGTTTTCTGGCAAAGACATCGGCAACTACGACGTAACTGATACCTCCAAGAATGGCAAGGACAGCCGTAGTCAGCAGCAAGAAAGTATCATGCGGATAGTCCGCCAGGCTGGAAAAACTGCCGAAAAGGTCAAAACCCGCGTTGTTGAATGATGAAACGGCCTGAAAGATCGATTCCCATATCGGCATGCCGTGAATTGTGTGCGAAGAAAAGTAGAAATAAAACAGCAGCGTTCCAATCAATTCGGAGGTGAATGTGAAGATGGCAATATTCCTTATCAGGTTGGTCAAACCGCCGAGCTTGCGTATACCGAGTGACTCTCCGACCAACAACTTTTCACGGAGGCCTATATGGCGTCCCAGTGCTATGACCAGCAAGGTAGCGCTGGTCATGAACCCGAGTCCACCCAGTTGAATCAGAATAAGTATGACTGCCTGGCCGAATAAAGACCAGTATGTGCCGGTGCCCCGTACAACCAGGCCTGTAACACAAACAGCTGACGTAGCGGAAAAAAAAGCATCTCCCGGCGGCGTGATTTCTCCCGTTTGACTGGATATGGGCAGAATAAGCAGCAGAGCGCCTATAACGATCAGTACGGCAAAGCCCAGAATCAGAACCGCGGGGGACAGGTCGCCATTTTTCTGTTTCAGCGGTTCGGTTATGCGAATCCGCCAGGGCTTAGGCAGTGCCCGCATATCAGTCCCCTTCTTCGCTTTTCGTTTGAATGCAGCCAAAGACAGTATCCCGATATATCATGACCGGATTCGGATGACGGGTATTAAATTTAGCACGTTCCATCGTCCATATCAATACCTGTCAAATGACATAACAGCGTACAGGATGCTGCTGCGGATATGCCGCCTGCGCAGGCAAAACGGGAAGTCAGTTAGCTGCGTTCTCGTCCTGTTCGGGCAGCGTTGCCTTCCCTGGATAGCTGCGTTTTGATTTTAATTTCCGTCGATTACCGGAGGAAGGACTATCGCCCGCCATGTTTGGACTATTTGCGAAGTAGACCTTCGTGTGCGGCCATGGAATTTCGATATTTTCTTCATCAAAAGCCTTTTTTATTCTTTTTCTCAACTCGCCGGTCACATCCCATTGTTTAATGGGTCTGGTTTCACCCAGCATCTTTATCTCAATAGCCGAATCCCCGAAGTTGTCGACCCTGAGCACCTGCGGCGGCGTGATGATCATATCACGGTACCTCTTATCTTTCGATAGCTGCAGACCCACTTTATTTAATACCGCGATAACCCGGTCGAGATCTTCATTATAGGAGACAGGTATGTTGATATTGACGCGCGACCAGTTTCGGGTGAAGTTGCTGGCAATTTTAACCTCGCCATTGGGAATGATATGCACTACACCGTCTAGGTCGCGCAAGATGGTGCGTCTGATATCCACCTCCTCCACCAGGCCGGATATGCCGGCCACCTTTACCACATCTCCGGTGCTGTAGTAGTCTTCCAGCATTATGAATGCCCCACTGATCAGGTCTCCAATAAGTTTCTGGCTGCCAAAGCCTACGGCAATGCCGATTACACCCGCCCCGGCAAGCATAGGAGCAATATTTATTCCCAACTCCGAGAGAATCATGAATATCGCTATGACATAGATGGTACCTTCTCCGATGCGGATCAGGAATTTACTCAGTACTTTAGACCTCTTGCGTTTTTCATCTTTGGCGCTTCTACCCTTGCTGTGCACCTTTACGAAGTTAATCATAGCGGGAGGAATAATGATATTCAGAAACCGGGTCAAAATAAAAGCTGTAAGAATCACCAGTAGAATCGTGATGCCATGCTGCAAACCCCATGTAACAATCACCTGCCAGATGAGTTCCGTGCCATCCATAGAATTTCGGGCAATAAAAATTGCTTCAATTGCCGCGATTATCAATCCAATGATTGCAGGGATCAGCCATGTTGCCGGGTGGCGTTTGAATTGATTGTACTGGTCCCGCGGCACAATTCTTCGCGCCAGCATTCTCAGCAAGAATATGCTGAGAAGGAAGACCAGCACACCAACGGAGATCGCTATGGTTATGGTGACCACGTTGCTATCGGTTTGAAAGAGTTCGTTTATCATCGGGCAATACACTTAACGCCGTGGCAATTGCAGTTTGTCTCTGACTGAAGAAAATGGTCCATTTTCTACATCGTAGTATATCACCAATGGTCGGAATGGGCATGTTCTTCGGTTTTTATCCCGCCCGGCAGTGCAAGCTGACGCGGTTGTCCATGGTGGCCATGGTCTCCAGGTTCAAACCGTGCAGCTTTGACTTGAGGAATGCGGTCAGCTTGTTTTCCACGGCAGGGAAGGATGGTTGGTCGACGGCAAGCATCAGGCGCCCCATACCGAACAGTGAAACCGGGTTGCCTATCAGCTTTAACGTCAAAGAGCTCCATGCCAGCGGAATTGAGGCGTAAGATGGTTTGCAGTTCGCTTTCTCTTAATTATCAATGCTAACTTGACTGAGGAGAAGAATATGTATATTATTAATATCAGGAACTATTACTAATATAATGAGAAGAGATACGAGGCAGCGAGATGCCATACTTGAGGTTCTGGAGGGTGTGAGCACTCATCCCACGGCAGACTGGATATACGAAGAGGTTAGAAAGAAGATACCGCGCATAAGCAAAGGTACGGTTTATCGCAATTTGAAGGTATTGGAGGAAGAGGGAAAGATTACAGAGCTGAACCTGAACGGCACGGTGAGCAGGTTCGAGGTCAAGCAGGACTGCCACTATCATTTCAGATGTGAGAGATGCGGGCGTGTTTTCGACCTGGATGTGCCCGTGGAAAAAGACCTGGATGACAGGGTGGCAGCCAGCACCGGCCTGAACATCAGATGCCACCAGCTTGAATTTCGGGGTTTGTGCGGTGATTGCCAGTGAGGCCGGGGCTTTGCTTAATCAAGCGGTTTAGCATCAGTTGAAATAAAGAGGTTGAGAAGGAGGGAAAACATGGAACAAAACACATCATCGGAAGTAATGTCAATGCCCAGGATCGGGGAAAAAGCGCCGGCCTTCAAGGCCGTGACCACACAGGGCGAGATTAATTTCCCCGACCAATATGCAGGAAGCTGGGTGATCCTCTTCAGCCATCCGGCCGATTTTACACCTGTCTGCACGTCGGAATTCATGACATTTGCCACTCTGGAGGGGAAATTCACCGAAGTGAACTGTAAGCTGGTCGGGCTCTCGATTGACGGCCTTTACAGCCATATCGCCTGGCTGCGCAC
>CAZKOL010000088.1:0-4696 GCA_964554375.1 uncultured Dehalococcoidales bacterium
ACCTGAATTGGCAATTACGGCGCCAAGTGCGATCAGGTTGCCCACCGTATCGTCGCCGAGCTCCTTGGCCGTCTCGACGGTCGGCACATAGACGACCTTGATGTCATGCCTTTTGGACTTCGTTTTTATCAGCGACGTGTTGACAACCAGAAGCCCGCCGGTCTTTACCGTGTGTTCAAGCATTTTCATGGCAGCCGGGTTCATGGCCACACCCACATCGGGATGCGTGATAAAGATGGAGCCGATCCTCTCATCCGAGATGTTCACGAAGCAGGAGCACATGCCGCCCCTCTTCTCACCGCTGTAATAAGGAAGCCAGGTCGTCTCCAGGCCTGCGTTGAAGGCGGATTCCATGAGCAGTCTCCCTATGAAAAGAAGGCCCTGCCCGCCGAACCCGGAAATGGTTATCTCCCAGCTCAACTCCTGTCCCCCTTCTTCAGCGCCGCAACCCCCGGTAGTACCTTGAATTCGCCCAGGGGAAACTGCGGGATCATATTGGCCGTCATCCAGTCGGGCGCCTGCTCCGGCTCTACCCTCCAGTTGATCGGGCACATGGAAAGTATCTCGACCATGGCAAAACCGAGTCCGGCAAGCTGTGTGCGAAAAGCCAGCTCAACGGCTTTCTTGGCCTTGCGTATGTTTGCCGGGTTGTTCACTGCCACCCTGGCGATATAGGCGGGGCCGTCCAGCGTAGCCAGCATCTCGCTCATCCTGATGGGATAGCCCGACTGCTCGGCGGTGCGCCCGCCGGGGGTGGACGCCGTGTACATGCCCATGAGAGTGGTGGGCGCAAGCTGTCCGCCGGTCATGCCGTAGGTGGCGTTGTTGGCGAAGATAATGGTGATCTTCTCGCCCCTGGCGGCGGCATGTACGATCTCGGCGGTCCCGATGGAGGCCAGGTCGCCGTCACCCTGTATGGCAAAGGGGACAAGGTCGGGCCTGCAGCGCTTGATGGCCGTGGCCACGGCCGGCGCGCGCCCGTGGGGGGCCTCCATACCGTCAACCTTGAAGTATTCGTACGAAGTCACGGTGCACCCGATAGAGCCGATGCATATGGCCCTTTCCTGAAGGTCCAGCTCCTGCAAAGCCTCGCCCACCAGGCGCTGAATAATGCCGTGGCCGCACCCCGGGCAGAAGTGAGTCGGACGGTCAACCATTATGTCCGGCCGGGCAAAAATCACGCTATCGTAATCGTTCATCTCTGCTTTGTCCATACCTGCTATTACATCAGTAAATCAATGGCTTCAAATATAGGATCGGCTTCCAGTGGCACGCCGCCGTAGGTGTTTGCCAGTTTTATCTCATTCTGGTTTCCCACAGCTATCCGGACATCCTCTATCATCTGCCCGCCACTCATCTCCGCCACCACGAACTTGCACCCCCGTTCCGCCAGGTCGGCCAGCGGCTGATAGGGGAAGGGGAACAGCGTGATGGGACGGATGAGGCCCACGCGCAGCCCCTTGCTGCGCGCCATCTTCATGGCGCTGATGGAGGACCTGGCTGCGCTCCCGTAGGCCACCAGGACGATATCAGCATCCTCTGTATTGAGAGCCTCGTAACGCACTTCGTTCAGGCGCATCCTTTCAAATTTATCCAGCAGCAGCTTGATCCTCCTGGGGTGATCGATGGGATTCATTTCAAAGGAGTTTATGAGGTTCTTGGGCCTGCCTTTGGCGCCCGTTATGGCCCACTTCTTTTCGGGAAACTTCTTCACCCGGTCGCGGATGGTGATCGGCTCCATAGCCTGCCCCAAAAAACCGTCAGCTATCACCAGCACAGGATTGCGGTATTTATCGGCCAGCTCAAAGGCCAGCATGGTCAGGTCCATCATCTCCTGCACGGTGGAGGGGGCCAGGTTGATCAGGTAGTAATCGCCGTGCCCGCCGCCCCTCGTGCATTGCATGTAGTCGCCCTGTGCGCCTCCGATATTGCCCAGACCCGGCCCGGCCCGCATGATGTTTACGATAACGGCGGGCATCTCAGCCCCCGACATGTAAGAGATGCCCTCCTGCTGAAGGCTGAAACCGGGGCTCGAGGTAGAAGTCATGGCGCGGAAGCCTACTGCGGCGGCGCCGTAAACCATGTTGATAGCAGCCAGCTCGCTCTCGGTCTGGAGGAATACCCTGCCCTCTTCCGGCATGCGGCGCGCCATATTTTCGAGCAGGTCGTTTTGCGGCGTTATGGGGTATCCAAAATAAGCCTGGCACCCGGCGAGTATGGCGCCTTCTGATATGGCAATATTACCCCCCATGAGGGTCCTTTCGGGCATCGCTCGGCTCCTCGGATAAAGATTATCAGGATATGGTGCCGGCTTCCAGGACACGGCTGCGGAAAACAGAGATAGCAAGGTCAGGGCACATGATCGCGCATGACTTGCAGCCTGTGCATTCGTGTGCTTTATCAGGAATCACCTCGGCATAATTTACGCCGAGCCTGTTAATCTCTTTGGATGTCCCTATGATCCCCCTGGCACATACTGCAATACAGTAATGGCAGGCCTTACATTTGTCCTTGTCGATGACTATGTAGTTGGTTTTCCTGCTTTCAGAGATTATCAATGCACCATACCTTCAATTTACTCATCGGCCTGAAAAAAGCGCAATCGGATCATAGTTTACAAGCATACAAATTACATGTCAAGGAGGCGAAAGCGGTGAAGCTGCCGGCCGTCCTCAAGCGCTATTCCTGCTTATCCAGATAGCGCCCTACGCATACCACGTACTGCTTGCCATCGCTGCCTGTGACCAGCTTGTAATACACCGATTTATAGAACAGGCCGATTTTCCCAGGCATGGTAAAGACGTAATCCTCCCAACCCGTGCCGTTCTTAAGCGCCCCCTCCACGATATTGTCCCTGAAAAGCTTCCCGGCCATATCGGGGACACCTTTGAGATTGCGGCCGACTACCGCCGGGTTGTCGGCATTGGCCGCCTCGGTCACGTATTTGTCAAAAACGTAAACGTAGAGGTCCGGCCTGTCCTTATCGCGATAGGGGCTTTCGCCGGCATTGATTTTCCTGATAGTCCCTGCAGCATCCGCCGCAATGTCGCCGGCCGTCTTTTCCACAAGCTGGATCACCACCTCCCTGGCGATGCTGTCCGCTGCATAGCGGGGCAGGGCATAGCTCGTAATAATCTCCTCGTAAACGCTGAGGGTATCGGGCGTGTCCGGCTTCTTCATCTCATCCAGGGCCTTCTGCCAGGTTTCGATGGTTGTATCCGGGGTCTCGCGATTAAAAGCAATGTACCATTCGCTGCGCCGCACATATGATACCGGCTCAATCTCCGCAGGATTTATGCCGGCCTGATAAGCCAGGAAAGGAAACCCCTGGGACGGTCCCAGCCAGAGGTCAACCTTGCCTTCCATGAGCTTCCTGATACACTGCAGGTCATTTTCGCTGACATCCAGGTTGGTAAAACCTTTCTCAATCAAGAACAGCTGGTTGGAATCATCCCTGTAAACGGCGATCGATTTAACTTTTTTGGCATCGTCCAGTGAGCTGATCCTGATGTCTGATCCCCGCTTGGCATAAAACCACTCATCGGCAAAGCCGATGGGGCCGACCCACTTGAACATCTCTTCCCTGAAAGGTATCCTGCCGGTGGAGTAGATCATGGTATTGGGCTGGTTCCGCACTATATCATATCCCCTCGACCACGCCATCATCTCGATGGACGCGTCGCTGCCCACCTGGCTCACAAGCAAATGTATGATCTCGGTTGACTGACCGCTGATATTGCCCCTCTCATCTGTAAAGTTATAGGGTGGATTTTCTTCCGTGATAATGCGCAGCTTCCCATCCGGCACAACACAGTTATACCCGGAAAACAATACCAACGCAGCCAGCAACAGACCTGCAAATATTTTCATCACACATGCCTCCTTAAGAATAATCCTTCAACTTTACAGCCGACTAATGCATATTTTTACACACGTCCGCTATAAATGTCCAGACCTTAACACGGACATAACCGTCCATGATATAATATTGCACTTTTTAACGGTTTAGAACGTGTGCAGATTTCTTATACCATTTACACATTTACATTGATTGATTGCACAATTAATAGAATTTCTATATTATTATTCAGAGCAGGGCCGGATGCGGAGGTTGGGACATGATCTGTATTGAGAGGTAGTATCAATGCCGCAGAAAAAAAGCAGGGTATTTCAGACGGGAATGGTCAGGAAGCAGGGCGACAAGCTTAACCGCACGCAGCGCGGAAAACAGATAGCCAGCTTCAGGAAAAGGCAGATCACCCGTGCCGCATATGAGATCATAGCGGAAAAAGGCTATTACAATTTCACCATGATGGATATTGCCAAGAAAGCGGGCGTTTCCTCGGGACTGATACACCACTATTTTAAAGACAAGGAGAATATGCTGGTCACGCTGCTCAGGGATATGCAGCAAAACGTGCGTACATCCCTGGAGCGGGCGCTCGAGCGGGTGGCCGATCCGAAGGAAAAACTGGGCATCTTCATCGACCAGGGCTTTGGCCTTGTCGAAAATGAGAAGGAATACATCTATGTTACCTTTGACTTCCTGACGCAGATCAAGTTCAACGAGCGCATGCAGCGCATCCTGAGCAAGCTTTACAGGGGTTACCGTGAGACCCTCTCACAGATACTGCGGGAGGGCAAGGAACAGGGCGTTTTCAAAGAGGTTGACGAGCATTATATAGCAACGATTTTT
>CAZKOL010000089.1:0-4692 GCA_964554375.1 uncultured Dehalococcoidales bacterium
AGTTGACCATTGACGACGGCGCCGACCTGGTCAGCACCATACACCGGGAGAGGGTTGGGCTGCTGCGGAATGTCATCGGCGGGACCGAAGAAACCACCACAGGCGTGATCCGCCTTAAGAATATGGCCAAAGCTAAAAAGCTGAAATGTCCTGTTATTGCTGTCAACGATGCCAAGACCAAGCACTTTTTCGATAACCACTACGGAACCGGGCAGAGCACTATAGACGGCATCACGCGGGCTACCAATATACTCTGGGCAGGTAAGGTTGTGGTGGTGGCAGGATACGGGTACTGCGGCCGCGGCGTAGCGCGTCGTGCCCACGGGATGGGCGCCCGCATCATCGTTTGCGAGATAGACCCCATCAGTGCGCTGGAAGCGGCCATGGATGGATTCCAGGTCATGCCCCTCCTGGATGCCTCCGCACTGGGCGATGTCTTCATCACCTTGACCGGCAATCGACACGTACTGGACAGGGCACATTTTGCCAGGATGAAGGACGGCGCCATACTTGCTAACAGCGGTCATTTCAACGTGGAGATCAACATACCAGCCCTGGAAAAAATGGCGGCATCCAAGCGGCGCACCAGGCGGTTCGTGGATGAGTACGAGTTGGCCGGGGGCAGACGCGTATACCTGCTGGGCGAAGGGCGGCTTATAAATCTGGCGGCGGCCGAAGGCCACCCTGCCAGCGTCATGGATATGAGCTTCGCCAACCAGGCGCTGGGACTTGAATACCTGGTTAAAAATAAGGGCAGGCTCAAGCCCGCTGTCTACCCGGTGCCGCTGGAGACCGACAACGAGGTCGGCCGTCTAAAGCTCAAATCAATGGACATTGACATAGACAAGCTCACTCGTGAGCAGCAAAAGTACCTGGGGAGCTGGGAAGAGGGAACTTAAATCACAAAGGAGCAACTATGAAAAACACTTTCATGAGGTCACCTAAGTATTTCTTTACTTCTGAATCGGTTACTGAAGGACACCCCGATAAACTGTGCGACCAAGTGGCTGACGGCATACTGGATGCCATGATCAAACACGATCCCAATTCCAGGGTAGCCTGCGAAGTTGCCGTCACAATCGGCCTGGTGATAGTCCTTGGGGAGATAACGACCATGACTTATGTCGAGATACCCGATGTGGTAAGGCAGATCGTGAAGGAGATAGGTTACACCAAGCCCGAGTTCCAGTTCGACTATCAGAGCCTTGCCACCATAGTCTCCATCAAGAAACAGTCGCCCAATATCAACGCCGGAGTGAGCAAGGCGCTGGAGGTGAGGGGCAGCGGCAGGAAAGTGGATGAACTTGACCTGACCGGCGCCGGGGACCAGGGAATGATGTTCGGCTATGCCTGCAACGAGACCAGCGAATTCATGCCATTGCCTATTGCCCTGGCGCACAAACTGGCCTTTCGGCTGGCAGAAGCCCGTAAAAAAAGCGTCATCCCCTACCTGCGCCCGGACGGTAAATCCCAGGTGACCGTGGAATACAGCTATGGCAAGCCCAAGAGGATCGAGGCTGTGGTCATCGGGGCCCATCACGACCCCGCGCCGAATAATGAGACCATTCGCCATGATATCATCCAGAAAGTAATCAAGCCGGTCATACCGGCCGGCATGATGGATAAAAACACCAAGATATATATAAACAGCGCTGGGCGTTTCGAGGTGGGCGGGCCTGTTTCCGATACAGGTTTCACCGGCCGCAAGCTGCTGGTGGACACCTACGGCGGGTATGCCCGCCACGGCGGTGGCGCGTTCTCCGGCAAGGATCCGACCAAGGTGGACCGCTCAGCCACCTACATGGCGCGATATATAGCTAAAAACTGTGTGGCTGCAGGGCTGGCTGACAGGCTGGAACTGCAGGTAGCCTATTCCATCGGTGTGGCGCACCCCCTGTCAGTATCTATTGAGACTTTCGGCACCGGCAAAATCTCCGATGCCACAATACTCAAGCTCATCCACAAGCATTTCGATATGCGGCCCGAGGCCATCATCAGGTACTTCGATCTGCGCAGGCCTATCTATCGGGCCACGGCATCCTACGGCCATTTCGGCCGCACTGACGTAAAGTTCCCCTGGGAGAAGATCGACAAAGCCAGGATACTGAAGGCTGAAGCAGGGATATAGATAATGGCGTCACGGATCAAGTTTGGTACCGACGGCTGGCGGGCCGTTATTGCCGAGGATTTCACCTACGATAACGTCCGCGCCTGCGCACAAGGCGTTGCTGATTATGTGAAGGGCGCAGGTACAGCCAGAGGCAGTATCGTCATAGGCTTCGATACCCGCTTCGGCTCTGATGAGTTTGCAGCGGCAGCGGCAGAGGTTCTGGCAGGCAACGGCATCAAGGTGTTTCTCTTGCCCAGGCCAGCGCCCACACCGGTCACCAGCTTCACCGTGACGGCCCTCAAGGCCGACGGCGGTATCATGATCACGGCCAGCCATAACCCGGCCAACTACAACGGTTTCAAGTACAAGGTCGCCAGCGGCGCCAGCGCACCCACGGAAGTCATCTCGCAAATCGAGCAATCCGCTAACGCAGCGGTGGATACGGGGGCGGTAAGTCGGCTCGACCTCGGCGAGGCGCTCAAGAAAAAGCTTGTCACCTACCACGACCCGTACCACGCCTATGCAAAGCACCTTAACCGCCTGATAAATATCGAGACTCTCAAAAAGAACAAGCTGAAGATCGTCGTAGATTCAATGTTCGGCGCCGGCATCGGTTATTTCAAAAGCCTGCTGGAAGGGGGCCAGATCGAGATACACGAGATCAACAGGGTACGCAACCCTCTTTTCCCAGGCATACAGCCCGAGCCCATCAGCAAAAACCTGAGCAAGCTCGCCAGGCAGGTCATCCGGGACGATGCGGCGGTTGGGTTCGCCACTGACGGTGACGCTGACCGTATCGGCGTCATCGATGAAAACGGCCGTTTCATGACCACTCAGGAAATATTCGCGCTGCTTGCCCTGTATTTCCTGGACGTGCGCAAAGAGCGAGGCCCTCTGGTCAAGACGCTTACTTCAACCGATATGCTCTTCACTATCGGCGAGATCTACAACGTACCCGTCTTCGAGACGATCGTGGGCTTCAAGTACGTGGCGCCCGTCATGATCAGGGAAAAGGCCCTGCTGGGCGGCGAAGAGAGCGGGGGCTACGGTTTCCGCGGTCATATCCCAGAGAGGGACGGTATGCTGGCCGGCCTGTATTTTATCGATTACATGGTCAGGACAGGCAAATCGCCCTCCCAACTGCTGGCGAACCTATTTAAGAAGGTCGGCCCGCATTATTACGACAGGCTGGATATCCACACAACCGACGAAATCAAGCAGCAGATGCTGGCCAAGATGTCCGCGGCGCCAGTGGCGAAGATAGGTGGCCAAAAGGTTGTGAAGCTGGATACCAGGGACGGGTTCCGCTACAAGCTGGAAGACGGCTCATGGCTGCTGGTACGTTTCTCCGGCACGGAACCGCTGGTGCGCATCTACGCCGAGTGCGGAACCATGGAAGAAGTGCAAAAACTAATACAATATGGCCAAGAAATGGCAGGGGTATGAGCTATGGCAAACCTAGACGATAGTTCCTTTTACACTTCCTTAGATAAATTCGGCATGGGGGCGCAGATACGCGGTCTTCCCAACCAGTGCCGCCAGGCATGGGACAAAGCCTGCAGGTTCAAACTGCCAACCGACTACTCTGATGTCGATAAAGTTGTGATACTGGGTATGGGGGGTTCGGCCATCGGTGGGGACCTGCTCAGGGGACTGGCTGCTCCACTGAGCCGCCCGCTTGTGCTGGTACACCGGGATTATGATCTTCCCGCATGGGTAGACGACAAGACCCTGGTCATCGGGGCAAGCTATTCGGGCAATACAGAGGAAACGATCTCGGGTTTCATGCAGGCGCTGAATAAGGACTGCAAGACTCTGGTCGTCTCGACGGACGGCAGGCTAACAGACCTGGCCCGCGAAAACAGTGTGCCGGTTTTCGTTATAGAGCACGCTTCTCCTCCCCGCGCGGCCCTGGGCTATAGTTTGCTACCCCTGCTGGCAATAATGCAAAGCCTGGGCTTCACAAGTGCCGAAGCGGCGGGCGTGAATGGCATGGTCAGGGCCCTGGAGACACTTGGAGCAAGCTGGCAGGAAGACAGCCCTACCGAGCGCAACCAGGCCAAGATGCTGGCCGCTAAACTGCATGACAGAATTGCTGTTGTTTACGGCGCCGGCATACTCAGCGATGTTGCCCGCAGATGGAAAACACAGATCAACGAGAACAGTAAGCAGTGGGCCTTCTTCGAGACCCTGCCCGAGCTGAATCACAATGCAGTGCTGGGATACCGCTACCCGGTGGGCACGGCCGACCGCGTGTACGTCCTTTTCCTGCGCTGCCAGTCCCTGCGCCCTCGCACGCTCATCCGCTATAAAGTCACCGGCGAGCTTTTAGATCAGCGCAGCATTCCCTACCAGTATGTCGACAGCCATGGAGGCAACGACCTCAAGCACATTATGAGCCTTGTACTGCTGGGCGACTGGGTCAGCTACTACCTGGCAATGCTCAACGGCATCGATCCCAGCCCGGTTCCTGAGATAGATCTGCTCAAGAAAAGATTGGCCGATGAAAAGTGATCGCTCCCGGCCCTCTAAATAGGTGATGATACCTATTTCCTTTGCCAGAACGCTCAAATATACTTTAC
>CAZKOL010000090.1:0-4678 GCA_964554375.1 uncultured Dehalococcoidales bacterium
GATAACCGAGATGCTGGCCAGGAGGCTGGGCAGGATGACCAATATGCATAATGACGGGCGCGGCAACCTGCGCATGGAGTTCCAGGTGCCTACACGCGGCCTCATCGGCTTTCGTAGCGCCTACCTGACCGCCACCCGCGGTGAGGGCGTCATGAATACGCTTTTCCTGGGCTACGAACCCTATGCCGGGGATATATCCTCCACCCGAAGCGGCACGCTGGTGGCTGCCGAGGACGGGGTAGCGGTGACCTACGGGTTGAATAATGCCCAGGAGCGCGGCATCACATTCATCGATCCGGGGACGCCCGTTTATGAGGGTATGGTAGTGGGAATGAACTCCCGCCCCACCGACCTGGCAGTCAACGTTTGCAAGGAGAAGAAGCAGACCAATATCCGCGCCTCCACGGCCGACATCGCTGTCAGGCTGACGCCTCCGCTTAAAATGAGCCTGGAGGAGTCGATGGACTTCATCAACGGCGACGAGCTGGTGGAGGTCACGCCCAAGAACATACGCCTGCGCAAGAGGCTGCTGACAATGAACCTGCGCGCCCGGGCCAAGAAGGCGTCGGAACGCGCAGAATAGGTATTACCCCGATTTATTCCACGGGATACGTTACTTCCACCAGTTGGGGAACATCGCCAATTTCTGATCCGAGTCGTGGCCGAAGATAACTTTAGCGTTGTACATGTCGGCAATGCGCCTGATTTTCTCGACGCTTTTTACGTAATCATCGAGATTGATTGCGGCGCCGGGCAGTTTGGACGGCGGGCCGTAACTTTCGGCGGTATAAACAGCATCGCTGGCTATTATAATATCGCCGGATTTTTCCGTCTCGATCCTTGCGCCCATTTCACCCGGAGCATGGCCGGGCAGAAAGAGGAGGTGTACGCCGGGCAACAGGTCGTAGTCCCCGTCGATGACCACCCAGTTAAGGTCTGAGAACTGAAAATCGGTGCCGAGATAGCCCGCGTAGGCCAGGTCGGAGCGGTTGGTATAGACCGCCGACATGGCAACATGCGCCTCGGTTTTCTGCACCACTATTTTTGCCTTGGCGCCCCTGAATGAGGACAGACCTCCCGCATGATCGTAATGAAGATGTGACATCACAACGTAATCGATGTCCTGCGGCGCCACTCCCACCTCTTTCAGCTTATCTACCATGAAACTCGGTCTCACATACGGCAGGAAATCGTTGAGCAGACCCCAGGTCTGCTTGTAATCCGGGCTGCAGCCGGTGTCAAACAGTATCTTGCTTCCCGAGGCGGTCTCGATGTAAAAACCGGGGATTGGAAACACGAAGGGCTCGGAGGGTTTATCCGCAAAAAACAGATTTGTTAGTCCCTGCTCCTCGCCATAATCCAGACAGGTGACCTTGCAGTATGGTGATTCTTTACCCATCCTATTCACTCCTTAATAATTATTCGGGATGCCGCCGCTGTTCAACATAATATTAATACCTGCACATTTTATACCCGGCCTCCTTCCACAACAGGTGCGCGGGACAATAAAACAGCGCCCCCTTAATTCTTAAAACGTCCGACAATGTAGTCGACGATATCTCTGGTCGATGTGCCGGGCCCAAAGACCGCCTCCACACCGATTTTCTTAAGTTTCGGTATGTCCTCGTCGGGAATTATGCCGCCGCATATAAAAAGGCTGTCTTTCTTACCTTTTTTAGTCAGGCCTTTAATGATCTCGGGGAACAGCTCCATATGTGCTCCGGAGAGAGAGCTCAATCCCACGACGTCGACGTCTTCCTGGATGGCGGTGGTGACGATCATCTCAGGTGTCTGGCGGATGCCGGTGTAGATCACCTCCATGCCGGCATCCTTCAGCGCCCTTGCCACCACTTTGGCGCCGCGGTCATGTCCGTCCAGGCCCAGCTTGGCTACCAATACACGTATCTTCTTCGTTTTCTCCACGTTTTATCCTATTTCTTAATACAGAGTTTTACCAGGCCGGCGATATTATCCAGCTTATCCAGGCTGGATATGGCGTTTTTAAGCTCGGCCGCCTGTTTTTTTGACAGCGTGCGGGTTGCCTGCGCCTCGAAATTAGAGATTACGCGCTCGTCGGTCATGACTTCGAGGTCGTCCATCTTCTCGTGGATTACCTTACCGCCCTTGAGCGTGATGGTTATCTCGCATCCCTGCTTTTTGGGATAGGCGCTGGAGATGGCGTCGTCGACGTCCACTGTGGCAACGGAAGCGAGCTTGTTGACGAGGGGGTCGGATAAATTTTCGTAATTGGACTGAGTCAGCTCCTTGAAAACGAAAACGGCGGCCACCGAGTACTGCTGGCTCAGCTTGGACTGTGCGATATCTGTGAACGGACCCTGGTAATCCAGTCCGGGGAACATCTTGCCCATAGGGAATGTTTTTATCGCTATTTTCTCGATTGCCTGAGGATCGATATCATAGTTATTTACCATCCTGAGGGCCAGGGCTGCGGACGGTTGAGTGTACGCGCAGGCCGGGGCCGGTTTACAGAATACCTTCATGATCTCAAAGGATTGGCCCAGACCCTCCGTGATTTTCTCGGCCAGGGGTTGTTTCCCGTAGGTATTCCAGGCGCCCAGGAAGCCCTCCAGGACCTGGCGCGACGCCTTCACCCCCTGTTTGCCCAGAAGCGCGGCCGAGATGCCGTTTCTGCAGGCGAATCCATTCTGGTAAACCATTTCGTGTGAACCCTCCATCGCCCACTGCATATTGCCGCAGGACAGCGTGCCCGCCATTCCGAGTCCGTTGACCATTTGTTCTTCGTTCAGATTATACAATTTGGCCGCTGCGATACAGGCGCCGTATGGTCCGAACATACCGCTGGGGCGGAATTTCTTGGAGAAGTCGGGGGAGAGCATGCTCATTCCAATGCGCCCGGTGACATCGTAACCGAGAACGATGGCAGTAATAACGTCCTTTCCGTTGCTGCCGAGTTCCTCGCCGACTGCGAATGCCACCGGTATGATCATCGAGCCGCAATGGCAGGATGAGTCGGCGTGCATATCCTCCTGGCCGGTGCTCTGTCCGATCATCGAGTTCACCAGGGCTACCTCCCAGGGCGGCCCTTTGATGCCGTCTACGAAAGTGGAGGCTTTGCCGCCGAGCTTTAGATCCTTGAGATAATTGGGGGCAGGCGCGACCAATTCCTGGCGGTGGCCTGCGAAAGTGCAGGCCAGCGCATGGAACACACAAATCTTGACCTTGTCAACCACCGCTGTGGGAAGATCTTCGTACTTCAACGAGGCAGCTAATTTCGCCATCGCCTCCGTCACTGTAACTGTAACTGCATCACTCATAACCCTGCTCCTTAACTATAGAATTTGAAAAATTCTTTATATTATTATAATGTTATAATGATAATTTGTAAATAGCCTGCCGGGATTATAATTGTTATAACAATTGCCCGGGCAATTCCTGTATAATGTTGAAGTAATGATATGATAATACCAATTAAGGAAGAGGGATGTTAACAAGAGAAAAAGGGGTACCTCTATATTACCAGCTGGATACCATACTGCGTAAAAAAATATTGTCGGGTGAGATAGCGGCCGGGGCTCCCTTTCCCACTGAGGATTTGCTGGTTCAGCAATACAATATCAGCCGCATCACCGTGCGCCAGGCGCTTTCGTCGCTGGAAAAGGATAGGCTGATCATAAGGAAGCAGGGCAAGGGAACCGTCGTGGCGGAAAAAATCGAGAGGGCCGAATTGCCCAAGCTGTCGGGCACCGGGAACGACCTGGTTGACATAAGCTCTCATGACTCCAGGCGGATCAAGATCATGACCAGGGTAATCGGAATCTCCAGATTATTGGCCAATAAAACCATCACCGATTACCTGGGCATCCCCGAGGGCAATGAGATTATTCGAATTGAGCGGGTGAGACTGGCAAATGAGAAACCGCTGTATCATCTGCTTAATTACCTGCCGGTAGATATAGGCGAAAAGCTGAACGCTAAAACATTGAAAAGCAAGACGCTCACCCATCTCATGGAAACCGACCTGAAAATTTCTATAAAAAGGGCTGTTCAGACTATTGAAGCCGACATTGTCGATAGTTATACCGGGCCTATACTGGATGCCCGCGAAGGGGATCCCTGCTTGATCTTGAGAAGGGTGGTATATGAAAAGGACGGCAGGGCTATCGAATATTTAGTAGCCACATTCAGGGCTGACAGGTACATGTACACCAATATGCTGTTGAGACACAAGAAGGGCAAGGGTTACGAGTGGCTTAATGCAGAGTTTTCCAGGCCGGCACAATCCCGCCAGTCCGGACCCAGCGACCCCCTGATGAACGAACATCTCCCTTCCCTTTTCCGCACTTAACGGACATCACCGCCGCTCACCATTGCGGGCAGTCCCGGCGCATGCCGTACTTCCCGGCCAAACCAGCCTCATCCATACACACGAGATTATTGACAAGACCACTTTGTTGTTATATGATGAATTAAAGTAAATATGATATAACAATAATACAATATAACATTACTATCGTTTTATTCGTAGATTTTTTACTTTTCGCTGGTTGATATTTATCGGTTTGTGCCGATTAAAATTAGTAGTTATGAGGGAGGTAAAAAGGACAATGACGAGGTCAAACAAAGTAGCTGTGATCACAGGAGGAGGACGAGGCATCGGGAAGGGTATTGCCAGGATCTTTACCCAGAACGGCATCGA
>CAZKOL010000091.1:0-4542 GCA_964554375.1 uncultured Dehalococcoidales bacterium
GAACTGGGCATCCACCTGCTGCTGAGCAGGGATTCCGAGGGCGACATCGGCGCCGAAAACGACCTGGTGAAGGAGCACAGGGACCTCTATTCCATAGTCAGGGCCAATGCCAAGCGGGCGCAGGAGGGCTTGCGCGTGCTGGAGGAGTTGGCCAAGCTGCCGGAACTTAAAGACATCATCCCTGCCGATGAGATTAAACAATCAAGGTACCTTATCTATACCATAGAGGTCAGCCTGATCTCGCAGCTGCCCACGCACGAAACAGGGCAAGCCCGAGATTAGGCATTTCTGCCTACCCTATTCTGGTTGACTTTGGTCGTTCCCGCTGGTACAATCCCACATTTGGTGGGCGCGCGCCCAAAAAGCCCGTGGCCACAATTTAAATTCAAATAAGGAGGTACTATGGTACAAATTCCCCCGATCTTCTGGGTCGTACCTGTTGCCGGTATCGTGACGGTGATATTTGCCGCCTTGCTGGCGATCAACGTCATGCGACGGCCGACGGGCACCCCGAAGATGAAAGAAATCGGCGACATGATTTTTGAGGGTGCGTGGGCATTTCTTAAGAGGCAGTACAGCACCATCGCCATCTACTCGATTATAGTAGCCATTATCATCGGCGTGATCGTAGCAGTGCTGCCGCCTGAGGAGGCGCTGCAGAAAGCCGGTTATGACCCCATGTCCATCGGCTGGCACACTGCGCTTGCATTCCTGGTCGGCGCAATCTGCTCAGGCATCTCCGGTTTCATCGGAATGTACGTTGCAGTTAAATCAAACGTACGCTGCGCGGCCGCTGCTCAGAAGAGCCTGACCGAGGCAGTGCGGGTAGCGCTTCACGGCGGCGCTGTATCCGGGTTCCTCATCACAGCCCTCAGCCTGATCGGTGTAACCGTGATATTCTTCTCTTTCGGCGGAGCCGACACTCCCGCATTAGCCCCGCATCTGATCGTCGGCTTCGGCTTCGGCGCCAGCTTCGTGGCCCTCTTCGCCCAGCTTGGCGGCGGTATTTATACCAAGGCCGCTGACATGGGCGCCGACCTGGTCGGTAAAGTCGAAGCGGGTATTCCCGAAGACGATCCCCGCAATGCTGCTGTCATCGCGGACCTGGTGGGCGACAACGTCGGTGACTGCGCCGGCCGCGGCGCCGACCTCTTCGAATCGACCGCCGCCGAAAACATCGGCGCCATGATCCTCGGTGTGGTTGCATACGTTGCCACAGGGAACGTGGCATGGGTCATCTTCCCGCTGGTTGTGCGCGGGTTCGGCATGTTTGCCAGCATGGCCGGCATCATGATCGTAAAAGCCAAAGAGAGCGAGAACGCCATGAACGCCCTCAACCGCGGGTATTACGTGGCCATCGCTCTATCCATAGTCGGCCTGGCCATCACCGTATACTTCATGCTCGATAGCTGGTGGCTATTCTTTGCCGGCGTCGTGGGCATCATCGCCAGCATAGCCATCATTTTCGTGACGCAATACTACACTGAATCACGCTACAAGCCCGTCAGAGATATCGCCGAGGCCTCCAAGACCGGCCCTGCCACCAACATCGTGGCAGGCGTGGCAGTGGGCTTCGAAACCACCTTCGCCACGGCCATGGTAATCGGCTCCGCCCTGATACTGGCCTACGTGTTCGGCGAGCTCAGCGGAGTTAAAGGCGGAGGCGCATTCGGCACGGCAGTGGCTACCATGGGCATGCTTATGACCTGCCCTTACGTGCTTTCCATGGACACCTTCGGCCCCATCACCGACAACGCCAACGGCATTAACGAGATGGCCGGCGCCGGCCCCGAGGTCCGCAAGATCACCGACAGGCTTGACGCCGTCGGCAACACGACCAAGGCGCTGACCAAGGGTTATGCCATGGTATCAGCCGGCCTGGCCGCCTTCCTGCTCTTCCAGGCTTACCTCGACAGGGTGTCCTTCCTCAGGTTCGGGGTAACAGGCAGTTTCAACGTCGTAAACATCGCCAACATCGAGGTCTTCGTCGGCGGCCTCATTGCGGCCATGCTTGTCTATCTTTTCAGCGCATGGGCTATCAGGTCAGTCGGCAAGACTGCCAGCAAAATCATAGACGCGGTACGCACCCAGTTCCGCGATCACCCGGGCATCATGGCCGGGACCGAGAAGCCGAACTATGCTGAGATCGTTGATATCACGGCCAAAGCCGGCCTCAAAGAGATGATCGCCCCGGCGCTCCTGGTAGTGCTTGCGCCGGTGGTTTTGGGTCTGTTCTTCAAGTACCTCCCACCAGTCCCGCTGGCGGACGGCAAGTTCTACACGTGGGACGCCGCGCAGGTTGTGGCAGCGCTCCTCATGATTGGCACGATCGCAGGCATCATGCTCGCCTCCTTCATGAACAACGGCGGCGGCGCCTGGGATAACGCCAAGAAAATGATCGAAGATGACCAGCTTAAGGATGACAAAGGCAATATCCTGGGCAAAGGATCGGACGCCCACAAGGCTGCCGTAGTCGGCGACACAGTCGGTGATCCTTTCAAGGACACTGCCGGACCATCACTTCACGTGCTGGTAAAGCTGCTCGCCACTATCACGCTGGTCCTCTGCCCCCTCTTCGTCTAATCCACCACATCCAGCTTATATAAAAGGGGCAATCACCTGATAAAGGGATTGCCCCTTTTTTCACGCCCGATTGTAGTCTCGGGGCCGTGGCCGGGGTACACAATGGTCTGATCGGGCAGGGTATAGAGCCTGGTTTGTATGCTGTGCTCGAGCTGTTCGTAGCTGCAGCCGGGAAAATCTGTCCTTCCGATACCGGCGTTGAAAAGCGTATCTCCGCTGAAAAGTATGCCGTGGCCGTAAAGGCTGATCTCGTCGGGGCTGTGGCCGGGGGTAAAAAGCACTTCAAAATGCAGGTCGTCGATGTCGATCTTGTCCCCATCGGACAGGAACAGGTCGGGCTCAGGTATCCTGGCCGACCCGCCGGACATGGCCGCCACCAACTTGATGAACGCGCCGGGCGACGACTTCTCGGCCCCCGCCCCCACGGCGAATTTGGCGCCGGTAGCGTCTTTGATGGCCTTGACGGCCCCTATATGATCGAAGTGGCTGTGCGTTATAACGATCAGCGACACGGATAGGGCATCGGCGTTAACCGCCTTCAGGATGTCCCTCGAGTCTGCGCCGGGATCGATCACCATGGCCTTCCTGGTGGTATCCGATCCCACAATGTAGCAATTGGTAGCTATGAAACCCACAGTTAAAGCTTTTAATATCATCTTATGTTGACCTTATCTCCTCGCGCATAAACTTGATATAGGCCACGGCGAAACAAACAGCGGTCAGGGCGACCAGCCCCACCAGCTGGGGCCAGACCAGCGTCAGGCTCTGGCTGAGGGGCAACGGGGATGGCATCAGCCCCGAATATATCCCTATCATCATCATGGTGGGGCTGCTGCTACCCATGCTGGGGACAAGTATGGCCTGGATACTCTCGGCATAAAGGGTCCCAGGGGAGATGCGGCTGATCATACGGTAGAGGCTGTCGTAGTCCGCCACCCGGGCAACCGTGGAATCCTGGTTGACCGGGAAAACAGCCCCGGCTATGAGGTTGGCGATTATCCCCATGAAAAGGAACAGGAAGATCCAGACCGATATGGAGGCCAGTGCCGAGGTGGAGGTTTTTCTGAACAGCACAGAGAAGAGCACAGCCAGGGACATCCAGAAAGCCCCGTAAAGGATGCTCACGATTACGAACATAAATAAACGCAGTATTTCCTCTGCCTCCGGAGGCACGCCTATCAGACGCAGACCCAGGCCTGCTACGATGGCTATCACGCTCACGATAAGTATAGCTATCATGGTCAGGCCGGCTAAAAACTTGCCGTTGATCAGACTGTCTCTGTAGATGGGCTGGGCCAGGAGTCGGCTGAGGTTGCCGCTTGTCCTCTCGCTGTTAACCGCATCAAAGCCCAGAGCTATGCCGATGATGGGGATGAAAATGGACATGAACAACGGGAAAGAGAAGGGCATGTTGCTCCCGGAAACGATGAACAGGGTCAGGAAGATGTTACTGGTCGAATCGCCGACCGCCCCCCGGATATTCTGGGCGGCTATATAGATGGTCGCTATGCCTGCCATATATACCAGAAGGAACAGGATGATGAACCTCTTGCTGTTGAAACTGTCCGCCAGCTCCTTTCTGAAAATCTCTAACAGGCCATTCATATCCCGGAGCCCTCAAAATATTTCATATATATCTCTTCCAGTTCGAACTCCTCTACCTTCATCTGCACCTTGAGCCCTGTTGCCTCAAGCACTACTCTCTCAATCTCCCCGCTGATGTCCTCTTCCGCCGAGACGATTGTGCTGTCTGCGATACTGTCAATACTGAAGACACCGTGAATCCTGCTGATCTCGGAGCGAACCCTATCGGTGAGTTGAGCTACGGGCAGGACGATATTGTAGTTGCCCTTTCTAAAGGCATCCCTGCCCAGCTTATCGACGGGCCCTGAGACTATTATTTTTCCCCTGGAGAAGATGCCGACGCCCGTGCATACCTTCTGCAAATGGTGCAACTGG
>CAZKOL010000092.1:0-4239 GCA_964554375.1 uncultured Dehalococcoidales bacterium
CTGCTGGAAGGCGGTTTCGACTGGGTGGACGCCAGGGACGTGGCCGAGGGCGCAATAAAGGCCGAGCAGGCAGCGCCGCCAGGAGCGAATTACCTGCTTTCCGGCACATGGTTGTCTATACGTGAGACGGCTGCCATCGTTTCACAGATAACGGGCCGGAGGACCCCTGCGCTGGTTTGCCCGTTACCGCTAGCCAGGGCCTGTGCCCCCGTCGTGACGACGGTATCGCAATGGGCGGGCGCCAGGCCTATTTTCACCAGCGTTTCTTTAAGGGCGCTCGCCGGCAACCGCAATATCAGCCACGCTAAAGCTACACGGGAACTGGGATATAAACCGAGGCCTGTCAGTGAAACCCTGGCCGATACCATCAGGTGGTTTACGGACAGCGGTTTCATAAAAAGTAAAGGGCGTCAATAGAGGTAATAATATGACCTCAGATGCCATTTACAATATAATTTTAATCGCCTGGCTGGTGCTATCTCCCCTTATTTTTACCAGCCTTTTCTTCATCGCCGCGCCCTACGGGCGCCATATCAAGGGCGGATGGGGACCTGCCCTGGACAGCAAGCTTGGCTGGGTCATCATGGAAGCCTGCTCACCCATCATATTCGCCCTGTGTTTTGTACTGGGAAAAGCGCCGCTTTCAATTCCCTCCGTTATCTTCCTGCTGATGTGGGAGGCCCACTATATCCACCGTGCCTTTATCTATCCTTTCAGCCTTAAGAGCTCGCACGATAAGATGCCGCTTTCCATCGCGCTTTCAGGTATTTTCTTTAACCTGATGAATGCCTGGCTGAACGGCTACTATGTATTCACGTTGTCGGGCGGTTACCCCGACCGCTGGTTGTTCGACCCGAGATTTATCGTGGGCGCCGCACTTTTCATCGCGGGCTTCGTGATAAACAGACATGCCGATTACATCCTGGCTGAACTGCGTAAACCCGGTGAGACCGGCTATGAAATCCCGCGGGGCGGCCTATATAACCTGATATCCTGTCCCAACTATTTCGGCGAGATCATGATCTGGACCGGATGGGCGCTGGCCACATGGTCTCTGGCCGGTCTGAGCTTTGCCCTTTGGACTGTGGCCAACCTCGCGCCGCGCGCCAGGTCGCACCACGCCTGGTACCATGATCACTTCCCCGATTACCCGGCCGGACGCAATGCCCTTGTACCGGGCATCTGGTAATTTTCGACCGCCTCTCCCCCACATTAACCGATGACATCGATAAAAACGCTGTTCGACGTCAGTGCACTTCCAGCTGGCAACCGGAAAACATCTCCATCCCTGACCAGCATCCGCCGGCTGACCAGTTGATCCAGCCTGGCTTCCAGACTTTTAAGGGCATCCGGCCCGTATCTGCCGGCCATTTCCTTTATATCCAGCCCTTCTGCAAGCAGGCGCAGGCGCAGCATGGCCTCCTCCCCAGCCTTGCGCCCCTCATCCAGCCTCTCCACCGCTTCCCTGATAGATGACGGATCTTCAAGATACCGTTCCAGGCAAGCGGCATTCCTGAAACGTTCACCCCCGGTGTGCGACGCTGCAGCGGCGCCCAGTCCAAGATATTCACCTCCTCTCCAGTAATTGAGATTGTGCAGGCATTCGCTGCCCGGCAGGGCAAAATTGGAAATCTCGTAATGCGCGAAGCCGTGCGCCGCCAGAATATCCACAGCCGATTGGAAAAGGCAGGCCTGGTCATCTTCGCCCGGTAAATCCGGGGGAGGACATCTGAAAAAAGCAGTACCCTCTTCTATGGAAAGACAGTAGGCCGAGATATGGTTAATCCCCGCGGCGATCAATATATTCAGCGTATTGCAAAGGCTCTGCGTAGTCTGTCCGGGCAAGCCAATCATGACATCAACCGATGTGTTATGAAAACCGCTGTGTAATGCGATATCAATAGTCTCCAGTACCTGCCGCCTATCGTGTGCCCGTCCGGCTTTCCTTAATTCTTCCGGATTTAAAGATTGCGCCCCGATGGAGAGGCGATTAATACCCAAATCACATGCATTTGCCAGGAAATCCCCGCCGGCGGACTCCGGGTTGACTTCGATGGTCGCCTCCTGCAAATCCTCAAGTTCAAATCTCCGCGAAAGGCCTTCGACAAGCTTCGCCAGTCTGGCTGACCCTAAAAGGCTGGGCGTGCCTCCCCCGATATAAAGCGTGGTGAAGCTCAGTCCCATATAGCTGTCGGCTTCGGTAAGCAATGCATCGATATACCTGTCCATCAGTTCAGGCACAGCAGTTATAGAGTAGAAATCGCAGTAAAAGCATTTACTGATGCAGAAAGGTATGTGAATATAGAGCCCGCGCATGGCAGCAGACTAATCCTCTATCTTCATAAGCGACAGGAACGCCTCCTGCGGAACTTCCACAAAACCGACCATCTTCATCTTTTTCTTGCCTTCTTTCTGTTTTTCCAGCAGCTTCCTTTTTCGTGTTATATCGCCGCCGTAGCACTTGGCCAGCACATCTTTGCGCCGGGGGAAGATGTCCTCCCTGGCTATAACCTGCGCACCGATGGCTGCCTGCAGGGGAATCTTAAAGAGGTGCTTGGGTATGGTCTTGCTCAATTTATGTATGAGCGCCCTGCCCCTCACGGCTGCGCCCTCCCTGGGCGCAATATATGAAAGGGCGTCCACCGACCCGTTGTTGACCAGTATATCCACCTTCACCAGGTCGCCGGCCCGGAAACCGTTCATCTCGTAATCCATGCTGGCATAGCCGCGGCTGACGCTCTTGAGCCTGTCATAAAAATCTGTGATCATCTCGGCCAGCGGCAGGTCGTACACCAGGATGGAGCGCCGGTCATCGGGGTGCTCTATACCTATCAATACGCCGCGCTTGGCATCGGATAGCTCCATGCAAGGCCCCACGTAATCCGACGGCACGATAATCCTGATCCTGATAACGGGTTCTTCGATGTGGTCTATCTCCCCCTCCGGGGGGAACTTGGAGGGATTATCGAGCATGAGGACTTCACCGTCCTTGCGAATGACCCGGTAGATAACGGAGGGCATGGTGGCTATGATATCCTGTTCATATTCACGCTTTAACCTCTCGAGCGCTATCTCCATATGCAGCATCCCCAGGAACCCCATGCGGTACCCATACCCCAGCGCTGCTGAATTCTCCTTCTCATAAACTACTGACGAGTCGTTGAGCTTGAATTTCTCGAGGGCGGCCCCCAGCTTGGCATAATCGCTGGTTATGATGGGATAAACCCCGCAGTACACCATCGGCTGGGACAACCTGAAGCCCGGCACCGCGGTCACTTCCGGATGGTCGGCGGCCACTATAGTATCACCCACGTGAATCTCACCAGCATTCCTGATGAGCGCCACCGCATACCCTACGTCTCCGGCATGCAGGTTTTCAGACCGTACCAGCCCCAGGCTGAAATATCCCACCTCCTCTATCTCAAATTCCTTGTCGGAGGATTTGAGCATGATTTTATCGCCGGACGAGAGGCGCCCTGAGAAAACGCGCAGGTGCGGTATGACTCCACGATAGGGATCGAAAAACGAGTCGAAGATAAGGCACTTCAAGGGATCGGATACGCTTCCTGAGGGGGGAGGTATCCGCTCCACGATGGCCTCAAGCAGCTCGGCTACCCCGCGCCCATCTTTGGCCGATACGTGGAGTATATCTTCGATGCCAAGTCCCAGCATGGTATAGAGCTGCAGGCTGCAGTCGTCAATCATGGCATTGTGCAGGTCAATCTTGTTTATCACGGGGATGATCTTCAAACCGGCATCGAGGGCCAGGTTGGCATTGGCGATGGTCTGGGCTTCCACTCCCTGTGTCGCGTCCACCAGCAGGACGGCCCCCTCGCATGCTTTCAGGCTGCGTGATACCTCGTAATTGAAATCGACATGGCCGGGTGTATCTATGAGGTTTAATATGTACTCGTTCCCATTTGCCGACATATAGGGAATCCGGACCGATTTGGCCTTGATAGTGATGCCCCTCTCCCTCTCAAGATCCATGCTGTCCAACATCTGTTCCATGCTTGTCTTCCTGACCAGGCCCGTCATCTCGAGGATGCGATCGGCCAGCGTGGACTTGCCGTGATCTATGTGGGCGATTATGCTGAAATTGCGAATATTATTCATATGCAAAAATAATAAAAGCAGGATAACCGCTGCACAAAATAGCAGTTATCCCGCAATTATTGCCGCTTATACTATTATACTATTCCTGGCCGGCATTCATCTTTAAGGCCGCCTTGAGCAATA
>CAZKOL010000093.1:0-4219 GCA_964554375.1 uncultured Dehalococcoidales bacterium
TCCTCAACGTCGGAACTGACCCTACCCTCAAATGCAGGTCTGAGGCATAGTTATCGATAGCTATTCTGAGAAGATCCTGTATTCCCATGTGGCTTTCTTATGCTAAATTTTACCACTTACTATTGTATAGATTATGGTTTCAACTATCAATTGGCAATGTCATCGCTCGCAATATATAATTTCGCGTGATGCCCGACGGCGCCATCCAGTATATCTCTCCCGACGTTCAGACGTTTGAGCGAGGTTAGCTATGGTTGATAACAGTGAACTTTTAGAGAGATTTAAAACCGAGGCGACACTTACCGGGGCACAGGTTATCCTGGCTGGCTCGGTTGAAGAGGCGACCGAGTATGTGTTAAAGCTGGTCAGCGACAAAGACATAAAAATAGTCGTCAAGTCGGGCTCCCCGATTGCGGACAGGCTGGGCCTGACCGCCCGCCTGGCAGCCGCCGGGGTCAAGGTCGCGGAGACATCCATCACGCAATGGGCGGCACAGATGGCCAGGGGAAAGGATGTACCCATCGATGAACTGGCTGAACTCATCTCGGCCGCAGCCGGCGAACAGGTGCCTGCCGAACCCGAGGCCATCTTGCAGGCTGCACGGCGCATCTTGAAAGATGTGTATAAGGGCGCAGGACTGGGCATCACCGAGGCAGACTTCGGCATCGCTGAAACAGGCACGCTGGTAACTCTGGAAAACGAGGGTAATGCACGCCTGGCGGCCATACTACCGCAAGTGCACCTCACACTCCTCGACGGCAGACGCATAGCCGACAGCCTGGCAGATGCCGCTGAACTCATAAAGGGCTCATCCGGCGGGATACCCGGACACAAGGTCCCCACATTCATTACCTACCTGAGCGGGCGCAATACCACCGCCGATATACCCGGTGCAATTTTTTCCCGCGCCCAGGGTCCGTCCGAAGAGCATATACTGATATTAAAAGCCTGATTTACCGGCAGTTTTTACGGGATTTTCAATGGCAAGCAAACTGAGAAAACAGATCAGGCGGGCGCTTGCGGACGACACGCTGCAGGCGGCGCTGAGCCGCTTCACCATGCTGACCGGGTTCGGCCGCCAGATGGGCATGACGGGCATCGATTTCGAATCGCTGCGGCAGGACCTGCACGAGAGGAAAAAGAAGGCCATTGATGACCTTCCCGCCCTGGTCCGACAATTCAAGGAAAACGCCGCGGCAGCGGGTGCGGTTATCTTCGAGGCTGCAGACGCCGGCAGGGCCAATGATTACATCGCCGGGCTGGCCCGGGGGCGTGGGGTAAAGCATATAGTCAAGTCCAAGTCCATGCTGACCGAGGAGATCGGACTGCGCCACCACCTTGAACACCGCGGTTTCCGTGTGAATGAGACAGACATCGGCGAGAGGATAGTTCAGCTTGCAGGGGAAAAACCTGCCCATATCGTCGGTCCGGCCATACACAAGACGGCTGAACAGATCGCTTCCCTGTTTTCCGAGCTGCTGGGAGAACAGGTCAGCTCTGATTCGCAGCCGCTGCTGAACACGGTGCGGGAATCGCTGCGCCAGACATATTTAGATGCAGGCATGGGCATATCCGGGGCCAATATCGCCATAGCCGATACCGGCGCCATCGTCATCCTGACCAACGAGGGAAACGGACAGCTCGTGACTACCCTGCCCCCGCTGCAGGTAGCTGTCGTGGGCATAGAAAAAATCATGCACAGCTTTGTAGATGCGAATGCGGTCCTCAGGCTGCTCAGCCGTAGCTGCGTGGGCACCAAGATGACAAACTACACCTCGTTCATCACGGGGATCGGCCGGGCCGGAGAGGTTTGCGGCATGCCGCTTCCCGGCGGGCAGGGGCCGCGCGAACTGCACATCGTGCTGGTCGATAACGGCCGCAGCCGGATGAGGGATTCGGACGACTTCAGGGAAGCGCTATACTGCATCAAGTGCGGCGCTTGCCTCAACGTCTGCCCCGTCTTCGCCTCGCTGTCCGGGCAGATCTACGGGCATGTATACCAGGGCGGCATCGGCACGATCCTCACCGCTTTTTACCATGACCGGGAGCGCTCCCGCGAGCTTTCGGAGATGTGCCTGGGATGCATGTCCTGCAAATCCGTCTGCCCGGCCGGTATCGATATACCCGGACTGATAAGGCGGATGCGCACCCAGTATGTACGGGAGAAAGGCCTTGGCGCCGGTAAGAAGCTGGCCTACGGCACGATTTTGAAACATCCTGCCAGGCTGGAAGGGGTGGTCAGGGCCTGTGCAAAGCTGCAGGGACCATTTTTAGACGGTGATTCCATGATCAGGAGCCTGCCTTACCCCCTGAGGAGCATAACCGACACCATCAGCCTGCCGGGACTGCAGACTATTTTGTTGGGCGACCGCATGACAGCATACAAGTCACCCGTGGCCGGGAAGGCGCCGAAAGTGGCCTTTTATTCCGGGTGTGTGACTTCCTTCGCCTACCCTGAACTGGGCGAAGACGTCATGCGCCTGCTCGAAAGGTATGGCGCTGCCCCCTACTACCCACAGTACCAGGCCTGCTGCGGGGCGCCAGCCTATTTCGCCGGGGATTCCGGCGCCGCATTAGCGCTGGCCAGGCACAACATCGAAGCGCTGTCAGGGCAGGAGCCGGACTACGTTGTCACCGTCTGCCCGGGCTGCGCCGTCATGTTGAAAAAAGAATTTCTCAGCCTCACTGCCGGCGAACCGTCCCTGCATGAGAGGGCCCTGCGTCTGTCCGGCAAGGTGCGCGACCTGTCACAGCTTCTCTCCGAGCTCGGGCCGGGGCGGGGGATAAAGGCGGCGGCAGTGGGCAAAGTAACATACCATGACCCATGCCACCTGAAGCGCGGGTTGGGCATATCTGCAGAGCCCAGGAAGCTTATAGAAGCGGCCGGTTATGAGCTGGTCGAGATGAACGACGCGGACGCCTGCTGCGGCTTCGGCGGGGACACGCTGCTGGCGCATCCCGAGCTGTGCGGCTCCATACTGCAGCGCAAGCTGGCCAATATCGAGGCCACGGGCGTTGAAACAGTAGTGACGGCCTGCGCGCCCTGCGTATTACAGTTGCGCGGCGGTCTGCATAAGAAGGGAAGCCCGATCAGGGTTATGCATATCGCCGAATTGCTGGCCGGGCAATTTTAAGGCGGGCACTTGGCGCAGATGGAACGGAAGAGCGTGGTGCTGAGGTAGCGATCGCCCCGGTCGGGCAATATCACCACGATGTTGCCCCTGTCCATCCTGCCGGAGACCTGGACGGCCCCGGCCACGGCTGCCCCGCTGGACATGCCCACGAATATACCCTCCCTGATAGCCAGCATGCGGGTAGTCTCGAAGGCCTCGCCATCCCCGACGACGACTTTTTCGTCGAATCCCTTGCTGTCATAGATGCCGGGTACGATGGATTCGGTCATGTTTTTAAGGCCCTGTATGGTATGGCCTTCAGTGGGCTCCACGGCTATGACACGGACGCCCGGCTTCTTCTCCCTCAGGTATTTACCCGTCCCGATCAGCGTCCCTGAAGTGCCTAAACCGGCGATAAATACATCCACCTCGCCATTGGTCTGCCGGTATATCTCCGGCCCGGTGGTCTCGTAATGCGAAAGCAGGTTATTCGGGTTGTCGAACTGGTTGGGCATATAGTACTTGCCGGGCTCATTCTCGATGAACTGCCGGGCCCGGCGGATGGCGCCGTCCGTCGCCTCCCTGGCCGGTGTTAAAACAACCTCAGCCCCGAAGGCCTGCAGGCATATCTGGCGCTCTGTGCTGACACACTCCGGCATAAAGAGCTTTACCCTGTACCCCCTGGCCGAGCCGATCATGGCCAGGGCGATGCCGGTATTGCCGGAGGTGGGCTCAACAATGACCTTGTCCCGGGTCAAAAGGCCGTCTTCCTCGGCTTTCCTGATCATGTAATAGGCCGGCCTGTCCTTACCCGAGCCGCCCGGATTGCACCCCTCCAGCTTGGCCAGTATTTTGACATGCGGATTCACCCCGTCAATAGGCCCCAGCTCCACCAGCGGAGTGTTGCCGATTGCATCGAATACCCTGTATTTAATCTCATCCATGCCTATTATCTCCTTAGCCATCAGCGTGTTCAGCCCACCATTAACAGGACAATCGGCAGGACGGCTGACAACGCCCCGTTTCGTACATAAAGTAACTGCTCCCGCATCTTCACAGGCTTTCCAGGTAGGCGTCTTTGTTATTCATAAACTCCCTGTATATCT
>CAZKOL010000094.1:0-4164 GCA_964554375.1 uncultured Dehalococcoidales bacterium
CGTTGCGTATATCTGGTAACCCAGCGAATAGAATCCCTTTATTATAGGCAGCGCTTCCGCTTTGTTCTTGTCTGCAATGCTGAACAGGAGGGTTCCTTGAGCAGGCAACATGAGTCCTGCGGCAATCAATGCTTTAGCCAGGGCAGCTTCATAAGTAAAATCAATTCCCATAACTTCACCTGTGGATTTCATCTCAGGGCTGAGATACGTATCTACGCCTATCAACTTTGACATGGAAAAAACAGGAGCCTTTACACCAACCAGGGCTTTTTTTCTGCATAGACCTGTTTTATATCCCTGTTCCGCAAGACTGATTCCAAGCATTACTTTTGTAGCAATCCGTACCATGGGTACCCCTGTTACCTTGGAGATAAACGGGATCGTCCGGCTGGCGCGCGGATTCACCTCCAGCATATATATAGACGATAACTTCCCTGGTCCACCCTGCATGATAACGTACTGAATGTTCATCAGACCTTTTATTCCAAGTGCAAGCCCAATCCTGACAGTGTAATCCACCAGGGTATTTACTTCATTTTCAGATAGCCCTAATCCCGGATATACAGCTATGGAATCTCCGCTATGTACGCCAGCCCGTTCGATATGCTCAATGATCCCGGGAATCAGGACGTCAACTCCATCGCTTACTGCGTCAACCTCCACTTCCTTGCCTTCGAAATATTTATCAATCAGGACGGGATGGCGCTCATCAAGTTCGATCGCCTGTTTCATGTACCTGGTTAATTCCTCTTGATTCTGTGCTATCTCCATTCCCCTGCCACCAAGCACATAACTTGGTCTCACCAGTACCGGATAGCCCAGCAATTTGGCAATCTCTTGTCCCCGATCTATTGTAGTTACACCTGCGCCGGGCGGCTGCGGAATACCAAGGTGATTGAGAAAATCTTCGAATCTGCGCCTGTCTTCTGCCATATCAATAATTTCCGCGTTAGAACCCAGAATAGGTAAATTGTTTCTGGATAGTGATGCGGCAAGGTTGATTGCAGTCTGCCCTCCAAATTGAAGTATCGAAGGAGTACCGGCGGTAACAGGCAATCGTGAATTTTCATTTTCAAGAATGTCGAGGACGCTTTCCTCGTCGAGAGGTTCAAAATAAAGCCGGTCACTGGTATCAAAATCGGTTGAAACGGTCTCAGGGTTTGAATTGACCATTATGCTCCTGTAACCGGCTTCCTTAAGTGCCCAGGCGGAATGGACGCTACAATAGTCGAACTCTATCCCCTGGCCGATTCTTATAGGTCCGCTGCCGATCACGACTGCTTTATCATCTCTTAAGGGTTCAGCCTCGTTTTCAATCTCGTACGTGCTGTAAAAATAGGGGGTTTCAGCATCAAACTCGGCTGCGCACGTATCCACCATTTTATACACCGGCTTTATTTTCCACTGGTATCGCAATTGCCGCACCTGATCCGGCAACATGTCTCCCAGGGTTGAAATTTGTTCATCAGAGAAACCGAGCCGCTTTGCCCGCCTCAGCAATCCCGGAGTTAATTTTTCCGATAAAAGCTGCTGCTCCACCTGGACTATATTGGCCATTTTATGTATGAACCACGGGTCTATTCCCGTTTGTTCTGCAAGCTGGTCCACGTCCATTTTTCTTCTAAGCGCTGCCATCAATGCCCATAGCCTCATGTCGTTAGGATGAAGCGGATATGCTCCATGTGCACCGGGACCGCCCCAGTTCTTGTCTTCCCACAGGAGAGATCTTCTGCCCATCTCTAAGGAGCGTACTGCCTTCTGCAACCCGGCTTCAAAACAACGCTCGATAGCCATAACCTCACCGGTGGCCTTCATCTGACTACCGAGGGTTCTATCACCACCTGCGAATTTATCAAACGGCCAGCGCGGAATTTTGATTACGCAGTAGTCCAGTGCAGGCTCGAAGGCCGCCATGGTTTTACCGGTTACACGGTTGGGGATTTCATCAAGCCGCTTGCCTGCGGCGATCTTGGCAGCTACCCTTGCTATAGGATAGCCCGTCGCCTTGCTGGCTAAGGCTGAACTGCGGCTGACCCGGGGATTTACCTCGATTATATAGTACTGGCTGTTCGAAATATTCAGTTGATCCGGCGCCCACTTCCTGGCAACTACCGGGCTCGGGGTCAAAGCAAATTGTATGTTACAGCCACCCTCAATCCGGAGTGCCCGTATTATCTTCAGGCTGGCCGACCTGAGCATCTGGTATTCCTTGTCGGTTAACGTCTGACTGGGGGCCACAACAATGCTGTCACCTGTATGAACGCCCATTGGATCTATGTTTTCCATGTTACAGATAGTAATGCAGTTGTCGGCGGCATCGCGCATGACTTCATATTCGATTTCTTTCCAGCCCAGCAGGCATCTCTCGACTAATACCTGATGACTCATACTGGATGCCAGCCCATTTGCCACAGTGGCTTCCAGTTCGGCCATAGTGTAGACAATGCCGCCGCCAGTTCCACCAAGCGTGTAGGAAGGCCGGACTATCAGTGGTAACCCGATGGACGAGGCAAAATTCTTAGCTTCGATAACAGAATTTACCGTCACGCTTTCTGGAATCGGTTCATCGATTTCCTGGATCAGTTGCTTGAATAAGGACCTTTCCTCGGCTTTTTTAATAGTCTCTAACGGTGTGCCTAACATGCGAACATTATATTTATTCAGTATTCCCGCATCGGCAAGTTCCACAGCCAGGTTAAGACCGGTTTGACCGCCAAGGGTTGGCAACAGCCCGTCGGGCCGTTCCCGTTCAATTATCCGGCCTACCACGTCCACGGTCAGAGGTTCAATGTACACTATATCGGCTATGCCTTCATCGGTCATTATGGTTGCAGGATTAGAGTTGACGAGCACGGTAGTTATCCCCTCTTCCCGAAGGGATTTGCATGCCTGGGTGCCCGCATAATCAAATTCAGCCGCCTGGCCTATTATGATAGGACCTGAGCCTATAACCAGTACCTTCGAGATCATAGACATCTATGTTTTCTTTTCCTCTCTAACCATCTGTAAAAATCTGTCAAATATGTACGTGTTGTCCTGCGGACCGGGAGAGCCTTCTACATGGTACTGTATTGAAATAATCGGCATAGTTCTATGTTTAAGACCTTCGATAGTGCCATCATTCAAGTTTATGTGGCTGACTACTAATCCTCCCTTCAAGGTATCTTCATCTATAGCGTAGCCGTGATTCTGTGCAGTGATATTAACTTTATCTGTGGCCAGGTCGCAGACAGGGTGGTTGGCCCCTCGGTGACCGAATTTGAGTTTAAAGGTATCAGCGCCAAAAGCCCGGCCTATAAGCTGGTGACCGAGGCATATTCCCAATATTGGTTTTCTACCAAGTAGACCTTTGACGTTCTCAATGGCGTAGTCCAGTAAAGCAGGATTTCCGGGACCTGGCGAAAGCACTATGCCATCCGGTTCAAGAGCGAGTATGTCCCGGGGGGAAAGGGTGCAGGGGACGACAGTCACCTGGCAGCCGAGCCGGCTTAGTATGCGAGCTATATTAAACCTCAAACCCATATCAACGATTACGATATTATACGTGTGCTGCTGTTGCCCCTGTCTGAAGCTCCATTTAAAAGGCTCTTTTATACTCACTTCTTTGACGAAATCGGTATTCCCATAGGAAGGCATGTGTTTCAACTCCGCCAGTGCTTCCCTCGTGGTCAACTCTGATGTTAATATGCCCATCATGACCCCTTTGGAGCGTATGTGCCTTGTTAAGCTGCGCGTGTCGATACCGCTAAGACCGGGAACATTCCCCGTTTTCAGATATTCCTCCACTGTCCCCGTGCTCCGCCAGTTACTGGGAACAGGGCAATAGTCCCTGACAACAAAACCCCTGACCTGTATTTTTGAGGATTCAACATCATCACGGTTGATTCCGTAATTCCCTATCAGCGGATAAGTCGGCACCACTATTTGGCCGGCAAAAGATGGATCGGTGAGCATTTCCTGGTAACCGGTCATGCTTGTGATAAAGATGATTTCGCCGAAGGCAGTTGTTTCAGCGCCGAAGGCATCGCCCCGGTAAACAGTACCGTCTTCCAGAACAAGTATGGCTTTACTATTCATAGCTTGCTTTCAAATAAAAAAACCTCCCGCGGCATATCCGCAAGAGGTTTCAAAAAATCAGCCCCAAGTTGGAATCCTGGAGCATGA
>CAZKOL010000095.1:0-4130 GCA_964554375.1 uncultured Dehalococcoidales bacterium
AAGGCCATGGAGATGATCCTGCTGGGAGAAAGGATGACAGCGCAGGAGGCGCTTGCCATGGGGCTCATTACCAGGGTTGTTCCTGCAGCAGACCTCGATGCGGAAGTGAGTAAAGTGCTCGGCATCCTCACTTCGAAGAGCCCCATCGGGATGAGAATGGGGAAACAGGCCTTCTATGACATGGCGAATCTGCCGTTGCCGGAGGCCCTTAACTTTCTTTCGGAAAGGATCAAGGAGGTAGCCGGTACGGAAGATGCCAGAGAGGGCATTACCGCCTTTATGGAGAAGAGGCCGCCCAATTTCACGGGAAAATAGCAGAAAATCCATTATGATTCCCGGAGAAAACACAAATTTATGCGTAATAAACCGGCCATATAAGATTATTAATATGAAAGATTCGGAGGATTGTCATGAGTTCTGAGAGCAGGAAAGGAAAGGACAGAGTGATTATCGCCAATTGCAGCGGCTTCTTCGGGGACCGGCTGGCTGTCGCCTCGGAGATGGTGCGGGGAGGTCCTATAGATGTTCTTTCAGGCGATTACCTGGCAGAGCTTACCATGGCGCTGCTCTTCCGCTTGAAATTGAAAAACCCCGAGGCGGGATATACGCCTACCTTCCTCAAACAGATGGAAGAGATTATGGGAGAATGCCTCGATAAAAAGATCAAGGTGGTATCGAACGCCGGCGGATTGAACCCCCGCGGGCTTGCGCAGGAGCTTCTCAAGATAGCGGAGAAACTGGGGCTGCATCCCAGGATCGCCTGCATCGAGGGGGATGACCTGATGGCGCGGCTCGGTGAACTGCAGGAGGCGGGAGAGGCCTTCGTTCACCTTGATAAAGGGATCTCGCTGAAAGACGGGGGTCTGGTTCCCATCACCGCAAATGCCTATCTCGGCGGATGGGGCATCGCCGAGGCGCTGGAAAGAGGCGCCGACATCGTGGTGAGCGGCCGCGTCGCCGATGCCTCGCTGGTAATGGGGCCGGCGGCCTGGTGGTTCGGATGGAAGCGCAATGATTGGGACAGGCTTGCCGGATCGGCGGTGGCGGGGCATATCGTTGAATGCGGAGCGCAGGCTACGGGCGGGAATTATTCCTTCATCGAAGAGGTGCCCTCATTCCTGAAGGTCGGGTATCCCATAGCCGAGATATCCGCCGACGGCTCATCGGTCATCACCAAGCATCCGGGCTCAGGAGGTCTCGTTTCCGTGGACACCGTCAAGGCGCAGCTCCTCTACGAGATCAGGGAACCCACCTATCTGACTCCCGATGTTTCAGCCCGGTTCGATACCATCAAAATGTCCCAGGAGGCGCCCGACCGTGTCAGGATATCCGGCGTGCTCGGCGCGCCGCCCCCCGAGACCACCAAGGTATGCATCAACTGCCTGGGAGGGTACAGGAATTCGACGAATGTTGTACTGACCGGCCTCGACATCGAAAAAAAGGCCAAAATAGTCGAGGATGCGCTATTCGACAGCCTGGGTGGGAGAGGACAGTATGCAGTCGAAGAAGTACAGCTTGTCCGGTCGAACAGGGACGACCCCGGGACAAACGACGAGGCCTTTGCCTATCTGCGGATATCCGTTATGGACCGCGACCAGAAGAAGGTCGACAGGTTTTCCGCGCAGGTCGTCGCGCTCGCGCTGGCAAACATCCCCGGTTTCACGTTGACAGCACCCCCGGCAAAAGGGACGATGGCAGTCATCCACTGGCCGGCGCTCATCTCCCAACGCCAGATCACACAGAAGATCATGATCGATGGCGAGGAGTTATCAGTCGGCTTTGTGCCGTCCGGGGCTGCGGCGCCGTCTCCAAAGGCGCAGCAAGCGCCGATACCACCCGCGCCGGCGGGTAAGAAGGTGAAAATACCCTTCGGCCGCATCTACGCAACCCGCTCCGGCGACAAGGGGGGCAATGCCAATCTCGGTGTCTGGGGAAAGACGCCCGAAGCATATGCCTTTCTCAAAGATTTCCTGACCATCGAAAAACTGAAGGAGCTCCTCAAGGACATGCGTGGATATGAGATCGAACGCTACGAGATTCCCAATCTTCTCGCCGTAAATTTCTATATCAGGGGCGTTCTCGGTGAAGGCGTGGCTGCGTCGCTGAGAAGCGATCCCCAGGCCAAGACTCTGGGCGAGTACCTGCGCGCAAAGGTTGTAGAAGCGCCGCAGTCTATTGTTCCATGATTACTCCAGCTCATCGCGGATAAAATATCGCCGGAAGGCAAGAAGCCGCCCGGCGGAAAAAGGAGGTTGTTAGATGACAGTATACGATGAAAAACCCTGGGGCAAATGGTACGATCCACAGCTAAGTGTGGAGATGAAAGCCGTAGAGGAGACGTACGTGGATCTCCTGGAGAAGGGCCTGAAATTCCGGCCGGAGGTGGTGGCCTTCCATTTTCTGGGGGTCACATTCACATATAAAGAGCTTGACAGACTCTCGATGAGGTTTGCGTCATATATCCGCAAACAGGGATGCAATCCGGGTGATGTGGTGGGCATCAATCTTCCCAACCTCCCTCAGTATCTCATCGCCCTGGCAGGGGCTCTGCGCGCCGGATGCGTGGTCACCGGCGTCTCTCCCCTTCTCACGCCGAAGGAGATGGCCTACCAGTTGAATGATGCAGGCGCCAGCGTGCTGGTAACACTGGATGCGATCTATGAAAACCGCGTGCAGAAGATAAAGAACGATATTCCACACGTTAAATGTATCGTTACAACCAGTATTGCGGACTATCTCCCTCCGCTCAAGCGCGTCCTGGG
Source organism: uncultured Dehalococcoidales bacterium (assembly GCA_964554375.1). Taxonomy (GTDB): domain Bacteria; phylum Chloroflexota; class Dehalococcoidia; order GIF9; family UBA5629; genus CAIMUM01. The sequence goes on from CAZKOL010000095.1 coordinate 2,763, forward strand.
CAAACTATTGAAGAAGATTCCCTCCGGAAAAGTGGAGCCGATCACGGGAAAAGAGGTGATATCTTTCAAAGACCTTATCGCGAATACTTTGCCCGATATTTCTAAGCCGTCCGTCAAGCTCGATGATACCTGTCTGATACAGTATACCGGCGGCACTACCGGCACTCCCAAGGGCGCGGTCCTCACCCATTGGAATATGGTTTCCAATCTCACACAGGGAAAACAGTGGCTCGATCTCCAGATGGACGGCGGCACCGTCTGCTCCGGCTTCCCCTTCTTCCACATGGCAGGACTCTATTTCGGCATGGTCTCCATGTCGCTGGCCTTCACCCAGTGCCTGATCCCGGACCCCAGGAACACCAAGAATATATGTGAAGAGATCTCGGCGCACCCTCCGATGATGATGCTCATGGTACCCTCTCTCTACCAGATGCTGATGGACGACCCGGCGTTTTCAAAAATCGATTTTTCTGACTGCAAAGCCTTCATCTCCGGCGCATCGCCATTCTCCAAGGAGGCCATCAATGCGCTCGAGTCTATCGTGGGCCTGGGTAAAGTGGTCGAACTCTACGGGATGACCGAAGCAAGCCCGATCATCACCCTGAACCCCTTAAAGGGGAAGAAGAAGATCGGCTCGGTGGGGGTCCTCCTCCAGAGCACCGAGGTCAAGCTGGTTAATGTAGAAACGGGAACGAAAGAGGTCGTCCTGGGTGAAGTGGGGGAGATCATCGTTCGCGGACCCCAGGTGATGAAAGGGTATCACAACAAGCCGGAAGAGACGGACAATACCCTGCGCGATTTCCAGGGCGCCAAGTGGCTCTATACCGGCGATGTAGCGCGGATGGACGAGGACGGGTACTTTTATATCGCCGACAGGACAAAGGACATGCTAATTGTGGGGGGATATAAGGTGTTCTCCCGCGAGGTGGAGGAAGCGCTCAGCGAGCACGGGGCAATCGAATCGTGCGCGATCGTAGGGATAGTCAACCCGGACCGTCCCGACAGCCAGATCGTGAAAGCGGTCATCCAGCTCACCAAGGATGCACAGGGGAAAGATCCCGAAGTAATTAAAAAAGACATACTCGAATATTGCAAGGAAAACCTGGCGCCCTACAAAGTTCCCAAAATGATTGTATTTATGGAGGCGTTACCCCTTACCGCTGTGGGCAAAGTGGATAAAAAGGCGCTCAGATAAGCGCAGCACACCAAATCCCGTCGAGAGAAAAGGAGAATAATCAATGTATTTCAACGAGACGCATGACGCTTTCAGGGCATCGATAAAGAAGTTTGTCGATAAACAGATCAATCCCCACATGGATGAGTGGGAAGAGAAGACGGCCCCCCTGCATGATCTTTTCAAGAAGATGG
>CAZKOL010000096.1:0-3998 GCA_964554375.1 uncultured Dehalococcoidales bacterium
AATCGGGATAGAGCTTTTTTAGACTGACCAGCGACATAACCTCCTCATTCACCGGGTTATTGAATATGGTTTGAGGAGTACCGGATTGGATAATCCTGCCGCCCGAGTAGACCATCACCCTGTCAGCCAGAGAAAATACCTCGAGGACGTTGTGCGTGACCAGCACAGCGGGTATATGAAACTCCTGCTTGACTACATTTACCAGGCACCGGCGCATCTCCAGCCGAAGTTGATCATCCAGAGATGAGAAAGGCTCGTCCAGCAGCAGTACTTCGGGATTACGCATCAGGGCCCGGGCCAGGGCTACCCTTTGTTTTTGACCACCTGATATCTCGTGCGGATATTTGTCCTTGTTGCCGGCCAGGCGGAAGAGCTGCATCATTTCCATGGCTTTCTTCCGGGATTCTCTGCCTGGACCACCACCAGTCGCAAAGAGGATATTTTTCTCCACTGTCATGTGGGGAAATAGCGCCAGGTCCTGGAATACATAGCCTACCGACCGCTGCTGCGGGGCAAGGTTGATTTTCAGATCCTTACTGTACAGCACCCTGCCGTTTAATCTTATATGCCCATCGCCCTGCGGGGATATTCCCGCGATGGTGCGCAGGGTCATGCTCTTGCCCGAACCCGAATGCCCGAAAAGCACTATCAGTTCACGCTGCATGCTCCAATTAACATCGAGCGAGAATCCGGGCAGCTCCGTTTTAATCCTGATCTCTAAATCCATCTCTGATCATCCGTAAGCATGTTGGCTGCATAGAGAAAAAACGCACATTCGATACTCACTTCTCCACACCTGTAGATAGTCTAAAACCATTTTCAGCTAAAATGGCCTTGTTTTTTTCAGAACACAACGATTCAATGAATCTGACCGCCTCTACGGGATGAAGACTTTGCGTGACCACAGCCGCTGGATACCTCACCGGGCTGTGGGAGCTTTCGGGCGCCTCCTCTATCAGCGATAACTGATCCTTGTATGCAAGATAGTCGGTATAAAAAATGATGCCCGCGTCCGCTTCTTTACGTACCACTGAATCAATTACCTTCGCAACCTGGTCGTAGTAGACCAGCTTATCTGAAATACGGTCCTTAATCCCATAATATGTTAGTACCTCGCCAGCATAGGCGCCCGATGCCGCAAGCTTGGGATTTCCCAGAGCAATTCGTTTAACTCTTTCAGTGGCAAGGTCTTTGAATCCACGCAGCTCTGTGGAATTCTCGGCAGCAGCCACCAGCACTAACCAGTTGCCCGTAACAATCCGCTGGGTGCCCCGGTTGATTAATCCCTTCTCTGTCAGCGCATTCACATCCCATACCGAAGCCGATATAAAAACATCGGCCGGCACGCCGGCTGCAATCTGCGCAGCAAGGCTGCCGCTGCCGGCGCAGTTTACTTTGACTTTAACACCCGGGTTATCGACTTCATAGGCCTTTGCGATCTCAGTCATCGGTTTCTTCAAGCTTATGGAAGTAAAGACTATAAGCTCTGTCTGAGAGCCGCCTGAAGGTACACAACCGTAGAGGCTGATCGGTATGAGCAGAAGTGCTATAAGGCAGATTACTAAACCGTAACCGGACAATCTCATTATCTGATATTTTCTCCCCTGTTTACTCATGGCTTTGACCCGGGCATAGCCGCCTGCCCGCCTGTTAACAAAGCAATACGCGCCTCAATGGAACGGGCGGTCCGGTAGCGCAATTCGATCCTTTGTAGCGCCTGTGCATTTTCCTGTTCCCTTGACAGCTTCTGACAAAATCGTTGCTCAAGAGAAACCTGGCGATCTTCCTGCACCACTTTATCGGCAAGGTAAAGCACCTCGGCCGCACTGACACTGTCTGCTGAACCAGCAGGCATATCCATATGTGTGCCGATGAGTGCAGCAACCTCGGGAAATCCCAATTCAGCGACCAGTTTGGCCCCCTCACGAGCATGGTTGGGTTTATCCCTGGCAAGATCATGCAACAGCGCCGCAGCTACGATTAAATCCCTATCCAAGACACAGCCTGCCCGGTTGAGGTTATCGGTCAGCCTGCCAGCTATCTCTGCCACGGCGCGGCAGTGCCGCAACGTATGCTCCGCCATGCCGAACATGGACGCGATTGCCCCGCATTCATCCGGCGACGGTACATGTCGCTGCTTCCAGCGTTCCTGTAATTCTATATATTTTGCGGGGGTGTCCATATCAAACAGTATGTTTTCATCAGCTACGGGAACTGAGATAGTGTCATCCTCCAGTTTAGCCAGGGCGCCCTTCAAACCCCTGTCCCCACTGTATTGACGTATAACCTGAATATGCCCCACGGGGACCAGGGGAGGATGCCCTCTTCTGCCCATAAAACTTGGTATCAAAATTTTCCCCTGATAGAAAGCGCACATCTCCATTAAATACCGTATTGTCTGCGCCCGGACCAGCGGGATGTCGGCAGGCAAAATGAAAAAAGACCCCTTTTTCGCTTCAAGGCTGCCTATCCCTGCCAGCACAGATGAGAACATGCCGTCAGCATATTTATCGTTGATGACTACCCGTACCTGAAGCTTTTTCAGCACGGGCAGCAGGGACGCCCTTTGATATCCCACAACCACCCGTATATCCTTCAATCCGGCGCCATGCAGAGTTTCAACTGAGCGCGTGATAACCGGCTGTCCACCCAGGTCTAGCAGCGGCTTGAACCGCCCCATCCTATCGGAGTACCCTGCCGCCAGGATTACTGCTGTGATGCCAGGCTTTTGCATTTCCTCTTCCGTGCCCTTTCTTGTATCAACTCCCCCACGATGCTCACAGCTATTTCGGCAGGCGTCTCGACCTCGATTCTCAGTCCGATGGGACAATGCACTTCCTCAAGCTGCTCGGCTTTGATCCCCTCCGACAATAGCGCTTTATATATGGCGTCCCGCTTGCGGGTGCTGCCGATCATGCCTATATAGCCAGCATTTGATCGCAGTGCCTGCTCCAGCACGACCTTATCGTAAAGATGGCCCCGCGTTAAAATAACCACGTAGCTGTCATCATCCAGCTTAATATCTGCAAAACAATTATCAAACGATTTAAGCACCACAACCTCGGCCGTTTGACCGAACCTTTCCCGGTTGGCAAACTCGGCACGGTCGTCCAGTACTACAGTCATGAACCCCACCCGGGTTGCCAGATCGTTGACCTCCCGGGATACATGCCCGGCGCCGATCAGGTAGAGGACGCCGGTATTGAGTATAAGATCGACCCAGAACTGGTGGCCCTCGATATCCACCAGCGCCGGCCCCGCCAGACCATGAACCATGTCTATCAGCTTGCCTGATAAACCGGCTGACCCATCCGAACCGGCAGCACAGATGCTGCCCGGTGTTACTACGCAGTGCTCCAACGCACCGTGGCCTTTATCAGCGGCGGGCAGGGCAGTGACCAGGAAGCTCCTGTGATTATGCCGCCTGCCGTTCAACAACCGCTCAAAGATTTCAGATGTCTCCCTGTCAGCAGTCAGGTGCTCAAGCAGCAACTCGACCTCGCCGCCGCAAACCATGTCTGCCACGGTCAGGTCATCCCCCGTCATATCGAAAGACAGCCTGGTGAAGCCCTTCTCACGGAACAGGCCGGCAGCCTTTTTCATGGCGTCCGCCTCCAGCAACCCACCACCCACGGTGCCTTCAATACCGCCGTCCTTGCGTATGACCATAGCAGCGCCAACGTGGCGCGGACCGGAGCCCTTTACACTGATAACCCTGGCCAGCACCAGGTCTTGACCCTGGCCCAGCAGGCCGGCGATAATATCCAGAAGATCATTCATTTGTCACTTTCCCGCACAGGCAATGATCGCTCTTTTTACCAGTGTCCTGGCGATCGCCACCATGTATTTATTGTGTTCGAGCGGTTTGGCCTCGGACACGGCAGCCACCCCGGCCTCCTCCGCAGCTGCCTCGTCGATAACCCGGCCCGTTATGACCTGCTCGGCCTTGACGGCCCTGTAGGGTATGACGTGGACGGCGTTGAGGCATATCCTCGCCT
>CAZKOL010000097.1:0-3977 GCA_964554375.1 uncultured Dehalococcoidales bacterium
AATTTTGGCCATCTGGCTGCGCAGCTCGCGCTTCAGCACCTTGCCGATGGCGGACATGGGAAGCTGGTCCATGAAGACGATCTTTTTAGGCAACTTGTACGGCGCAACCCGGCCGCGCAGGTACTCGGTGATCTTCTTCTTCTCCTCGTCGCTTTTCTCGATGCCCGGCTTGAGCACGATAGCCGAGGCCACCATCTCAGAGCCCGGCCGGTCGGGATCAGGGATGCCAACAGTGGCGCCCAGGTCAACATCCGGGAACTCGCAGATAATATCATCAAGCTGGCGGGTGAAAACCTTGAAACCGGATACGTTGACCATGTCCTTAAGGCGATCCACCACGAACAGGAAGCCATCCTCGTCCATCTGGCCGATGTCACCCGTGCGGAACCAGCCGTCATGCAACACCTTGGCCGTCTCCTCCGGCTTATTGAAATAGCCTTTGGTAAATACCTGGGGCCCTTTAATGAGTATCTCACCCGGCTCGCCGAAGGGCATGGCCTCGCCCGTGGCAGGGTCGACTATCCTGATCTCGGTATCGGATAGCGGCAGACCGACCGAACCCGGCTTCTTTACACCGTAAAGCGGCCCGGCCGTTACAATGGCGCTGGTCTCCGTCAGCCCGTATACCTCGACCAGCTTGCTTTCGCCCACGACGCTCTCAAATTCCTTGATATACTCCGGCGGGAAGGGCGCGGCTCCGCTCACCACGTATTTGACCCCTGAAAAATCATAAGCGCGGAAGTCAGGCTGCTTGAGCAACTCAAGAAAGACGGTGGGGACGTTGCCGATGAGGTGTGGCCTGGTCTTCTTCATCCACTTGATAATGAATTTCTGGTCGCGCGGATTGGGCACGGACACCTGGGTAAGTCCCTTGGAGAACATGGCCAGCGACATCACCAGACCAGCGATATGGAATAGCGGCATGGCGGTCAAACCCACCTGCTCTCCCATGGGGGTATCCAGCCAGCGGGTGATCTGTACCATCTGCGAAACCATGTTGCGGTGCGTGAGCTCGGCCCCCTTGGGCAGGCCGGTGGTGCCGCCCGTGTACTGCATGGCGCAGGTATCATCCGGACTGACCTTGACCTCGATCTTGTCGTCCGGCAGCTTTTTCATCACCTCTGTGAACTGCCAGACCTCTTTGCCTTCGATGGGCTCCACCTTGCCGGTGGGTACCTTTTTGGAGAGTTTGGCCAGCGTCTTGATGGGCTGCGGGAAATAATCCAGTATGCCGGTGAAGACGATCAGCTTAAGTTCCGTATCCGGCGCCACCCGCTTGATACGCGGGCAGAGGGCGTCCAGCGTCAGCAGAGCTTTGGCCCCCGAGTCCTTGAGCTGGTACTTGAGCTCCTCCTCCGTCAGCAGAGGGCTGACGCCGCTGAGTACACAGCCTGCCTTTTGAATGCCCAGCGCGGCAACATAATAAGCCGGAAGGTTGGGCAGGTTCACACCGACGATGTCGCCCCGCTTAATACCGGATTTTTGCAGGAGCGCGGCAAAGCGGTTGGACATAGCGTCGAACTGGCCGAAGGTGAATGGTGTTCCCACATACCACAGGGCTTTGCGCTGAGGGAAACGCTGAAAGGCCTCTTTGACGGCTTCCCAGAAGGTAAGTTCGGGGTACTCGATATTGGCGGGAACATGCGCATCATAGTGCTTGAGCCAGGGTTTCTGATCGTAATGATCACCCATCGTGCAACAGCCTCCTCAGTTTTTTTATGACAACCGGAATATTCCGGCCTGACCACCACATGACCAGTTTCAGCGACCCGGGCAACCACATGAATCAGGTATTTGAATGGATATATGTTGGGCCCATTGTAACAGATTTAAAACAAAATTGAATGCAGATCACTTCCGTTATGGCTGCTTGTGCTGATATTCGTGCCGGCCTATCCCTTTTTTATCTTAACCGTCGACCACGGCCGAAACCCCGGCCCATACCACGGCCACGGCCCATGCCTCTTCCCATACCCCTGCCTCCAACTAATCCGGGCTGGTAAACCCCGCGACTGGAATTCAATTTAGGGGCCGTTCCTTCAGGAACCCGGGCTCCCATAATTTCACATACTCTTACAGCTATCTCCGGCCCACCAGTAATACATCCGTCACATGGCGCCTTTTCTTCAGCTACCGCCCTGGCAAATTCTCCGCAAGTCCTGTATCCGCACCGCTTATCATCTAACCTGGGCAGAACCTCATAGATTTTCTTTATCTTTTCTTTTATATCATCCTTATTTTCCAATTTACATCTCCACTGTATTATTAATGTCCAAAACCCTCAGCTACCTGCTGAGTTAAGTTTATCGATCAACCGATGCAGGGGTACGGCAATCTGGTCCTCCTGGACATGGGGAGAATAGCAACTGTCGATTTGCACCAGCTTCGATAAAGGCATGCGGCAGGCTATTGCTATTGCAAGCTTATCTACTGTCGCTGATACTATTTCTTCTGAGACTATCTGAGCCCCGATAAGTGTCTTTGTCTTAGCATCAGCAATTAGCTTATAGCGTGCAGGGCGGCCGTTAAACCTTTCCCTGAGCCTGGGTGTGTCAACCATTACGGAAACAGCCTCCACCCCTTTCTCTTGAGCCTCTCTCTGCGTAAATCCAACTGCTCCGATTTGCAGGCCGAATACCCTGGTGACAAATGGCATTACCGTGCCTTCGTACGTAAGATGATTACCCGTTGCCGCATTTCTGCCGGCAATATATCCGGTTCGAATAGCATTGGCGGCCAATAGATGCCGCCGCTTAGAGCCGGTAACTATATCCCAGTTTTCCATGCAGTCACCGATAGCATAGATGTCGGGGTCGCTGGTCTGCAGGAATTGGTTAACTGCTATGGCACCCGTCTTGCCTATCTCCAGCCCGGCTTTTTGGGCCGGTTCTATATTAGGTTTAGCGCCGGTGGCAAAGAAGACGAAATCCGCTTTCAACTCCCGGTCGGATAGACTTATGTACTTACTGTCGCCTCTGGTGGCTATATTCTCTATCCTGGCCGGCAGTATCAGTTCTACCCCATTCCGTGTGAGCACGTCCTTGACTCTTTCCGCTACATCTTCGTCCAGATACGACCTCATGATTCCCCGTCTCACCAGCAGGTATACTTTACCGTAGCCTCTTGCTTTGAGGGCGACGGCTATCTCCAGCCCAATAAAACCTCCGCCGATAACAACTGCTTCCTTGGATTGTGCCACGGCGCCACTAAGAGCTATCCCATCAGCCATGTCAGTACTGAGTGAAAACTCATTCTTACCGTTCGATGCCGCAAATGCGGGAATCAGGGGGCTGCTACCCAGGGCCAGAATCAGCTTGTCGTAGCTGAACTTCTTGCCATCGGCGATGACGTACTTTTCATCTTTGATAATGTCGTTAACCTCAGTGTTCAGGTGAACAGCTATGTTTCTTTTCTCCCAGAAGGAGTCTTGCCGGAAGCCGCGAACAAGCTCGCCCCAGGTAGCTATAGTTCCTCCGATTACCAGTGGCATCTCGCAGGGCGGGCAACCCAGGCTGGACCTTTTGGTGAACATGTCAACCTGAGAATCGCTGACCAGACGGCGGATTTGCATTGCCGCCGTAGAGCCTCCGTCGCCGGTTCCAATAACGCATATTTTCATTTTTCAACTCCTGCCATCAAATTGCCTATGGATAATAATAGTCTCCCTCTCAGCGTATATCGACATCTCAGGCCAGTTCTTAACAGGCACACACGGAGGTATAGGCCTGGTTGAGATCCGGCATCCGTTTCCTATTCGCAGTGTGGTCGAGATGCTTGCAGTTACGAATGGTATTATGACATTGGCGTCAAAGGTCTGCAAATTCATCCTCTGTAAATGAGTTTGTCCAGTATTCTCATATGATCCGACCGGCTGTTTACGGAACAACAGTAATGATATAATTGAATTTGCGTCAGTCACCTGATCAGATTGAGCGGAAGATTACCTATTTAAAGGAGGTTGTTATGCCGGTTTATAT
>CAZKOL010000098.1:0-3971 GCA_964554375.1 uncultured Dehalococcoidales bacterium
GAACTCCCTCATCATACGGTCTATCAGCACCTCGAGGTGCAATTCACCCATACCCGATATCACCGTCTGACCGGTTTCCTCGTTGGTTTTAACCTTAAAAGTAGGATCCTCTTCCGAAAGTCTGCCCATGGCATCGCCGAGTTTATCCTGATCAGCCTTGCTCTTGGGCTCAACCGCCATATGTATGACCGGCTCGGGGAACTTGATATCCTCAAGCAGGACGGATTGCCCGGCCTCGCATAGCGTGTCACCTGTAAAAGTGTTCTTCAATCCGAGGGTGGCTGCAATACAGCCCGTATCCACTTCGTCGATCTCTTCGCGCTTGTTGGCATGCATAAGCAGCAGCCTGCCCAGGCGCTCCCTGTTTTGCCTGCTGGCATTATATATTTGCGCACCGACCTTGATACTTCCCGAATAAACCCGGAAGTATACCAGCCTGCCCACAAACGGGTCGGATACTACTTTAAACGCCAGCGCCGTAAATGGCGCATCGTCGCTGGCCGGACGAGTAACTTCCTGCCCGGTGGAGATATCAACAACCTTGAGCGCCGGCTTTTCCAGGGGTGATGGCAAATAATCGACGACAGCATCAAGCACCAGCTGGATGCCCTTGTTGCGCAGGGCAGTGCCACAGACTATTGGAACAATCCTATTGGCTACGGTCAGGCGCCTGATAGCGGCTCTGATATCCTCCTCACCGATCTCCTGATTATCAACATATTTGAGCATTAGCTGGTCGTCATTCTCTGCCAGCTTTTCAATCATATCGTGCCTGGCCCGTGCTGCTTCCTCCTGCATGTCCTCAGGGATCTCAGCTTCGACCGGCTCCTCAGTGACCTCGTCCGGAAAAATCCAGGCTCTTTTAGCCACCAGGTCGATAACACCGCGGAAAAGGTTTTCCTTACCCAGCGGGACCTGTATAGCTACAGCCTTAGCCTTTAGCCGGTCCTCTATCATCTGGATCGTCCGCAAGAAATCGGCGCCCACCCTGTCCATCTTGTTGATGAAGCAGATTCTGGGCACCCCGTACCGGTCGGCCTGGCGCCAGACCGTCTCTGATTGTGCCTCCACCCCGGCCACGGCATCCAGCACGACTACGCCCCCATCAAGGACGCGCAGGCTGCGCTCGACTTCCGCTGTGAAATCAACATGCCCTGGAGTGTCGATGATATTGATGCGGTGATCCTTCCAATGGCAGGTGGTGGCAGCCGATGTGATCGTTATGCCTCGTTCCCTCTCCTGAACCATCCAGTCCATGACCGCAGTGCCGTCATGTACCTCACCGACCTTGTAGGTCCTGCCGGTATAGAAAAGGATCCGCTCGGTAGTAGTCGTTTTCCCGGCATCGATATGGGCAATGATGCCGATGTTCCGAACCTTATCCAGGGGAAACGATCTTGTCACTTTATTATTACCCTGGCCTGTTTTAGACCGGGATTCCTTAACGCCTGCTGTTACCATCGGTAATGCGCAAATGCCTTATTTGCCTCAGCCATCTTGTGGGTATCCTGCTTTTTCTTAATGGCGTTGCCCTGTCCCTGGGCTGCATCCATCAACTCTGCGGCCAGCTTTTCAGCCATCGACCTTCCGCCGCGGTCCCTGGCATAGGTAATGATCCATTTGGTGGCCAGGAACTCGCCGCGCTCCGGGCTTACCTCAATGGGCACCTGGTATGTAGCACCGCCGACGCGCCTGGATTTGACCTGGAGCGCCGGGGTGGTATTTTTCATAGCCTGCTCAAAAATACTGAGGGGCTCTGTCTTCATCTGCTTGTTGATACGATCAAAAGCATCGTAAACAATGCCCTGGGCAGTGGATTTCTTGCCCTTATACATTATTTTATTAATAAACCTGGCAACCACCGGGCTCCCGTACTTGGGATCCGGGCCTACTTCCTTGTTTACAAACTTGGCTCGCCTCGACATATTATCTCCCGTTATATTTAGCTGGCTGCCGCAGGCGCCTTGGGCGCCTTGGCTCCGTATTTGCTTCTCCCCTGCCTGCGCTTGTCGACTCCCGCAGCATCGAGTGTGCCGCGGATGATATGATAGCGGACGCCCGGCAGGTCCTTAACCCTGCCGCCGCGTATGAGAACTACAGAGTGCTCCTGAAGATTATGCCCTTCTCCGGGAATGTATGCCGTGACTTCAATGTGATTTGTCAGCCTCACGCGGGCGATTTTGCGCAACGCCGAGTTGGGCTTTTTGGGAGTCATGGTTTTTACCTGCACGCACACACCGCGTTTCTGTGGGGAACATACACCCTTCCTGGATCTGTTCTTCAGGGTGTTGTATATAACCTGCAACGCGGGCGACTTGGTCTTCCTGGCTACCCTGCGGCGGCCTTTCCTGACCAGCTGGTTTACTGTCGGCATACTAATCTCTTCCTTAAGTTTTTATTCCCAATTTTTCGGCAAATTAAAAAGCCACCCAGTTGTCCCCGGACTACTTCCCGATCTGGCCCACATCCCGGGTCAACCAGCCGGCTTAATTGTTATCCAGGTCACGCAAAACCTGCGCTAAACTTATGAATATTAGCGCAACTTTGCAACAAATGGAAATGTTATCACAGGAATTCAATCCCTGTCAACAATAGCTGATCTACGATAACATTAAACCCTGCTGCCCGCCCGGCAGTTCCATAGTAAAAACAGCTCCTTTGCCGGGGGAGCTTTCGACGTAGATGTTGCCCCCGTGCGCATGTACAATATTGTGACAGATGCTGAGCCCCAGCCCTGTTCCCTCCCCCGCCTGTTTGGTCGTAAAGAAGGGGTCGAAGACATGTTCCAGTTTATCGGGCATTATGCCGGGCCCGTCATCTGCTATGGACAACTTTATATTGCTTCCGGATAAGCGCGTGCTTATGGAGAGGGCGCCACGCTGGTGGATTTGGTGCATAAAATACTCCGCGTTCAGTATGATGTTAAGCATGGCCTGTTGAATCTGCGCAGCGTCGCAATAGACCGAGGGCAATCCTTCCGCCAGGTCCAGGTTCACATTGATATTCTCTTTCTGCATTCGGCTCTGTCTGAGCCTGAGCACGTTCTCAACCAGGCTATTAATCTGCTCTGCCTTTTTCTCGGATGCCTGCCCCCGTGAAAAGGAAAGGAAACTTGTTATAACGTCGGCCGCACGCTTGCTCTCCCGGTAAATGGATTCCACATCTTGTCTTATCTCTGGGGAGATTGTAGGATTCTGCTGCAGCAAATAGGAAAATCCCATTACTGCGTTAAGAGGGGTATTGATCTCATGGGCCAGTCCGGCGGCCATCTCTCCAAGGGAAACCAGTCGGTCGGCAATAACCAGGTTCTTAGTCATTTTTTTTTGTTCTGTAATGTCTCGCGTCACACCGATTATCCCGCTGGCCCTACCCTCGCTATCACGCAAAATGCTCATTTTCTCCTGTGCCCAGTAGCTCTTTCCTTCATTACCCATGACCTGGTATTCGATGACCTGTATGTCTGCCTTTCCATTGATTAGCGCCTTTATGGCTGCCTGCTGGCGCTCGGCATCCCTTCTACCCATCCCCAGCTTGACGGCATATTCGTCTTCATGTGCTACAAGTTCCATTACCTCGTCCGATCTATAACCCGTGTATAGTAGTACGGATGGGCTTATATAGCGTGGTACCAAATCCAGACCGGCAGTCCAGATTACGTCCAGGGAATTCTCAGCCAGCAAACGGTACCGTTCCTCGCTTTGCCTCAAGGCTTCCTCAGCCCTTTGCCTTTTAGTGATATCCGTCATCAATACCAGGACAGCCGGTTTGCCCTCCCACTGAATAGTGGTAGTCCTCATTTCCGCCCACTTTATCGACCCGTCCTTATCAATAAACCTGAAGGGATACAACGACGGCGCGCTTTCATGGCTTACCCAGGCCATGTAGTGTCCCATCACCATTTGCCTGTCGTCCGGATGAATGAACTCGATAAAGGGCCTGGATAGGAAATCCTCCCTGCTGTGTTGCATTAT
>CAZKOL010000099.1:0-3947 GCA_964554375.1 uncultured Dehalococcoidales bacterium
TAGCCCAGGGCTATGTCGTTAAAAATAAAGATAAACTAAAGACCGCCGGGCCGATCTTCACGGACGAATACTACGGCATTGCCGTCTGCCAGGAGAACGCCGACCTGGTACCCAAGATAAATGCCGCGCTCAAAGCCCTCAAAGACGAGGGATTCCTGGATAAACTCTCGCAGAAATGGATCGGCCAATAAGCATCGGGCCGCTTTTATCCCCATACCCCGCTTAAGGCGTATAATGTGAACCGGTTCTATGAGTACGCCCGAAAAACCTCAGATCCCCCGGGAAGTACTGGACCACATACCCGGCGCCGAACCCTCTTCGCGCATTGACGCCTGGTGGTGGCTGGTGGCCCTGGTGGTCGGCATCACAGCCCTCCTGCTCATAGCCTGGCCGGACCCGTTCATGAACATCTTCAAGTTCGTCCAGGACGGCATCGTGATAACGGTGACCGTCACACTTGTTTCTTTCGTGTTGGTGCTGATCGTAGGTATGGTAGGCGGACTGGGCAGACTCTCGACTCACCGCGTCATCTACATGATGTCTACCCTGTACGTGGAACTGGTGCGCGGCGTGCCGCTGCTGGTGCAACTGATCATCTGGTACTTCGCCGTGCCGGTCATGATCCAGGCACTGGGAAAGGCCTGGGGCGTCCCGGCGCTGGAGGGGTTTCAGGCAGACCCCGTCGTGATGGCCATAATCGGCCTGGTCTGCTGCTACGGGGCATACATGAGCGAGATTTACCGCGCCGGCATACAGAGCATCCCTAAAGGACAGATGGAGGCCGCTCGCAGCCTGGGCATGACGTATTTCCAGGCCATGCGCCACGTCGTCCTGCCACAGGCCATGCGGGTTATTCTGCCACCCATCGGCAATGAGTTCATCGCCCTGCTTAAGGATTCCTCTCTGGTCAGCGTGGTGGCTGTAGCCGAACTGACACGCCGAGGCCGCGAGTACTCATCAATGCACTTCGATCCCATCGAGGTCTGGACGCTGGTAGCCCTGTTGTATCTAATTATGACCCTCTTCTCGGCGCGAGTCGTGAACTGGATAGAAAAGAAAACCAAATTCGAGAGGTGATGCTTGGCTGAACCCATCATCAGCATCCGCGGGGTGCATAAATACTTCGGCAGGATACACGCTCTGCGCGGCCTGGACCTCGACATAGCTAAGGGGGAGGTCGTGGTAATCGTGGGGCCGTCGGGCTCCGGCAAATCCACACTATTGCGCTGCATTAACCGTCTCGAGACGTACGAGCACGGCAAGATAGTGGTGGACGGCATCCCGCTGGATAATGCCAGGAATATCAACGCCGTGCGGCGCGAAGTAGGCATGGTCTTCCAATCGTTCAACCTCTTCAGCCACCTCACCGTCATGGATAACCTCATGCTGGCCCAGCGCGTTGTGCGCAAACGGCCGTCTGCTGAGGCCCGTCAGACTGCGCTGGAACTGCTCAACAAGGTGGGCATACCCGACAAGGCCGACGTAAAACCGGCCCAGCTTTCAGGAGGTCAGCAGCAGAGGGTGGCCATCGCCCGGGCGCTGGCGATGAATCCCACGGTCATGCTTTTCGATGAACCCACCAGCGCACTTGACCCGGAGATGATCAAGGAGGTGCTCGAGGTGATGCTGGCGCTGGCCAGGGAAGGAATGACTATGGCCGTGGTCTCGCACGAAATGGGCTTCACCCGCGCCGCGGCAAACCGCGTCATCTTCATGGATGAAGGGCAGATCATCGAGGAAGCCCCGCCGGACGTCCTCTTCAACTTCCCGCATCACGAGCGGACCAAGCAGTTCTTAGGCAAGATACTCAGCCACTGAACCTGTATGAACGTCTGCTTCACCGCTTCCACAATAAGGCTTCGAAGCGCCTACTGAAGCACTCCCAGCAGGCCGCGGAGCAAAATAACAGCCGCTTTCTTATCCAGGGGCTCATTGTTATTGCCGCACTTGGGCGACTGAATGCAGGCCGGGCAACCATCGCGGCAGGGACATTCCTCTATGGTTTTGAGCGTGGCCGCCCACAATCCTTCGATTATCTCGTAGCCTTTCTCGGCGATACCGATGCCGCCCGGGTAGCCGTCGTAAATAAAAATCTGCGCCCGGCCCGTATCTATATGAAAGGGCGTGGATACTCCCCCGATATCGTTGCGATCGCACATGGCAAAGAGGGGCAGTATGGCGATAGCAGCATGTTCGGCCGCATGAAGCCCGCCGTGAAAATCGAGCTTGCTCTTTTCGATCGTGTCCACCGCCTGCTGCGGCAGATCAAACCACAATGATTGGGTGATAAAGCGCATAGGGGGCAGGTCCAGCGCCTCTTCCCCCACCACCTCATCAGTATAGTGTTTCTTCTTGCGGAAGCCATCAACCTGATTGGTCACGTCCACCATGCCAAGGCGGACTTTCACACCGCTGACCTCTTTCTCCTTCATCTGCTGCAGCACCTTAATATCGGTCAACTCCATGGTCTGCGTGTAATAGGGGACAGCGGCCGGCTCCACCACCGCTATATGCTTCTCGATATCCAGCTCTTTAACATAATAGGAATCGCCCTGATGCAGGTAGATGGCGCCGGGGTGTACCTGCCGGAAAGCATGGTCCTCCTCAACCGTCTCCAGCACCTGGTATCCCCTGGAAGCATCCAGCAACTGGTACTGATGGGAGGAGGCAGTTCTGATATTCACATCCTGCGCCGGGTGCGAAAGCCGGGGCGCAATATGCCAGTGGCCGCCGGCTTTCCTCAGCTTCCCCTCCTGACCCAGCCCGGCAACGGCAGCGTCCAGTGCACCACCAAAATATTCCCTGTCTTTTTCGTCGATGTGTTTCTCCCAGGCAGCACAGAGCAAGTGCAGGTGCAGTATATTGATGTTCTCCCAGTTGATGAGTGCATTCTCGAAGGGCTTGCCGAAAAAGAAATCGGGGTTATGCATAAAATACTGATCAAGCGGGTTGTTCTGCGCCACAAGGAATGTGATCGATCTCTCACCGCGCCGCCCGCTGCGTCCGGCCTGTTGCCAGGTGCTGGCGATGCTGCCCGGGTACCCGGTCAGAACCGTAGCATCCAGCCCGCCGATGTCGATGCCGAGCTCAAGGGCGCTGGTGGCCACCGCCCCCAACAGATCACCTGAAAACAGCCCCCTCTCGATCTCCCGCCGGTCAGAAGCCAGGTAGCCGGCCCGGTACGGCTTTATCTTCTCGCCTAAAGGACTCCCCAGCAGGTCTCGGCTGTACACATAGATAAGCTCAGTCAGCTTCCGTGTCGAGGCGAAGACGAGGGTGCGCACCTGCCTGCGTATAAGCTCCGTGAAAAGGCGCGTGGCCTCACTGTTGGCGCTGCGCCGCAGGCTGCGTGCTTCGTCAATAATTGGGGGGTTCCAGAAGACGAAAGCCTTGCCCCCGTAAGGCGCGCCGTCCACATCCACGACTTTGATAGGCAGCCCCACCAACCCCTCTGCATGCTGCCCCGGATTGGCAATTGTAGCTGAACAGAACACAAATTGTGGACTACTGCCATAATGAGCACAAATACGTCTCAACCTGCGCAGTATGCAGGCTACGTGTGAGCCAAACACTCCCCGGTAAACATGAGCTTCATCTACCACCACGTATTTAAGACGTCTGAAGAACTTATCCCACGACTTATGGTTTGGCAAGATGCCGCTATGCAGCATATCCGGATTGGTGAGCACAATACGTGCTCGTTTTCTAATGCCTGAACGCTCTTCGCCCGGCGTATCGCCATCGTAAGTGGCGCATTCCCAGGGCAGGTTGATGGTATCGCCGGTCAGCCAGGCAAGTCCGCGCAACTGGTCCTGTGCCAGCGCCTTGGTCGGAAAAATGTACAGTGCCCTGGAATACGGCTCCTCCAGCATGATATTGAGGACGGGGATGTTGTAGCAGAGGGTTTTGCCGCTGGCGCTGGGTGTTGCGACCATGACATTATCGCC
>CAZKOL010000100.1:0-3887 GCA_964554375.1 uncultured Dehalococcoidales bacterium
TCAACGCATTTGATTAATGCGGCTTTTAAACGTATAGTTAAGTACGTGGTTTCGCCACGGCTGTGTCTGACTGAATTACATTAACGCACCACCCCGCCTTAATTTATTCACGGTTCAGATGCCCCCGCTTTTAAATCATTAGTTAAGTCGTCAGCAGGCGCGATGCGAGAAGATATTAATATTGACAAATAAAAAGGGCGCCGGAGTTGAAAGCAACTGCATTTCAACCCCGGTTCTGTCGATACCAGCCCTGCAGACAACCATGGAGCGTGACGTCCCACTGGATGTTTTCGGTGAGAAAGGAGTCGATGAATTCGCTCCCACTGCCGCTCTGTGGCAGGATCTGGTATTCATAGAGCACGGGCTGGAAGACCCCGGCGCGTTGGAGCTATACGGCAAGCCCCCGCCCGGTGCAGCGGCTGATGCGGTGGATTTTTATGATGACCCGATACACCTGTACCTGCGTGAAATCGGCCGGGTGGACCTTCTTACGGCAAAGGAGGAGCGGTCATTAGCCGCAAGGGTCGAGGATGGGCGGTATCTCGCGGCGCTGGAAAAACAGTGCAGGGCCAATCCGGACCATTGCGAAACGGAGATAAGCGTAATAATTGCCAGTTTGCGTAAATTGGTCTCTGCCCACCCGGTCATCTCTGCTTTATATAGAAACCTGGGGATTGAATGCGGAAACGGTTTCAAACAGTCTATTCTCAGGCCGGAACTGCGAGCTGCAGTAGACGGCATCGTGGAAATATCCTTTGTCGAAAAAGTAAGCGCCGAATGCGGGAAGACCTTCACAGAGGTCTGGCACGATATTGCCGATATATCCGTCTACAGCCGGCTGTTGCCCCTGAAGGTCTACGATGCCGCAGGGAGCCGGACTTCATGGGATGAGCTTGGATTGCTGCTGGGAGAGCCCGTGGACGAGGGCTTGCTTTTGAAGCTGCGGCCGCTGGTCAGTCAATTCAGGCAGTATTCCGACAGTGTAAAGAGAGATGCCGGTAAATCTGCCAGGCATCTTATCGAGGCCAACCTGCGGCTGGTAGTAAGTATTGCCAAGAAATACGGTATGCGCAATTTACCCATCCTGGACCTGATACAGGAAGGGAACATAGGGCTGGTGCGCGCCGTGAATAAATTTGAATACAGGCGTGGTTTTAAATTCAGCACCTACGCTACATGGTGGATAAGGCAGGCGGTTACCAGGGCCCTCGCCGATCAGTCACGTACCATCAGGATACCTGTTCACATGGTAGAAAACATAAACAGGCTGATGAGGACAAGGAGACAGTTGAACCAGGAAACCGGGGGCGAACCGAATATTGAAGAGATCGCCATTGCGATGGAGCTTCCGGTGGAAAAGGTAAACGAAATCATGAAATTAACCAGGGTCCCGATATCACTGGAGACGCCGGTGGGAGATGAAGGTGATAGCCACCTGGGCGATTTCATAGAGGACAAGACGGCAATAGGGCCGAGTGAGACGGCCACTATCGGATTGCTGAGAGGGCAGATAAATGAAGTCCTGGCCGAGCTTACCGATAGGGAGAGAAGGGTAATCCTGTTGCGCTTTGGTCTGGAGGATGACAGGGCGAGGACGCTTGAAGAGGTTGGTCAAGAGTTTAACGTGACCAGGGAACGTATCCGTCAGATCGAAGCCAAAGCACTACGTAAGCTACGACATCCAAGCCGGAGCCGCAAGCTCAAAGATTACCTGGAATAAACAACGTTTCGTCTTTGCTCCCTCTGATTTGATAGGCTGCTTTTTACCAGCGCAATCTCACGTTCAATTATTGTAACTAAATTCCGCACGGACATTCGTGAAATGAGAAAGGGGTGCGGACATGCTTTCGAGACGAGGCCCGGCTCGAGTGGTTCAGGGCTGGCAAGGACTTTAGCAACGGTCTGGCAGTACTTGACGTAGTGTGAACTTAATCCCTCGGTCTGCTTGGTGAGAAGATACCCTTGAACCAAAGACTTTAATGACGTCCCCGAAACCGCATCCACCTTAATGGAAATAACCATTTGTTCATTTAACGGACCTGCCTCAAAGACCATGAGGTCTTTGTTATGTCCAGTCTGTATTATGCTTCTTGATGAACTATATTGTGTAATGACTGAAATCCACATCTATGGTCGGGGTGAGTGGATTCGAACCACCGGCCTCATGGTCCCAAACCATGCGCGCTACCACTGCGCTACACCCCGCAGGGCAAAAGTATAGGTTACAAAAAAAGTAGAGTCAAGAAATATGTCGACAGAGAACCGTTAGGTCACCGGCAATTGGGACAGATATCGAAGAACCCCGGCTCGAGGTTCCACTTCTTCCTGATATACTCAAGCTGCGCCTCGGGCGCCCAGTACATGCCGCACTTCGAGCACTTCTTCAGCTTGAACTCCACCTTCCAGTTGTAGATATAGCGGACGCCGTTCTTCTCCTCCATCTTCACCGCCCCGGTGGGACATACATAGTAGCAGGAGCCGCAGCCTATACATGCTTTGGCCTTCTCCAGGAACGGCGGTTTTGGCTCCTTGGACACGCCGCGGTTGACCAGGCTGATAGCGCTCACTCCGACCACCTGCTCGCAAGCCCGGACGCACAGGCCGCAGACGATGCAGTCGTGCTTCTCCCAGTACTCCTCCCTGAAAGAGGGTTTTTCCAGGCCGTACTCGGCGGCCAGCTCTTTAATGACCTTGTT
Source organism: uncultured Dehalococcoidales bacterium (assembly GCA_964554375.1). GTDB lineage: Bacteria > Chloroflexota > Dehalococcoidia > GIF9 > UBA5629 > CAIMUM01. The sequence continues at coordinate 2,697 of CAZKOL010000100.1, forward strand.
CTCGCTGCACCTTGCCAGCAGCAGGTCCAGCAACATCTTGCGGTTGCGGATTATACGAGGGGAATCCGTCTGAACGACCAGCCCCTCCTCCACGGGATAGAGACAGGACGTGACGATACGGGTCTTGCCCCCTCGAGTCACTTCAACGATGCACAACCTGCAAGCGCCGAAGGGCTCGATGGCCTCGTGATTGCAGAGCGTGGGTATTTTGATGCCGTGGTCCCGGGCAACCTGCAGCACCATGCTGCCCTTCTCAGCAGTATACTTGTTGCCGTTTATGGTCAGGTTTACCAGCTCACTCAATGCTCACAGCTCCCATCTTGCAGATATCATAGCAGGTGCGGCACTTGATGCACTTGGATTGGTCCAGTATAACGGGCTTTTTCTTGCCCATAAATGTGATGGCCTGCGTGGGGCAGGGCTTAACGCACCTGCCGCAACCCGGGCACTTCTCATCGATGATGCTGAAGCGTATCAGGGCCTTGCACACCCCGGCCGGACACTTCTTGTCTTTGATATGCGCCTCATACTCGTCCCTGAAATACTGTATGGTGGTCAGAACCGGGTTGGGGGCCGAGCTGCCGAGGGCGCACAAAGCGCTGTCCTTCAGGTGCGCTGAAAGCTCGGTTAAAAGCTCCAGGTCGCTCTCCCTGCCCTTGCCCTCGGTGATGTCCGTCAGTATCTGGCGCATCCTTTTGACGCCCTCACGGCAGGGCACGCATTTCCCACATGATTCCTCCTCGAGGAAGGTCAGGAAGTAGCGGGCCGTATCCACCATGCAGTTGTCCTCGTCCATCACGATCATGCCACCCGATCCCATCATCGAGCCGGCTTTGATCAAAGAATCGAAGTCCACCGGCAAATCGAGCAGCTTCTCGGGAAGGCATCCGCCAGAGGGTCCGCCCGTCTGCACGGCCTTGAATTTCTTGCCACCGCGTATGCCGCCGCCGATATCGAAGATGATGTCCCTCAGCTTGATGCCCATGGGCACTTCCACCAGGCCAGTGTTGTTGACCTTGCCCGTCAGTGAGAATATCTTGGTGCCGCTGTTGCCCGGGGCGCCTATCTTGCTGAACCACTCGGCCCCGTTGTTGACAATCAGAGGTATGTTGGCCCAGGTCTCCACGTTGTTCAGACAGCTCGGCCTGTCCCACAGTCCCCTCTCCACGGTATGTATGTACTTGGCCCTGG
>CAZKOL010000101.1:0-3849 GCA_964554375.1 uncultured Dehalococcoidales bacterium
TTCCTCACGCCGGTGGTGGAGCTTTTCATGAGGGATATAATCTCCTCCAGCCAGGCCCGCAACATGCTGCGTCTGGGTATGCTGGAGTTAAACTCCAGACCGATAGCAGCCACGCTTTGCTTTGAATACCAGTGCGGCATGTACCTGTATAACAGCGGCTATTCACCGGACCACCGCTGGCTGAGCGCCGGGCTGCTGTCGAAATATTACAGCATCCGGGACAGCATCGTTAAAAGAAGGCTGTATTACGATTTTCTTAAGGGGGCGGAAAAATACAAGTTTCACCTGGGCGGTAGAGAAACCGGGCTTTTAAGATGCATAATCAGGTTTTAGAGATCCCAGCGCGGGGACATAGGGCACTGCTAACTGTGGCTGCTATGGCCCATCCCGCTACATGCTATGCAATGGAGCCTGCCTGACTCTTAACTACGGGGGCAGATGCATTCAGGACGACCATTTCTCGGCCAGGTCACCGATGCCGGGCAGCTTGAATTTCTCTCCCTTGTAGGCTTTTATCATCAGCAGTATCCATAGCACGAGGGCGATTACCCAGATGAACCAGTTGACCACAGGTATGAAGGAAAGGATAAAACAGGCGCCGAATGTTATGATCGACTGCATGGCGTGGAACTTGACGAACTTGCTGTCCTTCTCAATCAGGAAAAAGATCAGGCCGGTTATCCAGCCGGCGACGTAGCACAATAACCCGGCAACATTCTCTTCCAGACCGGTTGATGATTTAGCCATTGCTCAGACCCCCTCTTTGTTTATTACCGAAAGAATAACCCCACCGGCATGACAGTGTCAACGATACGTTTTCAGGCCAAAGATGCCCTGTCACGCGGTCAGACGCAGACCGGTGGGGCTATATCTTTTTCCCGGCCCTGAACGCCGCGATGGTTACGATTATAGTCAGCAGTGCCCCCGTAACTATGATTGCAATGGCCCATCCCGGTACACTATCCGCAGTGGATGCCGGCTGGCTGCTTCCAACGACGGGGTAGGATTCAGTGGAGAATGTGAACACCGACCCCGCATCCCCGGGCACGGGCTCCACCGCAGAGGCCTGCCAGAAATAACATGTATCATAGCTGAGCTTAACCGGCAGAGAATATGCGGTGGTCGTCGTAAAATCTTCCATCACGATATTTTGAAGCTGGGCATCTTTGGCCAGAATAAACCTGTATTTCGTTGTACCCTGGTAGCCGCTCCAGCTGAAAGCCAGCGGGCTGACCGGGCAGCCTGTTGCCCCGTTGGCAGGGCTAAAAGACTGCGCCCCGTATGAGGTAGAGCTTACGGCATAGCCGGGCCTGACGGTGAAAGGCACAGAGTCAGACCACGGGCTGGCGATCCACTGCCCTGTAGTTGCCTGCGTGGTGCGTACCCTCCAGTAATAAGTGTGCCCTGCCTCCAGGTTACCGGGCGGATACCAGAAGGCCGGCGCCGTTGAGTCGGCCGGCTCCAGCATACCAGAATCATACACCTTGAGCGTAAAGAGGGGGTCCCTGGCGATCTGCACCTGGTACATGCTGGAATAGCAGTAATCCTCCCAGCGCATATCCACCGAGGCGTTTCTACCGGTTACCGGATCTACGTCGACCATGTTTGCTGTTGCTTGCTGCGGTATAACGACATTCAGCGTGATAGACCTTGTCCTGGCACCCATTGAATTAACAGCGGTCAACTTATACGTGGTCGAGTAAAGCGGTGATACGGCAGCCTGCCCGGCCGGAAGCACTTCACCTATCCCATGGTCGATGTACACGGAGGCGGCATTTTTAACATCCCACGAAATAACTGCGGAAGACGACTGCTCTATGCCGGACGGAGTAACTTTGTAATCGCTTATCTCCGGTAGCGTATTAGCATCGACAGCCCCCTGACAGGGCGGCGGAACCACTGTTACGGTCAGGCACGCGCAGAGCAAAATCAATCCTGCCAGCCGGAAGAACCTTGATCGATTTGTTCCGATATACATCCTCATATCCTCTTCGGGGCATTAATCGCGGCTGATACCTGATTTTTTATCGATAATCCCCGATCTGACCAGGTAATCATAATAGTCCGTGAGCTTGAGCAGCACCCTGGCGGCGCGTTTGCCGGAAGTATAGTCGTAGTGATTGCCTGCCAGCTTGACCTGCTCTTCGGTAAAGGTCGTGGTGATGACCGGCTTTCCGTAGCTCTCGATCCACTGTGAGCTGAGCGCCCTCAACAGCCTGACGATCATGCCATTGATTATCTCCATGCGCGGCCTGCCCGTATTTGACAGGAGCGCCTTGCCACTGGCCAGATCCAGCAGATCGTCCACCAGCGTGTCATCGATCTTGCCGGAGAAGCGGGCGGCGATGGTCATGACGGCCAGGTCCTCAACCTCCATCTTACCCTGCAGGCCGAGTACCCATCCGAGCATATCTATCAGCTGCTTGATGGCGGTCTCGGTCTTATATACATTGCCCGATTTAATATCTTCAATTATGGGGATAATAGCATGCAGGGCGGTATCCCTTTTGGCCAGCTCTTCCGGGGTCATTTTCTGCTCCTGGCGGGAGCGCTGCTGCAGCAGCATGCTGCCGAACAGGGTAAAGCCTCCGAAGCCCATGAATATAAGCGAATCAACAGTATCCAACTCCAGCAGCCTGGCCGGCGCCGTCAGATACGCGATGAAATTGCGGTCACCGGCGGGATCGACCGGATTGCCATGGCTCCACCTGGGAGGGAAAATCTTATCGAACTCTTCAATAGTCTTCTCGGGCAGCTTAACCACGTTTAGCCCACCCTCCTCGCACGCATCGGCGCAGAGCACGCCGTAACTGCCGCCGGGCGTGATGATGGCCACGTTGCGACCCCTGGGCAGCGGCTGGGTCAGGCACCCGATGGCAACGTCAAGCATCTCCTCGGGACTGTCAACCCGCATGGCGCCCATCTTCTTGAAGGCTACATCGTATATGGCGTCGCTGCCAGCCATAGCGCCCGAGTGGGACCTGATGGCCTCGGCCGCCGCCGCTGTTTTGCCCGGCTTGAGCACGATAACCGGTTTTTTACGTGTCACATTTGAAACCATCTCCATGAACCTGGCGCCGTCATTCAGCCCCTCGATGTAGGTCATAATTACCTTGACCTTGGGGTCCTTCCCGAAGTAATCGATGTAGTCCTCGATCTGTATATCCGCGGCGCAGCCACAGCTCACGTAATGCGTGAAGCCAACACCTCGCTCGTAGCCGGCCACAACCACAGCGGCGCCGACATTGCCTCCCTGTGAGACAAAGGCCAGGGACCCGTCTCTGACCAGCAGGGGCATCATGAATGCCGCCAGCGAAGATGACGAGCTCCAGTAACCCATGCAGTTAGGGCCGATGAAGCGGATATTGCCCCTGCGCGCTATGCTCAGCACCTCGTCCTGAAGCTTCTTTCCCTCTGGGCCGATCTCCGCGAAGCCTGCCGATATGATGACTGCCGATTTAACTCCCTTCTGCACACAATCCTGCATGACGCCGGCCACGTGCTCGGCGGGGATGGTGAAGACAGCCATATCGACCGGTCCCGGGATATCGGTGACCTTTGGATATGCTTTGAGTCCCTGTATCTCCGCCTCCTTTGTATTGACCGGGTAAATAGGTCCTTTATAACTCTGGATAAGGCTGGTCACGGTGGAGAAGCCCCACTTATTGCGGTTATTAGTGGCCCCGATATGCGCGACCGATTTAGGATTAAACAGGGGATCTAAATCTTTAATTATGTCATTACTCATAAAATGAATCCTCTCACATTCCACAAACTCAGTACATCATGCGCGTTAAATTAAAAAATGCCTTGAGAATCAAAGCATTATGCTATATAATAACACCCCGG
>CAZKOL010000102.1:0-3776 GCA_964554375.1 uncultured Dehalococcoidales bacterium
GGTATGGCGATATGGAAGATGCCCAGTGCACGTCCCCGTTTCTCTTTAGAGTACGAGGCGCTGATCATGGCTGCGCCGCCCGGCACGAAGCCGGCCTCGCCCAGACCTACGAAGGCGCGCGGGATTAGCACGCCGATGAAGTTGGTAGCCAGGCCGGTCACGAAGGTGAACCCGCTCCAGAGCATGGCCATCAGGCCGATTGATTTCCTGCGGCTCCAGCGGTCGATCATGTGGGCGATAGGGAAGGAGAAGAGCGCCATGCCCAGGATGAGCACGGTCGAAGCCAGTCCGCATTCGGCATCGGTCAGGCCCAGCTCGATCTTCATGGGCTGCAGGATGACCGAGAACACCTGCCTGTCCATGTAGTTAATGGCATACAGCAGGGTACAGATGATAAGGACATAATGTGAACTCCAGCCGCCCGTCTTATACTCTTTTACCTCATTCTGTCCTTTACCATTCACCATAGCGGTAACCTCCTTTTAATCCCGCGCCGCCCCCCCTGATAGAATTCAACGCACTATACTACATCGGCATAATGGATGCAATCTGGCCGTTATGCTACAATTTCCGGGTCAGCAACTGGGGAGAGGAGCGGTAACATGTCAATTTGGGTCATCGCAGTGTCGCTCGCGGCACTGACTATTGTTATTCTAATAGCCGTCGTTGCAGCCAGGACAGCCGCCTTTAAGTCCAAACAAACAGTCGCCTCTTCTAAAATCAGCTATCCCATAGACGTCAACTCTGCGGCCGCGCGCCTGGCCGAGGCCGTTACTTTCAAAACGGTCTCCGGCCATGACCGTTCCCAGTTCGATTTCAGCCAGTTTTCGGCCTTCCACGACTTCCTCGAGAAGTCCTTCCCCCTGGCCCACGCAACCCTGCAAAAACAGGTGATAAACAGCTACGGTTTGCTCTATACATGGAAGGGCAGCGACCCTGGTCTGAAACCCATATTACTGATGGCCCACCAGGACGTTGTGCCGGCCTTCGACGAGGGCTGGGACCATACGCCCTTCTCCGGCCACATAGCCGACGACCGCGTCTGGGGCAGAGGAACGCTGGACGATAAAGGCAGCCTTTTGGGGATTATGGAGGCCATCGAGTACCTCGTGAAGGACGGTTTCAAACCGTCCCGCTCGATCTACCTGTCCTCCGGCTTCGACGAAGAGGTCGGCGGGCGCGAGGGCGCTGGCAAGATCGCCGAACACCTCAGGGCACAGGGGCTGAAGTTCGAATATATCATAGACGAAGGTATGGCGGCCACGCAGGGGATCGCGCCGGGCATACCCGGCTGGGTCGCGCTGGTCGGTATCGCCGAAAAGGGCTTCGTATCTCTTGAGTTGACTACCGAGGCCGAGGGCGGGCATGCTGCGCAACCCCCTCGCCAGACCACCGTCGGCATACTGGCGGCGGCCATCGCCAGGCTCCAGGCCAAACCTTTCCCGGCACGCCTTACAGGTCCGGCCACCGCACTTTTCGATTACCTGGGGCCGGAGATGCCATTCCCAACAAAGATGATCTTCGCCAACATATGGCTGTTTGGCGGCCTTTTGAAACGGCAACTGAGTTCCAAACCTGTAACCGACGCTTCCATCAGGACGACCACTGCGCCCACTCAGTTCCAGGGCAGCGCCCAGGATAACATCCTGCCCATGCTGGCCAAGGCCGTGATCAACTTCCGCATACTGCAGGGAGACACAGTCGAAAACGTGATAATGCGCGTAACAAAAATAATAGCCGACCCGCGAATCAAAGTGAGGCCGCTTGCCGGCAACCTCTTTCAGCCGTCACCCATTTCACCCACCTCCGGGTGGAGCTTCGGCATGCTCAATGACACCATACGGGAGATCATGCCCGATGCCATAGTAGCGCCCACGCTGGTGCTGGGCAGGACCGACTGCTGCTATTTCGTAGACCTCTCGCCCTGCTGCTACCGGTTCGTGCCCCAGCGCATCCGGGCGGGGGAGCTGGCATCGATACATGGCGTCAACGAGAGCCTCACCATCGACAGCTACGGCGAGATGATCAGCTTCTACATACGCTTAATGATCGGTTCATGCAGTTGAGCTTACCAATAAATAAGGAGGTGACGCATGGCACAAGGAGCATTATCCGGTATCAGGGTGCTCGACTTCGGCCAGTACATAGCGGGCCCGTTCGCGGCCACGCTGCTGGCGGAGCAAGGCGCTGAAGTCATCAAGGTTGAGCGGCCGGGCGGTGACCCCATGCGCGGCCAGGACGGCTTCATAGTCTGGAACCGCAGTAAGAAAGGTATCATCCTTGACCTGAAGAAACCTGAGGGGCTAAAGATTGCCCTCGATCTGGCCAAAAAAGCCGACGTTATCATCGAGAATTTCAAGCCCGGTACGGCCGACAGGCTGGGCGTCGGCTACGACAAGATAAAGGAATTGAACCCGCGCGCTGTCTACTGCTCGATCTCGGGCTTCGGCCCAACGGGGCCATACGCAAATTGGCCCGGCTACGAGCAGATCGTCAGCACGGCGGCCACGGTTTACACTGAGCAGGGGCTGGCCACGCATCCTCTTTACGTGGTGTTGCCACTGGCCAGCCTTTACGCGGCTGTAGATGCGGCATTCTCGATAGTGACCGGTCTGTGTGTGCGCGAGACCACCGGCAGGGGGCAGAAGATAGACATGTCCCTCTTCCGCAGCTTACTCAGCACCTTCCGCCAATTCAACGTCGATTTCGAGGGCATGTTCCGCGCCCCCTGGGGTCCCACAGGGCCCTTGCCCCTTTACCGCCCCTACCAGTGTAAGGACGGCAAGTGGCTATTTACCGGGCTGGGCAATCCCAAATTCTTCATGCAGTTTGCCATTGAGCTGGGCCACGACGAGTGGCTGACCGATCCGCTTTTCGAGGGAGCGCCCTTCCTCATCTTCCCGCCGCGCAACGCGCAGGTCATGTCCATGCTCAAGCCCATCTACGCATCCAGGACACGCGACGAGTGGCTGGAGAAGCTGGGCGCGCAGGGACTGCCCGTGGCGCCGGTGCAGAACGTCGATGATTTCATGGCCTACCGGCAGGTCATCGCTAATGACATGGTGCAGACCGTCAAAGAGCCGAAACTGGGCAACGTCAAAGAGATGGGCGTGCCGGTGGCGCTGGCGGACACGCCGGGAAAGATCAAGGGGCCGTCGCCGCAGCCCGGCCAGCATACACGCCAAATACTCAAGGAGCTGGGTTATTCGGCGCAGGAGATCAAGCGTCTGAAGCAGGAAAATGCGATCAAACTGGCTCCGAGGAGGAAATAAGACCATGATGCCGTTAGAGAAAATCAGGATAGCAGACTTCACCACCATGCTGGCCGGGGCCGGCGTATGCCGCGAGTTGGCCGACCTGGGCGCGAACGTAATCAAGATAGAACCCGCCGACGGCGATTCCTGGCGCATGCTGGCGGGCGGGTTCATGGGCGTCAACCGCGGCAAGCGCGGCGTCGTCATCGACCTCAGAAAGGAGGAGGCCAGGTCGATCGCCCACAAATTAATAGCCTCCTGCGATATGCTGGTAGAGAACTCCCGGCCGGGGATCATGGAGAAGCTGGGCATGGACTACGCGACCATCAAGAAGATAAAGCCGGACATCCTCTACGTCTCCATGCCCGCCTTCGGCTCGAAGGGGCCCGACTTCCAGAAGCCCGGCTATGATCCCCTCTTCCAGGCCATGAGCGGCCAGATGTCAGGGCAGGGAGGGCCGGGTAAGACGCCGGTCTTCCACAAGATATCGCTCAACGACGAGATGGGGCCCATGCTGGGCGC
>CAZKOL010000103.1:0-3694 GCA_964554375.1 uncultured Dehalococcoidales bacterium
TTTGATTCTGCCGGTATTCCTAACCTCATCTGTCCAGTTACAGGGGTTCAGTCCATTACTGTACTAACCACTATCGAGAGCCAACATATATGTCGCTAATTTTTATGTTGGCACTGCATCTGATTGATCAAGGCATTTAGCCTGATTTAATTATGACAATTCCTGAGAAAAAGTCAATCCCGACCTTCCGTCAGACCCAAACGTATGCGGTAGTCATTCTGATGCGGTAGCGCATATATACACGGGGATACCGTCCCTGTGCTATAATCAGGTATAAACAGGCGCAGAGATAGTACTATAGTACTATTAAGGAGTAAGAGCTGGAGTCGTTGGAAATAGCCCGCAGGGCAGTCGAATTGGCCTCGGATAAACAGGCTGAGGATGTTGTTTTGTTGGATATGCGGCAGGCCTGTTCCTTTACAGATTATATCGTCATCTGCAGCGGCGACAGCGACCGCCAGGTAGACGCCATCCATCATGAGATATTAAATTCGCTCAAGAAAGAATCGGCTTTGCCATACCACAGCGAGGGCGATGCCGACTCGGGGTGGATACTGATGGATTACCTCGGCGTGGTGATACACATATTCTCAAAGGAGCTGCGGCGCTTCTACGACCTGGAAAGCGTATACGGCAAGGCTATTCGATTGCTTACTATCCAGTAAGCCACCTGTCCACATCCCTGGTATAACTGAGTATCTCCTCGGGTTTGAAAAAGATGGCGATTTCCGCTGCCGCGTTTTCCGGGGAGTCCGAGCCATGGATGAGATTATGCTCCATGTTTATGCCCAGGTCGGCCCTGATGGTGCCCGGGGCCGCCTTTTTAGGATCTGTAGCTCCCATGGTCTGCCTTGTCGATTCTATAGCCTTCTCGCCTTCCAATACGGCCGCTATGATCGGGCCGGACGTGATGAAACTCACCAGGTCATTAAAAAACGGCTTTTCCCTGTGAACAGCGTAATGCCTCTCGGCCAGCGCCCTGTCCATGCGCAGCATCTTCAGCGCCACTATTTTCAGGCCGCGCTTCTCCAGCCTGGTCAGTATCTCCCCGGCAAGGCATCTCTGCACACCGTCTGGTTTGACTAATACAAGCGTCCTTTCCATTTCTTCTCCAAACTATATTAATTGCCCGTAAACAGGTATTAATTCTATCTTTAAAACAGCTATTTTGCCATTATAAAAAGAAATAACTCAGTCAGAACCTGACAGCAGTCGCCCTTACTTGATCAGCAAACAGCGGGATGATAAATATGTGAAAATTGTTGTTGCATGCTCAATCTAATAAAATATCATTTGATTTTAAAGAGGGATTTGTAATATGGCAGTTCCGACTTACGTCGGCATCATCGCCGACCTGATAGTAGCCTTGATCATGGTTTTCAGCTTCCTGGGCGGCTTGAAAAAGGGAGCCGTCAGGGAATTCTTCGGATTTCTGGCCTTCATCATCGCGCTGTCTTTTACCGGAGCTTTCATGGCCTATGTTTTAGGCTGGATGAGTTTTGCTCAGGACCATTTATGGCGGGCTTTTCTCAGCTTTCTGGTGACTATGGGCATAATTCTCATCGTCCTTCACCTGGCCTTACTGCCGCCGCGATATCTGCTGGATAAGGTCTGGAACGGCGGATTTTTCTGGAATGCCCTGGGCGGAATCTGCGGGATTGTAAACTGCGCTCTGGGGCTGGCGCTGGTGGTGATACTCCTTAAGATTTACCCGGTGCTTAGCTGGCTTAATGATCTGCTTGCGGCATCCAGTGTATTGAACTGGCTGGTGTCTTGTTTTGGTTCGTTTATCTTATGGCTGCTGCATATGGCCGGGTCATATTAAGGGGAGCCGGCTGTCAGTATTTCTTTTTACGCTGTGTTATGGGAGGTTGTCTTAAGTAAATGGGCTGCAGTGTTGTCAGGCTGTCTAGTTTCCCGGATTTCAATCTTTGCCAGCCAAGATAAGAGACATACCCCGGCCGCCTGAGGCGCTGCTCCCATCCGGGGATCACGGCATTTTCCCCCAGTAAAGCGCGGATATGCTCTATCGCTGCCGGCGGGATCTCGCCGCAAAATATTGTCTTTTTACCGGTGTTTTCACAGAGTGATTCAATATCGGTAAGATGCTCCTCTCTTAACCGCTGCCAGCTACCGGCATGACAGTAGAGTGCGGCGGCTATTTCTCCCCTGCCGGCATCGTGGATAGGGCACACGGGCAGCCCTGTAAAGGCAAAAGGAAGTGCTTCGGCCTCCAGGGTGCTTATCCCCACCAGCGGTATATTAAGTGAGAAGGCCAGGCCTTTGGCTGCGCTGATGCCGGCGCGCAGGCCGTTAAAGCTGCCCGGGCCGATTGCTACGAACACCGCAGATAGGGACTTGATATCCGTTTTTGCCGTTTGCAGCAGCCTCTCGATGTTGGGGAAGAGCTCCGAGGTATGGTTTTGCCCCGGCTTCCAGGTAAGCTCAGCCAGCAGGTTTCCATCCTGTGAAAGGGCGGTCCCGCCCCAACTCGTGGAGGTATCTATGGCAATTTCCATATTATCTCTCTATCTTGTTTCAGCGCATCCATAATTGCACCGGACAGCTCTATATAACGTGCTCCCTGCGGCAGGAACGTAATTTCCCGGACGTCGCCGGGCACGTGCTCAAGTGCAATAGTCAAGTTATCCTGCGGCAATATCACGCTTCCCTTCTCAGCCCATTCGATGGCACAGACTGCGTCGGCCCGGAAATACTCGTCCAGGCCGAGGTCGCTTATCTCCTCGATATGGTCGAGGCGGTATAAGTCGAGGTGATAAAGCGCCAGGCGGCCATGGTATTCACGGGCTATCATGAATGAGGGGCTGCAGGCATACTCCTTGATTCCCAACCCGAAGGCAATGCCCTGCACGAGGTGGGTCTTGCCTGTCCCCAGGTTTCCTTTCAACAGGTAAAGGTCGTTACCCTGCGCCAGTCCGCCGATAAGCTGGCCAAGCCTGCGGGTTTGTTCAGGGCTGTGCGAGGTAACGGTAGAATGTGCCATATCAACGATCAATCATGATACTTATAATGGTCCCAGCCACTGAAATCGATGTGCACGGGGTTTCTCCCCTCATCGAGCAGCGATAGGGCGTATGGTTCACCTGCTGTTATCTCTCCGATAATAACAGGGGCCGGGTCGAACGCGGCGTCAACCCGATTCATTATATCCGGAGCGGCTGTGAAGAGCAGCTCATAATCTTCGCCGCCGGCCAGGGACATTTTGAGGCTGTCACGGTCGAAATATTTTTTCAGGAGAGGGTGGACGGGCAGATTATTTAAGTGCAGTATAGCCGCAACTTTACTCGCCGTGCAGATATGGGTCAGGTCGGCTGCCAGCCCATCGCTGATATCGATGGCCGTCTTGACACCAAGCCGAGCCATCAGGGGGCCGCCGTTAAAATCCGGTGCAGGCCGTAGATGGGCGTTTTTAAATAGCTGCAGCGCATCGGCATCCAGATTAAGATACTGTGAGAGCGCCTTACGCCCGGCTGCCGCTAGGCCGGGGAAACCGAATACGGCTACCAGGTCACCGGGTTGGGCGGAAGAGCGGGTCATCATGTTCCCTTCGGCCAGCCCGGTTAAGGTGATATTGATGACGACTTTATCCGAGGCGGAGATATTTCCTCCGGCCACAGTTACACCGTAAATATTGGATATCTCCAGTATTCCATGATACAGGTCGAGAACGTCC
>CAZKOL010000104.1:0-3594 GCA_964554375.1 uncultured Dehalococcoidales bacterium
TTTTTGGGGACGCCTCGCAATGAACGCGGCATTAACAATTAAATAAACACACGGGGGTAACTAAATGGATGCTTCATACCTGTCCTTAGAAGGTAAGGTGGCGCTGATCACAGGGGGCAGCCGCGGTATCGGCCGCTCCATAGCGCTGCAGTTCGCCGACGCGGGCGCCGACGTTATCGTCAGCAGCCGCAAGCTCCCGGACCTGGAGAAGGTGGCCGAAGAGATCAAGAAGAAGGGACGTCGCAGCCTGGCCGTGAGCGCGCATAACGCTAAGATGGAGGACCTTAAAAACCTTATGGCCCGTGTCAAGGAGGAGTTCGGCCGCCTGGATATCCTGGTCAACAACGCGGTCGCAAATCCCGTTATGGCCGATGTGCTTCACATGGAGGAGGCGCCCTTCGACATGATCATGAACGCCAATATCAAGGGCTACTACTTCCTCAGCCAGGCCGCCGCCAGGATGATGGTGGAACAGGGCACTGGAGGCGCGATAGTCAACGTGGCCTCAGTAGGCGGCATCTATGTCACGGTGGGGCTGGGCCCATACTGCATCAGCAAGGCCGCCATCATCATGATGACCAGGTGCCTGGCCGCCGAGCTGGGCAGCCACAAAATCCGCGTGAACTGCATAGCTCCCGGTATCGTACAGACCAAATTCAGCGAGGCGCTGTGGAGCAACGAAAAGCTGATGTCCGAGTATTTGAAAAAAATGCCACTGGGGAAGATCGGTCAGCCCGAGGAGATCGCCAGGACGGCGCTTTACCTGGCGTCGGAGGCTTCCAGCTTCATGACGGGATCTACGCTGATCATCGACGGAGGCGCCAACCTGTAGCAATAATTGACCGGTCAAAGAATATTTTCTCAAGGAGGTTACACTTCAAATGGTCTCGAAAAACTTCGATGTTGTTGTAGTCGGGTCGGGAGTGGGTGGACTGGCCACGGCGGCCATCCTCGCGTCAAGGGAAGGCAAGAAAGTCCTGGTGCTGGAGAAGGAGTCCTTTTACGGAGGGCGCATCCTCAGCTTCTACGGCAAGGACAACAAGCTGTGGATAATGGACAAGGAGTATCCCCTGAAGGAGCTGCAGAAGGCGCTGGCCAGCACCGGAACCTGGATCACCCATGACACGCCCTCTTTCGAGTCTGTGGTAAAGAAGGGCTGGTTCAACCACTGTATCAATGACGGCGGCCACGGCCTGTTTTGGGGCGACCGCGGCCGCATCACCTACCTCTGCAAGTACCTGGGCAAGCCCATTTATATGAAGACCAATAAGGGCTTCGTGGTCATTGACAATAAGGACCAGACCAGGTGGTACCAGGTTGAGCACGGCAAGCCCTATGAGTGGATGAGCGATGGAGGCAAGTCGGCCAGGAAGCTGCTGAGGGAGATGGCCATGCTGACCTTCGACCAGATCGAGGCAATGAAAGGGTCGCTGGGCGATTTTCTCAGGGAGCGGGAATGCAACGAAGAGAACTGGCTGTTCATCCGCAACCTGGCAGGGTCGCAGACTGCCATGGCCAACCCCGATGACATGCACCTGCGCGACTATTTGAAATACCAGTCCATAGCCAAGGACATCCAGATGGACCTGGTCACCGGGTCGGTGGGACAGATCGATGCCGGCATCGGCACACTGGATATCGCCCTCCAGCTCGGAAATGTGATCAGGGCGGCGGGCGGCGAGATATGGACCGATTCGGCGGTGGAAGAGGTCATTATCGAGAACAAAAAAATCAAAGGCGTAAGGGTGAAAACCAAAAAAGGGACCGAGGGGATAGATACAAACCTCGTTGTCTGCAACGTTCCCCCCAAGCATGCATTCAGCGTCATACCGGAGAAGCATTTCCCCGCCGATTTCGTTCAGGAAGTTAAGGAAAAATATTATATTCCAGGCCTGCTCACCGGCTTCTTCTACTCCACCCGTGACTTCGCCCGCGAGAAAGGCATAGACCCCAGGAGCTTCATTTTCCTGTCGGGCGTCACCAGGAAAAAGGGCATGGAGAGCCTCGATTTCGTGATGGCCTCGTTTACCTGGTGGGTAAACCATGCTCCCATCGAGATGAGCAGCCTGCTCTTCTCCATCCCTCTGCTCGACTGGGAGATGCGCGACAAGGCCAGGGTCAGCGCCTGCATCGCCGAAGCCGAACGGTTCATGACGGATAACTTCCCGGGCTGGGAGAAGGACGTCAAGTTCCGCTTCTGGACGGCCGGTTCCGAGGCCTACGGCCACTGGAGGCCGATGGGCAAGGACCGTCCTGACAACAAGTCCCCCTGGATCGAAGGTCTGTACTTTGTGGGCGACCAGTACGGTAAGAAGGAGTGGGGCGGCGGTGTCGACGGCGCTGCCCTGTCAGGCGCCCTCTGCGCAGACGCCATCACCGGAAAAGATTACGAGAAGCAGATATTCCCCTCCTACCATCGCTCCTCCTGGTAGCAAATACAGCACGTAAAATAAGGATGGACAGGTTAACCTGTCCATCCTTGTGATTATACCGCAGTGTTTAAGCGCTTCATGCCTGGCTGTATTCGCGCACCTCGTAGAGCTTGATGGAATCGGTGATGCATTGTACGGCGCAGACGCCGCAGCCGAAGCATTTTGCCGGGTCGACGGAGGCCTTCATCTTTTTCTGTCCGGCGACCTTGATCATCTTTATAGCCCCGAACGGACATTGTTCGACGCAGTCCTGGCAGCCGCTGCAGGACTCCACATCCACTTTCGCCTCGAAGCGGCTACGGGTTATGCCCTTTTCCACTACCCCGTAGGTCAGCCATGGATACATAAAGATGCAGCAGTCGGAACAGCAGTTACATATATAGTGTCCGGCGCCGGGTATATTGCTCATGCTGTGGACCAGCCCGCCCTCAGACGCGGTGCGCAGTATCTGCTTGGCCTCATCCTTGCTCACCTCCCGGCCTGAGCCGCGCTTGATGGCATATTCCGCGCCCCTGTTCATCTGAATGCACACCTCGACCGGCCTGTCGCACTTCTGCGCCATGCGCCGGCAGGGGCAACTGACGACGGCAACCCTGGTGGTGCGGTCGATAATGTCCTCGATGTCCTCGTCGGGCATCAGCTTAGCGGGATCTGTTATGGAAGCCCGCGCCGGTATGACCCTGGACACGGGGCTGACGAAATCACCCGCCCATTTGGCTAGATCCTTAAAAAGCTCGTTTTCAGAGAAATCCCACCAGGCGTCCAGCAGATCCCTGCCCCACAGCTCGTCCGATCGCACATCGCTGCCCGTAGCATCATGCAGCTGGAAGATTTCGCGCGCCGGCCGGTAGCCCTTGGAAGATTCGAAAATAACACCTTTTTTGAAGAGCCCGGCTAAAACGGCATTAATGCTCTCAATGGGCTTGCCCGTATTGCCCGCGATCTCCTCCGCGTTGGCGGGCAGCATATTCGCTACAGCGACCTCGTCATCGTTCATCAGGACCCTCAGCACCTTTTTGAACCTCTCCGACCCCTGGTAAGCATATTTGCCGGCAAATTCAGCATAAGGATCGCTCATCTCTACCTCCTGTTAATATCCGCTGTGTGAGAGCTGTTGCGCGGGCTATATGGTCCTGATCACGGCTACCACCCTGCCCTGGAT
>CAZKOL010000105.1:0-3567 GCA_964554375.1 uncultured Dehalococcoidales bacterium
CGCATTGAAACCGCTTTATCTCTGATGAGTTAGTGTAATAAGGAGGTCTAATATGTCCAGGATAATGATTTGTTTAGTCGCAATACTGTTCGTGTTACCGGCAATAATTTCCTGCTCCGCGGTTGAGAGCAAGATAGCTGTAATATCATTGAATGGTCCTATTATGGAAGGATCACAGAGTTCATTGTTTGGGGGCCGGGTCATTACGCCGGAGAGCGTTCGCAATGACCTGCTGCGGGCCCGTGATGACGCGTCAGTTAAGGCAGTAGTGATACAGGTCGATTCGCCGGGAGGTCAGGTCAGCGCTTGCCAGGAGATAGTGTACGAGATGGATCAGTTTAAGAAACCGGTAGTCATGAGCCTGAGAGGGATAGCAGCATCGGGAGGGTATTACATTTCAGCTAAAGCCAACAGGATCCTGGCATTACCTTCGACTCTTACCGGAAGCATCGGGGTCATCTCAGAGATACCCAATCTAAAGGGTCTCTTCGACAAAATAGGCATCAAGATTGAGGTTATAAAGGCCGGCAAATACAAGGACATGTTTTCGGGGACACGCGATTTCACCCCTGAAGAAGTACAGATCATGCAGACCATAACTGACGAGTCATATGACCAGTTTATAAGTGTAGTCGCCGAGGGCCGCCACATGGAGAAAGAAAAAGTCAGGGAGCTGGCAACCGGCCAATTATATACCGGCGTGCAGGCCAAGGCTTTAGGATTGGTTGATGAGCTCGGCGGCCTTCAGGCAGCCATCGACAGTGCTGCAAAGTTGGCGGGCATTGAGTCACCCCGCGTTGAATATTACCAGGCGGAATCACCCGGCCTGCTGAAATTGTTGTTCAGCCTCGGCGACGGTAAACTTGGGAACCTGACCGGGGGCGGCCTTATGACCGCAGAAACCATAGTGCTCATGGAATTTATGGAAAAACCTTATCCCAGGTTCCTGTACCGGTGATAAGGCAGCATGTTGACATAACATATTTTGATGAAGAGATGAAAAGGTTATAAGATATAAAGGTTATTTTGGCATTACGATATTAACGATCCGAAGGCTAAACACAAGTTGAGCGTTACTGTGAAACCGCATACCAGTATAAGCGACTATGTCGGTGTACTGAAACCCAGGGAGACCAGCCTTCTGATTTTTATCGGGGCATGTTCGGCGATAGTAGCTGCCTCCGGGCTGGGCCATACTTTTCCCGTCAATACATTTGTGCTGGCTGTTGCTGCCATGGCATGCGGGAGCGCAGGCGCCAATGGACTGACCAACTACCTGGACAGGGATGTAGATGCCAGGATGGAACGTACCCGCCACCGGGCGCTGGCAGCGGGACGCATTAATCCGCCGCAAAAGGCCCTGCCCTTGATCATAGGGCTAATACTGGCCGGGTTGGTCCTGGCGTGGATACTGTCTCCCATCTGTTTCGTTATCGGGTTAGCGGGTATCCTGGCTTCGGCGATCTGGCGCAAGACTATTTCCTGCACCTATTTCGGTATTATTGCCGGCAGCGCCCCCGTGCTGATAGGGTGGTATGCCATGGCTGGCCAACCTTCTTTCGATGTCATGCCCTTACTGTTTTTTTGCCTGATTGCAGCCTGGATACCCGTACATGTCTGGACCCTGATGATAGCGAACCGCAGCGACTATGAGAGTGCAGGCCTGCATTATTTCCCGCTTAGCTGGAAGGATAAAGACGTAATAATCTTGCTGGCAGTTTTATCCGTCGCGCTTTCGGTGGTGGCCCTGCTGATTTACTTTCTGCCGGGGAAACTTCACTTGCTTTACCTGGGCGTTACCCTGGTTATGAGCTTGCTCATGATATACGCCAACCTGCATTTGCTGATGAGGCCTACATCGAAAAATGCCTGGATTGTATATAAGTTATCTGCCTTTCCCTACCTTGGGATAATATTTTTGGTAATGGCGATCGATTCATGGTTCCTTTAATGCCGGGGCACAGGCACGTGCTGGATTATGCTTTTTATCCCAGGCATGTAGCTGTAGTCGGGGCATCTGAACAGACTTTTTCCTTTGGTTACCATTACCTCAGGCACCTCCTCGATTATGGTTTCAAAGGCGCGATATACCCTGTCAATCCCCATAAAGAGTCCGTCCTGGGCCTGAAAGCATACCCGAGCCTGGCAGAAATACCGGGTGACGCTGATTTTGTTATTTGCTGTGTATCAGCGGACAGGGTGTTGCCGCTGCTGGATGATTGCTCTGGCAAAAATGTGAAGGTGGTGCATCTTTTTACGGCACGCCTGAGTGAGACCGGGCGCCCGCAGGCTGTGGATCTGGAGAGGGAGATACAGACAAAGGCTACCCGGCTGGGGATCAACCTGATCGGACCCAATTGCATGGGTGTTTACAGCCCCGAGGCAGGGATATCTTTCGCGTATGGTCTGCCTGCCGATCCCGGCAACGTGGGGGTAGTCTTTCAGAGCGGCGGGGCGGCAACCCTGCTTATCCAGACAGCAGCATTGCTGGGGATCCGCTTCAGCAAGGCCGTAAGTTACGGTAACGGGCTTCAAATCGACGAAAGCGACATCATAGATTACCTGGCGGACGATCCTAAAACGGAGATAATCGCTGCCTATTTCGAGGGAGTAAAAAACGGACATAAGTTCCTGAACTCCATCAGGCGAGCTGCGCAGAATAAGCCGGTTATCGCGATAAAGGGTGGCAGGGGCAACGCGGGTACCCGGGCCGTAATCTCACACACAGCGGCCATCGCCGGTTCACACAACGTCTGGGAGACTGCCTTTAACCAATTCGGCGTCGTTTCGGTGAAGGACCTGGAAGAAATGGTTAACCTGCTTTCACTGTTTTCCTGGTTGCCGCCGATCAGGGGCCGTAGGGTGGGGATCATGGGTGGTGGTGGTGGCAAAGGCGTGCTGGCTGCTGACCTGGCTGAAGAAGCCGGGCTATCGGTGCCGCCGATTTCGCGTGAGATGAGGGACCAGTTGAAATCCATATTGCCGGCCCTGTGGGATTGGCTGAGCAACCCTATCGACTTCTCCATATGGGGTGACGACGCGATAAAGGTGGGCGTGGTGCACCGGCTGTTTATGGAGAGCCCGGATTTCGATTGTCTTATCATGCAGGTTTCCGACGATAATCCCATGGGAGACGACTGGTGGGTCAATATCATGAAAATGGAAGTCGACAGCATTATTGAAATGTACGGGCGCCGGGCAAAGCCGGTTGTCGCGGTATTGAGCGGGGCGAAACCGGGACTCGATGACCTGGAGAATATCCGATGGCGCACTCTTATGGAGCAGAGGTCCCGGTTATCCGCGAGGAAAATCCCTACATTCTGTCGCATGGCCGAAGCAGTGCACGCTCTGTCCCTGTTTATCAGCTACTGGCAGAAAAATTAACGGGTAACATCTATAGGCAAGTTATATGTCCGAGCAAATCTTTGAAATTACGTCTATATGCGACACCACCCGAGCCAGGGTTGCCAGCCTTGCAACTTTGCATGGGACTGTGAGCACTCCAATATTCCTGCCCGTCGGCAGCCAGGCCACGGTGAGGAGCCTGACTACCGGGGACATGGAGGA
>CAZKOL010000106.1:0-3493 GCA_964554375.1 uncultured Dehalococcoidales bacterium
CATAGAGCGACAGTTCATCGGGATCAATACCGGTGGTATCCACGGTTATGACACCCGTATTCTCGAACATCCAGGAGACGCTGCCATTTTCCCCAAGGTTTCCATTGTATTTCACAAAAGTGCTCCTGATCTCTGAGACCGTCCGGTTGCGGTTATCGGTCACAGCTTCGAGCAGTATGGCCACGCCGGCAGGCCCATACCCTTCCATAACCATTTCGATAAAAATGGTACCCTCGGCTCCCCCACTACCCTTTTTTATGGCATTCTCGATATTGTCCTTGGGCATATTGCTGTCGCGTGCTTTCTGAATGGCCAGCCTCAAACGGAAATTACCTTCGGGATTACCACCGCCCTGCCTGGTAGCAATAATGATTTCGCGCGTGAGCTTGGTGAACATGGCCCCCCTTCGTGAGTCAGTCACACCCTTTTGCCTTTTTATCTGCGCCCACTTAGAATGTCCAGACATAATAACCCCTCGCAGAATTTATTTCCCTTTGTGTACTAAGAATAAAACATATTACAATCATTGTGCAACAGGTGAATCAGTCATTTTAACAGGCTGGCCTGACCACGTGTTATAATTCAAAATCTTATCCGGGGCGGTGACGAGTCAGGTGTGAAAAACCGGCGTAAATTATTAAAGAAAGCGGTCGGCGGTTACATGAGCCGGGCGCCGATGGTGCATGAGCACTGCGCCCGCTGCCTGGCCAGCGCCCGCTGGTATGGCAGTGCGCTGCTGATGATTATCGATGCCGCCTTCGACTCCATCGGCCTGAACTATTTTCAGTCGGTCGTACCGAAAGTCGAGCTCTTCCGCCGGAGATACGTGGAAACCGGGCAGATCACATCTTTGGAAGACCTGGCCGCAGCCGATGTGAATGACTTCAAATCCATATGGAAAAACGCGCGCTCGTGGCACGTTGCCCGCCAGGTTGCAGCCCATTTACTGACGGTGGAGGTCTGCCACGGGATCGGCGACCGCGATGCGCTGATACACTGGGCGCGGCATGCCCAACTCGATGGATGGGAGCATGACCCTGTGGGAAGCATTAGAGGGGTGGGCATCAACACCTACCAGTACCTGCGCATGATGGGCGGCGTTGACACGGTCATGCCGGACAAGATAGTAAAAAAGGTGATTTATGAGATACTTGATATGGCCGGCATCGAACATCCGGCCGGCGACCTGGAATTCATCCGGATGGTGGAAAGGCTGGCCCCGGCGACCGGGTACCGGGCCATAGAGCTCTGCTGGATGACATGGCTGGTCCAGTCCGAAGCCGGGTTGAGCCGCACCGAAAAATACGCGGATCTGCTGCCAAAAATATGAGCGACGAAGATCAAAAACCGGCGCGACAATTACGCGGGGATGACCCGGAACCGAAGCCCGGATTCTGGAACAGGGACAGATATCTCCAGCTTGGTTCACTGGCGCTGGTGATAGCGCTTATCATAATCATAATCTGGCAGCGGGACAATATAGCTTTATTTGCCGTCAAACTGGCCAGGCATCCGGAACTTAAATACCTGGGTATATTTGTCATCTCGGCCGCCGCTTCCGCAACGCTGATAATACCAATACCGGGGCTTGCCATGACCTCACTCATAGGGACACTGTCGGTCAATCCCTGGGATCCGCTCCTGATCGGCATATCCTCCGGCCTGGGCGCCACCCTTGGCGAGACCACCGGCTACCTTTTGGGATACAGCGGTAGAATGGCAATACCTGATAACAGGACATATGAGAGGGTGGTGGGCTGGATGAAAAAATGGGGCAGCCTCACAATTTTTATGCTGGCACTGTTGCCAAACCCTCTGTTTGACGTCGCGGGCCTGGCTGCTGGCGCCCTCAGGTATCCACTATGGAAGTTCCTGCTGATAGGGGCAGCGGGAAGACTGCCCAAACATATCCTCTTCTCATACCTGGGCTACTGGGGCATCCACGTCTTTCCACATTGATAAAGACGCTGCTGGCCGGCTGGGATGTGCCGTTTGAGGACTACAATTCCAGGTGAGTATGATTTTTATGAAAAAAAAGACGTTTTTACAGGTTCCTGGTTTGGGCCGGAGCAATCATAGCCGGATTGATTCTCATACTGGGTATCGTCTATTTGATACTGCCCAAAGGACTGAGGGAGACTATGTCATTTAACGATACTCACAAAATGGACCGCCCTGCAGCGATCTCATATAACTTCATGGCGGCGACCGGCACACCCTGGGCCACACAGGCTGCACTGGATGTTATGGAGGACGGCGGCAACGCCGTAGACGGCGCCGTGGCAGCGCTTCTTGCGCTCAACGTAACATACGGCGAGGCGGCCTCTTTCCCGGGAGTTGCGCCGATCTTGATATACGATGCGGAGACGAAGACAGTGGAGAGCTACACGGGCGCCGGGACCGCGCCTGCAACGGCCACCATCGAGCTGTTCCGCTCGCGCGGCTGGAAGACCGTGCCCAAGATGGACATCTGGTCACAGCTTCTGCCTGCCTCGCCCGACGTGATAATCTCCATACTGGCTAAATACGGAACGAAATCGTTTACCGAATTAAGCGCCCCTGCCATCAAGCTTGCGCGCGAAGGCTTCCCGGTGCACGATACCATGCTCAAGAACCTCAATCTCAGCCTGGTCGAGCGGCTGGGTTTCACGATCCTCATGCCATATAACTCGCAGGTATACCTGGGCGGCCAGTGGTGGCGGCCCCTTCATCACAGTGAGATCTTCCGCCGGCCGGATCTGGCGGACACCTTCGAGCTGATGGCCAAAGCGGAGCAGGATATCCTGGCCATAGGCGGCACACGCCAGGCAGGGCTGATGGCAGTCCGGGATGTCTTCTACAAGGGAGAGATAGCCGACAAAATCATAGCCTTCCACAGGGAAAAAGGCGGGCTCTTCACCGCCGAAGACCTGGCAAACTACCGCGGTCACTGGGAAAAGCCGCTGCAGGGCCGCTTCGGGCCTTATACCATTTACGCCAATGATACCTGGAACCAGAGCGCGGTGACACCCATGGCGCTGCAGATCCTGGACGGGATAGACCTTAAGAGCATGGGACATAACTCACCTGAGTATGTTCATACCGTGCTTCAGACAATCGAGCTGGTTATGGCGGACAGGGAGGCCTATTTCGGCGATCCCGCATTTGTTAAGGTGCCCGCCGCGGGTCTTCTTGATGTCCGCTACGCGCAGGAACGAAGGAAGCTGATGACGCCGGGCAAGGCCTTCGGAGTAATGCCCGCAGCCGGCGACCCCTGGAGATACCAGGGCGAAGCCGCCCCGTCGAGCCTTTCCGGCCCCGCTGACGTAGTCGCTTCAGAGGGAAGCGGCCTCCAATTCGGCAAGGACACCAGCTATATCTGTGTAGTCGATTCCAATGGTAATGCTGTCTCATTGACGCCCAGCGACTTCCCGCAGACGCCCATGGTTCCGGGCACGGGGCTTACACTGGGCAACCGCATGAACCAGTTCCGCCTCGATCCGCAGCACCCGGA
>CAZKOL010000107.1:0-3490 GCA_964554375.1 uncultured Dehalococcoidales bacterium
TCATCGCCACCTTCGAAGACCTCAACGGCAGCATCGAAGTTACCGTGTGGTCGGATGTTTACACGCAGACGCAGGAACTGTGGGTAGACGGCAGCATCCTGCTGTTGGAGGGCTATGTCAGGGTCAGGGAGGATAGGGCTAATGTCAACTGCACCAAGGTGAGCCGCTACGAGCCGGAGCCTGCCGGATCTGAGCCGCCGAAGGCCAAGCCGGTCAAACTCGACAACGGCAAAAAAAATAACCACGTTAAGCCCAGGACGCTGATCATTAATATCAGGCAGAGCGACGATTCGCAGAAAGACCTGGAGCACCTGCAAAAGGTAATGGGCGTGCTGCGCAGGCATCCCGGCAACGACAGCGTGCAACTGGCTATCCGCAAGGGCGAAGAGATCACGCGCATGGAAGTGCCCGATATCAAGGTGGACTACTCAGATGAGTTGCTGGGCGAGCTTACCCCTCAGATCAGTTCCTGAACCCGTCTATTGTATTAAAAAACCCCTGATCAGGGAATTCACCAGTTGCGGTTTCTCACGTACCACCCAGTGTGAGGCGTCGGGCACCCTCTTTACGCTTAACTGCGTCACATATTCATCCAGACCATCGATGCAGCCGGTTAAGAGGGCTGTATCCCCCTCCCCCCAGATCACCAGCACGGGCAGCGTGATCTTGGGCAGCGCTCCCGCCATAGCCGGCTTCTTAACCGCCTCCTCAGGATTCTCAAGTGCCTCCACGCCGGCAGCCCGGTAATAGTTCAGCCCACCCGTCAGCGCGCCCGGCTGAGACCAGGCCTGCTTGTAGCCCCGTATATCCTCAACAGTCAGCACCCCGCTTTTTATGATCTCCCCGAAAGCCATGTTAATCAGCCAGGAGTAATCATCGGCGGCAAGCCTGGCCTCCGCCCCGGGGCTGCGGAACAGCAGCATATAGCTGCTGGCTTTGCGTTGCGCGGGATTCTCCCTGAGCTCCCGCTCGAAGGTAGCCGGATGAGGGGCATTGATGATTACCAATCGGTCCAGGTACTGGGGATAAAACATGGCGAATGTCCAGGCCACGGCGCCGCCCCAGTCATGCGCCACCAGCACGAACTTATTGTAGCCCAGGAACCCGGCAAGCTGCCTGATATCCTCGACAAGATACTTTTGCCTGTACCGGCTCACCTCCTCCGGTTTGGACGACAGGTTAAAGCCGCGCATATCGGGCGCTACCGCCAGGTGGTCCTTGCCGAATTCCTCGAGCTGCGCCTTCCACATGTCCCAGTACTCCGGGAAACCATGCAGGAACATGATCAGGGGTCCGCTGCCGCTGAACGCATAGTGCAGCCTTATCCCGTTGACATCCGCAAAGGCGTGCTCGATCATATACCACCTCGCTTTAAATATTCATGGCGCCAACCAGGTTGAAGGGATTCAGGATCTCAGCCGGTATCCTTCCAGCGCTAACATCATGAGCTTGGTCTGAATGTTGCCTGCGCTGCCCCCGAATCCCCCCGGCTTCCCGTCACTTCGTATAACCCTGTGGCAGGGTATCACTGCCGGCAGCGGATTGGCAGCCAGTGCGCGACCCACGGCGCGACAGGCAGACGGTTTGCCTATTTTCCCAGCCACCCATTTATAGCTCCTCACCTGGCCGTAAGGGATCTCCATGGTTGCCTTCCAGACCCGGCGCTGGAAAGATGTTGAGCCTGACAGGTCCAGCCTGCAATTGAAACCGCCCCCTTTACCATTGAAATAATCCATCACCTGGCGCTGCAGTGAACCCGCGTCGTCATTATAGGAATCTGTTGCACTGCTGATGCCCAGTAGAGCCAGGGCATCTTTCTTGCCCTGAACGGGAAGATACAACTTGCGCAAGCCCCGCTGCGAAAAGGCGATGCCCACCCATCCGCGGACCGTTGGTATAAGGGCATGTAACATCTCACCTCCCCGCCCGCCTTCAGTCAGGCCGGCTATGCGAACTCGGGCTGGATCAATCCGTATTTGCCGTCTTTACGACGGTAGACCACATTGATCGAATTATCCACGTCGCTCACAAACAGGAAGAAATCATGTCCCAGGAATTCCATCTGCTCCACAGCCTGTTCAGCGGTCATGGGCTTCACGATAAACCGCTTGCGTTTATATACATACTGGGGCTGTTCGCTCTCAGGGGCCTCTTCTTCCACCTGTGTCCTGATCGTCTCGTGCGCTTTGCCTTTGTTCACGCTGTACCTTTTCTTGTACTTGTCGATCAGCCGCTCCATCACGTCCGTCACGGCGTCGATTGCGGCGCGTACGTTTTCGTCCTTCTGCTCGCTTCTCATGAGGAATCCATTCACATTCACGGTCACCTGTGCGCCGTAGACGGGCTGCCGGGACTTTGTTTTCTCCTCAATAAGGTCCAGCTTAATCCAGCTGATGGTGTTAAGGTACTTCAAGAGTCTGCCGAGCTTATTCTCGGCATAGTCACGCACATCTTCCTGCAGCTTCATATTGCGCGCAGCTATCTTAATCTCCATTATCAACTCCTATGGTAGATTTCCCTTGCCAGTGTGAATCCCAGCACGCGGTTGGCCCCCGCCACCTTGAGGGCGGTCGCGCAGGATTCGAGAGTAGCACCCGAGGTGCAGACATCATCGATGATCACGATGTCCCTGCCGGCTGCCTCGCCGGAAGTACACACAAAAGTCTTTTCCATGTTGACTCTTCGTTCGTAAACGCTGGAGCTGCGCGCCTGCGGCCCCGTGTTCCTGACACGCTTCATCAGCGACGGGTTGACCGCCAGAGATAGTTGTTTTGACAGCTCCGCCGCCAGCAAAAGAGACTGGTTATAGCCCCTTTCCCTCAGCCGCTTTTCGTGCAGCGGCACGGGAACAAGAACATCGCCGGTCAAGCCGTACTCCATGAAGTAGCGGGACATGAAAGCGGCCAGGCAGCCGGATACGGCCCGCAGGTTGCGGTATTTAAGCTCGTGAACGGCCTGGCGGACGATGCCATCGAAGATGAATACAGAGCGGACGGCGTCAAGGCTGCTTTTTGGCCCCCAGCATTCGGCGCAGTATGCCCCGCTGGATTCCGGCCTGCCGCACCGCTGGCACAGCGGCGGCAGGATCCTGCTCATTTTCCTGGAGCAGCTGATACAAATAAAATCACCGACTTTCCCGCATCCCATGCATGTCCGTGGAAAGAAAAAATCGGTGACTTCATGCCGGAGCTGTTTCAACCATCCGGCCAAAACAACGACTCCATCCTTTGATCCGCCGTTATACCGTCTTTCTCTCCTTTTTAATGCGCGCGCAGTGTATGGCTGGCGCCGCTGAAGATAGGCTCGTTCAAATAGATGTCGCCGTTCCTGATTTTCAGGTTGAACCCGCATTCAGGATTTGTGCAAACCCAGGCTTTATAATGTATCGCTGCCCCCTGACTGCCGAAATCGGACAGCGGAACCAAATCACCCGCGTTGCATTTTAAACACTTTGGAAAGGAATAGTTTTCCACTATTTTTTCCACCTCCT
>CAZKOL010000108.1:0-3393 GCA_964554375.1 uncultured Dehalococcoidales bacterium
CCAGCCCTGGAGGCCCTCAACCGGATGCCTAAAGACAG
This sequence comes from uncultured Dehalococcoidales bacterium, assembly GCA_964554375.1. Lineage (GTDB taxonomy): Bacteria > Chloroflexota > Dehalococcoidia > GIF9 > UBA5629 > CAIMUM01. The sequence continues at coordinate 39 of CAZKOL010000108.1, forward strand.
CAAGGACAAGCTCGGCATCGTGGTCACGCCCTGCCAGGCGATCGCCCTGGCCAAGATGACCGCCAGTCCCCCCACGCAGCGCGTTAGCATGAGCAACGTCCAACTATCTATAGGCCTCTTCTGCACCTGGGCGTTGGCCTATGACAGGTTTTACGAGTTCCTCAAGAACAATGTCTCCCCCGCTAAGATCAAGAAGTTCGATATACCGCCGCCCCCCGCCAACAGGTTAGATATATATATCGATAAAGAGGTCAAATCCTACCCGCTGGACGATATCAGGAACTACAGGATGTCCACCTGTGCGTACTGCCTCGATATGACGGCTGAGTTTACCGACATATCGGTGGGCGCCGCCGAAGGGGTTGACGGCTGGAATACGCTGATAGTGCGCACGCAGAGGGGTTCGGAGATAGTGGACGCCGCTGTAAAAGGTGGAAAACTGGAGACGCGCGAGCTCCCCGCGTCTAACTTGAAGCATCTCAAAGAGGCCGCTCTTCTCAAGAAAACACGCGCTATGGCGGAGATCGTGAAGCGGACGGGCGATAAGAACGATCTGCTTTACCTCGGTATGTCCAAAACCGTGCGCGATAAGCTGCTGTCATAACCCGGCATTGCGACAGGAGGAATAGACTATGGCCAATATAGATATCAACGCAGCGGGACAAAGCCAGCTCTTCATAGGCAATGAGGCCATTGCGAGGGGGGCGCTCGAGGCAGGCATCGGATTTGCTTCAGCCTACCCGGGCACGCCGTCTTCCGAGATCATCGGCAGCCTGGCGGAGGTGGCCAAAAAGCAGAATATCTACGTTGAATGGTCCGTGAACGAGGCCGTCGCCCTGGAGGCCGCCGCCGCAGCGTCATACGCCGGCCTGAGATCGCTGGCCGCCATGAAGATGAACGGGCTGAACGTGGCCTCCGATTTCCTGGCCACCATCGTCCTCAGCGGCATCGGCAAAAAGGGACTGGTGCTGATGGTCGGCGATGACCCGGCCGCGCATTCCAGCTCGAACGAGGAGGACTCGCGCGCGGTATCCAAATGGCTGGACATACCTATGGTTGAGCCCGGCGATTTCCAGGAAGCCAAGGACATGATGAAATGGCTCTACGAGCTGAGCGAGGAGATCGGCTCCATCTGCATGCTGCGCAGCGTCACCAGGGTGGCCCATGCCCGCGGCAACGTCAGGCTGGGAGAGATACCCGCGACGGAACATAAAGCACGCTTTGAAAATATACTTGATCCCCGCAACACCATGCCCACCTCCATCATGACAATTCCCACACCGTTGCGGCACGCCTTTCAGCATATGAAGCTGGATAAGGCCAGGGCCAGGTTCGAGGAGTCATCGTTTAACAGGTACGTCGGCCCCGAGAAGCCCGACCTGCTGATTATAACCTGCGGCAGCGGATGGCTTTATGCTCAGGACGCCGTGAACACGCTCAAGCTTGAAAGCAGGGTGGGCATACTCAAGCTCGGCACCATCTGGCCCCTGCCTGAAAACCTGGTCAAGAAGTGCCTGGCAAGGGCTGACAAGGTACTCTTCCTGGAGGAGACCGACCCCTTCTTGGAAGCGACTATTATGGAATATAGCTCCAGCCTGTCCCTGGAGAGCAGGAGGAACATCTTTTACGGCAAGCATACAAGGCATATAAACGCCTTCGGTGAACTGACACCCGACGCCGTCATAAAGGCCATTGCGGCGGTGCTCGATATCAAGTATGAGGTCAGGGACGCGGCATATGTGAAGAAGATCGAGGCGGTGCCGCAGGATTACATAATGGAGCGCATGCTGACCTTCTGCCCGGGCTGCCCGCATAGGGCATCTTACTGGTCAATTAAAAATGCGCTGATGATGGATGGGCGGGGAGGCTTCGTTACGGGCGATATAGGCTGCTACTCGATGGCGCTGGGGCCGGCCGGCTTCTTTATGAACCGCACGCACCAGTGTATGGGCGCCGGATCAGGCCTGGCCAACGGCTTCGGGCAACTCTGGAGGTTCGGCTTTGACCAGCCCGTGATAGCTGTCTGCGGCGATTCAACCTTCTATCACTCCATCATGCCGGCGCTGGTCAATGGCGTGCACAACAGGGCGAATTTCGTGCTGGTTATATTTGATAACGGCGCCACTGCCATGACGGGGTTCCAGCCGCACCCCGGTACGGAGCTGACCGCCATGGGCGAGCCGGCTCAGCAGATCAGTATGGAGGCGATCTGCCAGGCCATCGGCGCCAGGGTCGAGATCTGCGACCCGTTCGATCTGAAGGCGACAACGGCAACGCTGCTTGACCTGCTTGAGCAGGAGCAGGGCGCCAGGGTGGCTATTATGAGGCGCCCGTGCGAGCTTGTCCGGAGCAAGAAGGAGAAGCCGCCCTATAAAGTGAAGATCGACCCTGAAAAATGCCTGGGTGACGATTGCGGGTGCAACAGGCTGTGCAGCCGCGTGTTCCGCTGTCCCGCCCTGGTCTGGGACCCCGTTGCAGGCAAAACAAGGATAGATGAAGTCATCTGCAGCGGCTGTGGGGTGTGCGTCGATATCTGCCCCGAGGGCGCCATTTCCAAGGAGGAGGTAGTGCTGGCATGAAAAAGCTGTATAAAGACCCGGTGAACCTCATTGTATCCGGCGTCGGTGGCCAGGGCAATGTAATGGTCTCGCTGGTACTGGGAAACGCGCTGGTGGCAGGCGGCTATTTTATCACCATCGGTGAAACCTATGGAGCATCCCAGCGAGGTGGTTCGGTGATGTCGCATGTAAGGATTTCGTCCGAGAAGCAGTTCAGCCCCCTCATCGCTGAGGGTCAGGGCGACATCATAGTGGGCATGGAGCCGGTGGAAACACTGAGGATGCTCAAGCAGTTCGGCAACATGAACGTCGTGACTATCGTCAACCCCAGGCCCATACACGCTGTCGACCTCATTGGCAGTGGGGCGGGAGCGTACCCCGACCTGCCAAAGCTGCTGGGACAGATAAAAGACCTGTCGGCTAAAACCTATGTAGTCCATGCCACCGACGAGGCGCAGAAGATGGGCAACCCCATGCTGGCCAATATGATATTGATCGGCGCCCTCTTGAAAACCGGCCTGTTGCCGCTGGACGAGACAGCCCTCGACACAGTGATCAAGGAGATGTTTCCTAAAGCTGTGGCGCCAAATATAAAGGCGCTGAAGGCAGGCATGGAGCTGGTAAGCATCCTGCGGTGAAAAATTCACTGGTGAAACATGCTAACCCAATAGATACTCACAATATCCAGAAACTCGACTCTGGCAGAGATTACTCGCGCGTAAAACTGACATGACGGCTGGTAAAAAAGTGGAGGCCCTAAAATAGTACAATTATTTTCCAGGTATTATCAATCAACC
>CAZKOL010000109.1:0-3302 GCA_964554375.1 uncultured Dehalococcoidales bacterium
GACTGATGAATGGAAAGGAGAGCCCATCGGTAATTGAGGTGGTCCCCATCAGTAGGACAGGGGACTTGCTTAAAGGGAGTCCTGCCATTCCTGCGGTTTTCTTTCATGTTTTGCCCCCTTTCTATTTGATTATTTTAGGGGCAAAACTCTACCTTAACCGCCTGTCCGAATCTTGGGGACCACCTCATTGTAGATAATACGCCGCACGTCAGACAGCACTGGTATTGTCCGGAAGCTCAGCCCCGCCGAATCATATCCCGCCAGGGGGTACGCTTTTATCGCCCCATGGGCGAGGTCAAGACCCTTTATTATCGAAAGGGCAGCCGATGGATCCGTGCCGGCCTTTTGCGCCTTGACTGTCTGCTCTTTATACCAGACCCTACATTTACTCTCCCCACCCCCACCTTCCCACTAAATAGAAAGAATGGGAATATGGTTAATGATGGTACCAAAGTTGATGGGGGGTCAAAGTAGCCTGAAATACAATAGTTCGGCAGTTACGATGTTTTGTATTCTACACCATTGATAATGGCACGCTTCGGGTGCTGATGTATAACTTTGCCTTTCTTATCCTTGATCTTATGAATTGTACAAATATATGTAGAATCCTTATCGTAGAATGATATTATATAGCTCCATCCGTCCTTGGTTATTTTCGCAGGCACCTTGCTTTCAGTGACGGTGGTATACTCGCCGGAATTGATTTTGTCCCAATGCTCACTGCTGATACAGTAACAGTGTGCCCCGGGGGCTTGACTAAACAAAATCTTAAGAGGATAATATGCTTGTAGGATTATTTGACAGGTGTGAACCTGGCTGCCAGGAGGGATTGATATGAACGGCGTAAAAGAGAACAGAGGGATCAAACAATACGTCGTACCGGTGCTGGCCGCAACGGCCATCATGGTACTGGTCTTCCTGGTCGTGCCCATGACGGGCATACCGGCCATGGTGCGGGGCGCATATGGTGGTGGTGGAGGTGGAGGCGGCCCCACCATCGGGACCATAGGCTTTACCGCTCCCAATGTTATAGTGATGGGGACTCCAGGAACTACCACGGTAGTGATCTCAGGTCCGAATGCAGCCAGCCTGAATATCAATAGCCTGACCTTCGCCGGGGCGCCGGTCGAGTCCTGGTACTATGACGACAACGGCAACCTGGTGCTGGTATTCGACAAGTCGAAGATGAACCTCAAGCCGGGCGATACAACGGCCATGCTCAAAGGCGAGCTTAAGAACGGCAATCCGTTCTCAGGGGCTGTGTCCGTTACCGTGGTGCAGTAGCACGCGGGTCAACTCCGGGTTCAATATTTAATTCGGGAAGATAAATGAAACAGGGGAGCACGACGTGCTCCCCTGTTTTTTTACTTGAAGCGCCGGGCCGGCGGGATTCTAAATTGGTCGGGGTGGTCGGATTTGAACCGACGACCACCTGAACCCCATTCAGGTGCGCTACCAGGCTGCGCTACACCCCGTGTCTGCGAAACGAAAGTATGTTATCATATTCAGGCTTCGGCGGCAATGTGAGTTGCCTCGATTTTATTTTATTGACGAGAGGTTTCTGAATTGGCTGGAAAACACCGCAAGGAAAAGATTACCAGGTCCCCCACCAAACACCAGGTCTCCAAGTGGGAACGGGAGAAACGGCTATCGAGAGTCATAGGAATCGTCACGGGCGTGATTATCGCCGTTGTGCTGGGCATCATCGGCTACTGGTTCTACAGCGAGCAGGTCATGCCTTATCAGCAAACCGTGATCAAGGTCAACGATAAGTCATACAGCATGGACTATTTCATCAAGACACTGGACTACTACACCAAAGGCCAGTCCAGCGATATGGCCAAGATGTACATCGACGTGGTGGCACAGGCCATACCGCAGAGCCAGATGATCCTCGAAGGCGCGCCGGCGGCCAATATCACGGTCAGCGATGATGAGATAGACAAGGCGCTGGAGATGATGAAGATGGACAGGGATGACGTCAGCGTCGACATGGCCAAAACCATAGTCATCGTACGCAAATACTCCGAGCAGCAGTGCCTGCCCAACCTGCCGGGTCCGGTGGACCAGGTGGAGGCGCAGGCCATGTTCCTCGAGACCAGGTCCATGGCGGACGACCGCAGGCAGAAGCTTCTGCTGGGCGATAATTTCACCACTATGGCTGGCCTGCTCTCGCTGGATCCGGTTACCCAGGGGAAAAAGGGCTACCTGGGATGGGTTCCCAAAGGATACGAGGATCTGGCGCTCGGCACGCTCAAGGACTCGGCGCTGAAAAACCTGCTTTTTAAGCTGGACGTGAATTCTATTAGTGACCCCGTCTACGACGGGAACATGGAGAAACCCTTCGGCTACTGGGTGCTGGAGGCTCTGGAGACGGATGCCACCAACGGCGTGCATGCCAGGGGTATACTCTTCTCCTCCGAGGACGACGCTGAAACGGTGAGGACCAGGCTGGTCAACGGCGAAAGCTGGGATGATCTGGCCAGGCAATATTCGCAGCACACCAGCAAGGACAACGGCGGCGACCTGGGCTGGATCGTGCCGGGCATGGATAAAACTCAACTCGGACGTATCCTCAGCACGCTGGAGGTAAAACAGATAAGCCCCGTGACGCGCGATGATACCCAGAAGACCAGGGGTGGGTACTGGCTGGTACAGGTGCTCGACAGGCAGGTGCGCCCGCTGGATGACAGCATCAAACAGCAGCTCGCGGAGGAGTGTCTGACCGCCTGGATGCAGGGACTGATGAAGGAAGCCAAAGTCGAGAATTTGATGGACCAGAAGCAGAAGGACTTCGCGCTGAATAAGGTAATTAAGAACAGGAGTAAATAGGGTTTTGCAGAAGAAACGCCCCGTCAATATAGGCCTTCTGGGCATCGGCACCATCGGCGCCGGTGTGGCCAAAGGGCTGGTCGCCAGAAGACAGCTACTGGCACGGCAGGCGGGCTGCCCGTTGACCCTGAAGGCGGTGGCTGAGAAGGACGTATCCAGGCACGGATCGGCCGGACTCGACCGCGCTATCTTCTCGGAGGATTACCGGCGGGTGGTCTACGGGGCCGATATCGATATCGTAATCGAGCTGATCGGTGGGGAATACCCGGCCTTCGACTATATAAAAGAAGCGCTCGCTAACGGCAAACACGTGGTCACGGCCAACAAGGAGGTCATGGCCAAGCACGGCGCCGAGTTGCTCTCCATCGCCAAGGAGCACCATGCCGGGCTGCGCTTCGAGGCCAGCGTGGGCGGTGGCATCCCGCTCATCTCTCCCTTCCAGCGCGACCTGGTGGCCAACGATATCCAGG
>CAZKOL010000110.1:0-3239 GCA_964554375.1 uncultured Dehalococcoidales bacterium
TGTCCTTCCTGTACCAGCTTGAATACCTCGTCCAGTGTCTCGCAGGGGCGGGTCAACACCGAGTTGCCGAAGAAGTCCAAAGCCGCCTCCTGGCTGTAGGCGCCGTCCTGACCCTGGAAGGCTACACCCGTATCCTGAACGCTCCTGGAAGCCGCCATCACCAGCCTGTAGAGGCGCTCCACATCTTCCGGGTTGATGTCCTCTTTTTGCGCCAGCCTCCGCACGTGCTGAATAACCTCCTTCTCGCGTGTCCCGTCCAGCACCTGCCGGCGCCCCTTTTTCTTGAGCGCTCCTATTTTGCGGGAAACGTTTACCCGCTGGGCCAGCAGCCTTACCATGCGGGCATCGATGTCATCGATATCTTTTCTTAAATCCTCCAGGCTCACGAGATTATTCTCCCTGTCAGGCCGGCCCTCTGCGCGAAGTCGCACAGCGCCACTGCCATCATCGCTTCTACTACAGGCACGGCCCTCGGCACGATGCAACTGTCGTGCCGGCCCTTTACCGATAAATCGACTCTTTTGCCGGTCTCAATATTAATAGTCTTCTGGCTTTTTCCTATGGAGGCTGTGGGCTTGAATGCCACCCGGGCCACGATGGGCATGCCGTTGCTCAACCCGCCGGATATTCCTCCTGCGTGGTTGGTAAGTGTAACCAGCTTTTTGTTTTTAAGGCTGAAAAGATCGTTGTGCCGGGAACCTCTCATGGCTGCCGCGCCGAAGCCGGCGCCGAACTCGACGCCCCTGGCGGCGGGGATAGCGAAGAAAGCTTTGGCCAGCTCTCCCTCAAGCGTATCGAAGACGGGCTCCCCCAGTCCGCCGGGCACGTTGAGTGCCAGCGCTTCCACCGTGCCGCCGATGCTGTCCCCCTCCTTCTGCACGGCTTGAATCATTGTTATCATTTTCCTGGCTGCCTCCGGGTCGGCGCACCTCACCGCGCTTCTGTCGATGTTCTTTCTTGTGATATCCGCAGGACGCGGGCTGGCCTTGATGTCCCCGATCTGCAGTGTGTGCGCGATGATCTCGATGCCGTGCAGGGAGAGCAGTTTCCTGGCGATGGCGCCTGCCATGACGAAGCCTGCCGTGATGCGGCCGGAGAACCTGCCGCCGCCGCGGAAATCGTTGTATTTCCCGTATTTGAGGAAGGCTGTATAGTCGGCATGACCCGGCCTGGGGATGGAGGTTACCTTTTCATAGGCGCTGGAATCGGCGTCTTTATTCCAGGCCAGCAGGCAGATGGGCGCCCCGGTGGATGTTCCATTCAATATGCCGGAAAGAGCTTCCACCCGGTCTTCTTCCCTGCGACCCGTGCCTCCGGCGCTGCTCTGCGGTTTGCGGCGGTCTACCTCAGCCTGTATCTCATCCAGACCGATGGGCAGTCCCGCCGGGCATCCGTCTATGACGACTCCCACGCACCTGCCGTGGCTTTCACCGAAGCTGGTTACAATAAATTGGCTACCGAAACTATTGCCCATTTATAACCACCTCCGCTCCCAGGCTTTTTAAGACCGTCCAGAAATCCGGATATGTCTTGGAAACGCATTCAGCGCCGTCTATAACAGTGTTTCCCGCCAGCACGCCCAGTATGCTGAAGGCCATGGCGATCCTGTGGTCTCCCTTGGAATCGATCACGCCGCCCGCCGGCCTGGTCCCCGTGATGTACATGCTGTCCCTTTCCTCCCTGACCGGTATACCCATCCGTTTCAGCCCCTCCTTAACGGCTGCCACCCGGTCGGATTCCTTTAGCCTGGCGCGGCTGATGCCGCTCAACACGCTCTCGCCCTTCGCCGCCGCAGCCAGCACTGCCATCGTCGGCAGCAGGTCGATGCAGTCGGACAGGTCCGCCTTGATGGCTTTGAGTTGTGACTTTTTTACCCTGACATAGTCATTGCCCGACCGTATATCGGCTCCCATAGCGGCCAGGAAGGCCGAGATCTCCCGGTCCGCCTGGAGGCTGGACTTGCTCAGGTTCGACACGTAAACGTCCCCTGCCACAGCGCCCAGGGAAAGCAGGTAAGACGCCGACGACCAGTCCCCCTCCGCCCTGTAGCTGGCCGGCCTGTATACCTGGGGTTTGACCGTGAATCTGGCGTAATCGGACCGGTGCTGTACCCTGACGCCGAATTTTTTCATGCAGTCAAGGGTCATGCGGATGTAGGGTCTCGATTCCACCGGCGGGGTCAATTCAATAGTCATACCCTGGTCTGCCCTGGGCGCAACAAAAAGCAGGGCGGAAACAAGCTGTGAGCTGATATCTCCCGGCAGCTCTGCCGTGCCCCCTTCCAGCCGGCCGCCTTCAACGGTTACCAGGGCACTGCCCCACTCTGTAGAGCAGTTCACGCCCAGTTGCCGGAGGGCTACTACGAGAGGCGCAATGGGCCTCTTCGACAGAGAAAGCCCGGCTGTCAGCCGGCAGGCGCCCGGGACCAGCGAGCAGATGGCCGTCATAAAGCGCAGGGCGCCGGCCGAGTTGCGGCAAAACAGCTCTGACCCGGGTTGCCGGAAATTGCCACCCCTTACCATCCAGGCGCCGTCTTTTTCCGCTATATCGACGCCTATCTTTTGCAGCACGTCGCGTCCGGCTTCTGTATCGTCGGCGTAAAGCGGGCGCTCGATTATGCTCAGGCCGTCGGCCAGCGCAGCGCACATCAGGCCGCGCAGCGTGTAGCTCTTGGAGGACGGCGCAGCCGCCCTGCCGCTAATCTTGCTTTGGGAAATTGTGACTATCATTCTTCCTTATCTCCACGAGGATATTTTGCGCCACGCCTTCGATATCAAGCGCCGAAGTATCTACTGTCAGGTCGGCCGCCGCCTTGTATAATGGCTCCCTGTACTTGAGCAGGTCGTCCATGGCTGTGGCCGGATCAAAAACCTGCAACAGCGGACGCTTTTCACGGCTGTTCAATACGCGGCGCAGCAGGATGGACGGCTCGGCCGTCAGGTAAATAATGACGGCGTTGCGCTTGAGCGCCTCGATATTGGACCGGTCCAGGATCACCCCGCCTCCGCAGGCCATTACCGTGTTTTCCCTGCCGCAGGCATCAGCAACGATTGCGTTTTCAATGCGCCGGAAAACGGGTTCACCCTCGCCGTCAAATATCTCAGCGATCGACCTCCCGGCCTTTTCCTCGATCGCTGTATCCAGGTCGATAAAACCCATCCCGGCGGCAGAGGCCAGGGCCCTACCCACGGCAGATTTGCCTGCTCCCATGAAACCGATCAAAGCGATATTAGTCTTCA
>CAZKOL010000111.1:0-3218 GCA_964554375.1 uncultured Dehalococcoidales bacterium
CGCCCTGTGCGCAATAACTCTTTAACCGTAGGCATAGTTCACCTCCCTCATGTACGAACGATTACACTATGACACGATTAAAGTGAATATGGAAGTGATTATGTTCTAGAAAATAGTTCTATCTGATACGAAGTTTGAATGGATAAATGGAGGGTAAACGGCAGGTTAGTGCGAGTTAGTTATTACAGTTTCTTGGTCTTGCTGGACTTGGTCAAACCTTGAAGTTTGAAGCTTAATTTGTCCAATTCCCCATCGGTAGGCTGCTTTCCCAGTTCGAGGCCGTAGCTGAGGAAGAACTCGAGGAAGCTGCGCAGGAGGTCTCTGATCCCCTCCTCGAAATGGTGGAACTCCTCTTTGGTGACAAGGTCGCTTTGCTGGCCAGCAGCGGGTTCGTCCAGGTGGCTGTCGATAAGAATGTTGATAAACTCGGAGACGCTCATGTCGCCGCGGTTATCATCTATCTTCCTGACCGTTCCCGCATCCAGAATCAGCATCCTTTTTTCCGTCATACACGTCTCCTCCAGTTTTATTTATCTTCAGGTAAGTTGAACCTCAAGACTTCCAGAACGGTCTCGATACTGCGCCGCAGGCCATGGCCTTTTTCGGTGACAATAAAGGTGATCGAGGGGTTTCCAACCTCGATTTGATCTATAAGACCCTGCGACAGCATGAATTTAAGATATTTCTGCAACTGCCTGTAACTCATATTGGCGCTGTACATGATCTCGGTCTTACCCGCCCCTTCAGCACCAATTCTCAGCATTTCGCTGATTATTTCGATGTTGGACCGCCGCTGATTCATTTATCGGTCCGGCATACACTCTTATTCATGTTTTATGTAAGCTTGAGTAATATATAACGCTTTAAGGATATTGTCAACAGGAATGTTGTCATGGTACCCGGACAGGGGTATATCGCTTTCTCAGGGTTTTTTGAACAGATTCAGGAAGCGGTCCTGGTATGCGCTCCAGAGGTTCCAGCGATGGAGCTCGCTCACTAGCTCAGATGCGTAGGATGGATCTTTGCCGGCCATCTCGAAAAGCTCTTCAATATTTTCGCGCGCATCCCGAGGCACTCCCTGGTTATCAGCGATAAGCTTGCCGCGGCCGTAAAGCTCGGCGAAATTACGGTAGGCCGAGTTTCTGGTGAGTTCAAATGTAAATTTCATAAGGGAAACGTCCCACATGTCTTCTACGCCCTTGATGATCGCGCTGAGCGGGTCACTGCGGCTGTCTATGCGACTGTTGATCTTATCCAGAATATTGCCCAGCGACTCGGTGACAATGTTCATTTCCCCTGTTTCGTTTTTATAAGAGTACAGTATGCCCGGCTCGTGCGGATTTTGCTCCGCCGCCATCTGGATGTAGCGCATGGCCAGTCCGCTAAAACCTTCAACATTGACAAGGTATGTGGGCGTGACTATCTTGGGCCGTGCCGCGATTACCCTTCCTTCCCTGACCACGTTCACCTCATGCATGAGCTCTGTGATCATATAATAGTAAACATTGGTGATCCCGAATGTGGCCAGTTGCTGCCTGGGCGGGCGCAGGACCATTGTGTTTTCAATAGCCGATCTTATTTTATCGTCAGCTTCCATCGATATCCGCCATATTAGAAAAACATCCTGACCGCCTGGAAATTGCGTTTTATCATGTCCCTGCCACGTATCACCCCGTTAGGTTCAGTATTATGCCCGGGGACAAGGAATTCCACGTCCAATTTCGACAGCTGTTCAATGCTCTTCTGCAGTAGTTTCGTACTTCCGCCGGGGAAATCAGTCCTGCCCACGCTCATGTAAAAAACTACGTCTCCGGTGATAAGGACTTTGCTATCCGGCAGATACAGGCACACAGACCCCGGGGAATGTCCGGGACAGAGCATGACCTGCATGTTGAGATCGTCCTGGCCCAACTTGGCGTCTCCCTCCTTAAGAAAAAAAAGAGGGGTGAATTTTGGGGCTCTCATGCCGAACATCGTGTACATACGCTCCCCGGCGGTTGTTCTGAAGGCATCTTCTTCCTCAGACATGGTCACTGCCGCTCCGCTGATATTTACAATCTCCTCGTTGGACTGACAATGGTCCGGGTGGCTGTGAGTATTTATGATCAGGCCTATATCTTTGATTTGAACATGGTCAGCTTTCATCGCTTCGGTCAGGCTGCCCAGACAGTCTTCATCGGCCTCATTGGTTAGATGCCCGGGATCGATGATAATGTGTGGTTTATCACCCTTGAGCACGTTTGTCAAAACGCAGGTATTGCAGTTGTTACCCATGCCGGACCATATGTAACAATATAAATCGTCCAGCAGCCTGACTGATTTATGATATTGCATTTTCACCTGCTTTATAAAAAATAAATGCCTTTAGATCAGGCCGATAAGTTGATGAAAAGCTGCATCAATATTTTTATGCGTGTCGTCGCCCAGCGTTTCTATTATCGATCCGGCCACTTTAAGCACCTTGTTTTCCTCGGCTTCGCCCAACATAGCAATCATTTGTTCCATCCTCACGCTAAGCTGCAATTGCAGTTCTGCGGGCGCTTTCTTTGATTTTGGCAGTGAAAGCAGTGGATCGGTCAAAAGTATCGGCCGCATCAGGGCACTCTCATAGACAAACTTTGTTTGCCGGTTTGTACGCGAGATATTCCAGGCGGTTTTATCGTCCTCGGTCGGCCTTATCCACTCCATGGCGTAGGCGAACTGGCAGTGGATGTAGTCATGCTGGATGAGGAACCTGGTGGCCTCGAAGTCTTTCACGCCCAGAGACAACTGAAAAAAAATCTCGTCCAGTTTCCCATTGTCGATGCCTTTTACAGTGGCAGTATGGCGGCAATCTTCCGGTATCTGGAAGATATTGTATTCCATAGCGCCGTGCAATATGGTATGCGCCGCTTCATGCCTCATCGCCCCCGCCCTGGCATGCTTACTGTACTTTAATAGCCGTTCCTGGCAAAGTAACAGCCGGGGGTAACCCCGCAGCACTTCGTGCGTGCAGGCAGACGTGTCATCAATGGTATTGAATGAGAGGCCAAGCTTGAATTTCTCATCGCGCAGGAAGCTGTTTAGATTGGCCTCCGTATCGAAGGCATATACCTCGATCTTATAGGGTACTTTTTCAGCAAAGCAACTGTAGCAGTCATTCAGGACTTCGGAGACTTCTTTTTTAAAACTGCTGGAGACGTCTCCCCGCGCAAAATAGCTTAGGTCGATCGATGCCA
>CAZKOL010000112.1:0-3201 GCA_964554375.1 uncultured Dehalococcoidales bacterium
CGGAGGTGCAGGACATCGGCGACTTCGTCGGCGATTCGCTGGAGCTGAGCCGCAAGGCGGCCGGGGTCAAGGCCGATGTAATAGTCTTCTGCGGCGTGCATTTCATGGCTGAGACGGCCTCTTTACTATCACCCGATAGCCTGGTTCTGCTTCCGGATGCCGGCTCCGGGTGTCCCATGGCCGACATGATCACGGTTGAGCAGCTTATCGCCAGGAAAAAGGAATTGCCGGGTGCCCGCGTGGTCTGCTATGTCAATTCAACTGCGGCGGTCAAGGCGGAGTCGGACATCTGCTGCACCTCTGCAAATGCTGTCGAAGTGGTCAGGAGCATGGGCGACGGCCGGATACTTTTCGTACCCGACCAGTACCTCGGCCGCTACGTGTCGACAAAGATCAATAGAGATATGGTGCTGTGGCCGGGCTTTTGCCCCACACATGTAAATATACAGGCGCAGGATATCATCAGCAAGAAGGAGAAGCACCCGGGCGCGGTGGCGCTGGCGCATCCTGAATGCAGGCCGGAGGTCACCGCCGTGGCGGATGAGGTGCTCAGCACGGGTGGGATGCTCAGGTACGCGCGCACGGCGGACGCCGCTGTCATGATAATCGGCACCGAGACCGGCATACTGCACCGGCTGAGGCAGGAGAACCCGGGCAAAACCTTCATCCCGGCAACGGAAAAGGCGGTCTGCCCCGATATGAAGAAGATCACGCTGGAGAAGGTGCTGTCGGCGCTGGAGGATATGAAGCCCGAGGTCAGGGTGCCGGTGGACGTGCGGGAGCGCGCCCGGTCTGCCGTGGACAGGATGCTGGCACTCTGATTTTCAGGTGGCCCGGAGATAGATTATTATTAAGTGTAGCGGTGCAAGATGAGAAAGGTTTATATGGACAATGTTGCGGCCTCACCCCTGTTGCCCGAGGTCAGGGAGGCCATGCTGCCCTACCTGGGCGAAGTTTTCGGCAACCCGCAGTCCCTGCATGACTGGGGAGACGGGGCCAGGGAGGTGGTAGAAGGCGCGCGGGAACAGGTCGCCGCTCTGATCGGCGGTACCCCCGAGGAGGTGATCTTCACCTGCAGCGGCACGGAGGCCAACAATATGGCCATCAAGGGGATGGCGCGGGCCAGGGCTGACAGGGGAAAGCATATAATCGTCTCGGCCATCGAGCACTTCTCGGTGTTGAATTCCACCCGCACGCTGCAGAAAGAGGGCTTCGAGGTCAGCCATGCGCCGGTAGACTCCAATGGCGCGGTCGACCCTGCTGAAGTGATAAAGCTGATCAGGCCTGATACTGTGCTGGTATCGGTCATGCATGCCAGCGGCGAGGTTGGTACAATCCAGCCCATCTCAGAGATTGCCGCGAGGCTGACCGGGGACGGGCCGCTTTTTCACACCGATGCAGTAGCCAGCGCGGGTAACATCCCGGTCGATGTCAAAGAGCTCGGCGTGCATGCCCTGAGCCTGGCCGGCAATCAGTTCAACGGCCCGCGCGGCAGCGCTGCGCTCTGGATCAGGCGAGGGGTCAGCATCCTGCCCATGCTGGATGGCGGCATACAGGAGGGCGGGCGCAGGCCGGGTACCGAGGATGTGCCTGCTATCGCGGGGTTGGGCAAGGCGGCAGAGATAGCCAGACGCGACCTCGCCGGCAGGATGAGCAAATTGTCGGGCCTGCGCGATATGCTGATCGGAGGGGTGCTGGATAAAATTGAGCATTCGATTCTGACGGGGCATCCGCTAAACAGGCTGCCGGGATATGCCAGCTTCTGCTTGCGTTTTATCGAGGGTGAGGCCACACTCATGCTGCTCAACAGCCATGGAATTGCGGCAGCCAGCGGATCGGCCTGCACTTCGCGTGCGCTCAAAGCCTCGCATGTGCTGCTGGCCATGGGGATCAACCACGAGTTGGCACAGGGCTCCATGTTATTTACCCTGGGGCCTGATAACACCGAGGAAGATGTGAACTACGTGTTGGAGAAGCTGCCGCAGGTGGTGGACCGCCTGAGGCAGATGTCTCCCCTGTATTCCAAATATCTCAAAGAACAGAAGGGGTGATAGCTATGCCTGTTTACAGCGAGAAGGTCATGCAGCATTTCATGAACCCGCACAATGTGGGCGAGATTGAAGACGCGGACGGCGTGGGTGAGATAGGAAACCCGGTGTGCGGCGACATGATGACGTTTTACATAAAGGTAAAGGACAACCGCATCGAGGATGTTAAATACAAGACCTTCGGATGCGGCGCGGCCATCGCCGTTTCCAGCATGGTCAGCGACCTGGTCAAGGGTAAAACGCTGGAGGAGGCGTTGACCGTGACCCCTGCCATGGTGGCCGTTGAGCTGGAGGGCCTGCCCAAGAACAAGATGCACTGTTCCAACCTGGGCGCACAGGCGCTGCACAGGGCCATTAAGGACTATGCCGTAAAGAACAAGATCGACATACCGGGACTGACGGATAAAGAAGAACCGGAGGAGGATGAACATGCCTGCGAAACCTGAGAAAGACAAGAAACCCCTGATCTACCGCTATACCTGCCCGTGCTGCAACGAGGAGCTGGTGATGGCCGAAAACCCGTACTGCAAGGTCTGCAAGGTCAGCTTCGGACGCTGCGCCAACTGCGGCGCGCTGATTATGGAAGAGACGCTGGCTGTCTGCCACGGTTGCGGAAAGCCGCTGAAATAAAGCGGAGAGTGCGGATATGGCTGAAAAAGAGAAGATGACCCTGATCCTTTTTTCGGGCGAGATGGACAAGGCGCTGGCCGCCTTCAACATCGCGCTGGGAGGGGCCACTTCGGGCATGGATGTGACGATCTTCTTTACCTTCTGGGGGCTTAACGTGATCAAGAAGAACGAGGGCAGCATCAAGAGCAAGGGCGTCATGCGCAATATGCTAAATTTCATGAACAGGGGGGGCGCGAAGCGGCTGCCCCTGTCGAAATTTCACATGATGGGCATGGGCAAGGCCATGATGCAGGACCTGATGAAGGACATAAATTTCCCGCAGGTGGACGAGCTGATGAGCACGGCCAAGGAGCTCGGGGTCAAGTTTATCGCCTGCACGACCACCATGGGTATGATGGGGATAGGCAAGGATGCCTTTATAACCGGGGTTGACAGCTATGCCGGCGTGGCAACTTATATAGCGGAGGCGCGCCAGAGCAGCATCAACCTCTTTATATAGGAGGAAATATATGAAGGCTGACAT
>CAZKOL010000113.1:0-3162 GCA_964554375.1 uncultured Dehalococcoidales bacterium
TTGTTCTTGCTGATAACGGGCTGCATCGTCCTGGGCTTCCTTCTCGGTGGCGCCTGTGCAAACGGTGACATAAGTCAGCCGACACAGAATCCGGGGGAAACGTCAGGTGAAACCGCTGCGCCTCCAGGTACTACATCGCCCATATCCCCCGAACCTCCGGGTGAACCGTTACCCCCACCTTCCCCCCCCGCAACTCCCGACCAGGCCGATCAGGCATCTTCTCAGCCACCACCAGATTCAAATTCCCCAACCGCTATTTCACTCGATGCAACGACTCTGATAACCAGGCAGGCCTCACAGATGACACTGACACTTGCGGATATGGGGCCGGGATGGGCGCAGGGAAGCGCGGTTGCGCCGGGAATGCAGCAGGTGACATCTTTTAGTCACGTGTATTATACGCAGGGCTCATCTTACGCACCGGGTGTGCAAAATACCGTGGCTGTCTACCGGGGTTTCTCTGCGGCGGAAGAGGCATTTGCCCGGGAGAAGCAGGCAAATCCATCCGCCTCAAGTCCCTATATCGGTAATGAATGCCTGCTGAACGATTCGGCGCCTATCAATAAGCTGCTGGTATTCCGGAAGAACAATGTCGTGGTGTGGCTGTGGCTGAAGCAGTATACAGCAGGCGATATAGAGCGTTATGCCCGCATAGTGGAACAAAGGATAACTGCTTCCCCGCCAGTGCCCATATCGCCAGAACAATCATCCCAAAAGGCTTCAACACCGTCTCAGCAGACCCCTGTTGAAACGCCCGCCGATATTGAGCCTGCCGTTATCAAACCCGCTGATGGACTGGTGTCCAAACAGGCGTATGAAATTGTATTGACCAAGCAAGATATGGGGACTGGTTGGGTACAGGTGAATATAGCCCCTCCGGCAAACAGGCAAAGCACGTCCTCGAGCAGTGTATCCTATTCCCAGGGGTCTGCCTTCGCGCCAACTGTACAGAATACCGTGTCTGTTTATCGCAACATGGAGTCGGCCATTGATGCGTATACCAGTGTCAAACCGTCCGGTGCGTCCCTGCTATATCCCGACATTGGCGATGAATGCTTCCTGAATAATTCTGTGGCTATTGACAGGTTACTTATATTCAGGAAGGGCAATGTGGTTGTGTGGATATGGCTGAAGCAGTACAAAACCGGGGATATCGAAGCCTACGCGAGGACCGTGGAAAATAAAGTCCCTGATCGCAGACAGGTCCCCTGAATTTAATCAGAGAGGTGCAATGTGAAAATCAGCGCCCGTAATGTGCTCAAGGGCAAGGTCAAATCAGTCAAACCGGGATCGGTTAACGACGAGATAACCATGGTGCTGGCCGGCGGGGACGAGATGGTCGCCATAATCACAAAGGCATCAAGCAAAAGAATGAAGCTGGCTAAAAACAAGAAGGTCTATGCAATTATCAAAGCCAGCAGCGTCATGATAGGTGTCGACTGACGTTGATATTGACGGTGTCGTTTCAATCTAATAGGCTGTGCCCGATATGCGATGAACAGCCGGAATAAAACGCCGAACTTCTTTATCCGCGAGATACCCCTTGTTGTGCTGCTCGTTTTCTGGGTGATCTACGCCGGCATCGAGATCATACGAGACAGGTTTGATCTCCTCACCTCCATCATACCCGCCGGGCTTTTCATCATCGCCTATGTCCTGGCGCGGTTGACGTCCAAAGAGGGGAAAGGCGGAGGTTGAAGAATATGGACACCTTTCTTGCTCTGGAAATCATCGCGCTGGCGCTCACCGGGCTGCTGATCTGGCACAGCGCAAGCACGCGGGGCGCCGCTTTTACCTGGATATTCTTCCTGGGCGGCGCATTCCTGGGTCTGGTCAGGGAGAACGTGGTCGCAAAGATTGCCGCCCTCAACCTTTATTCTTACAACCCGGCTACCTTCCATCTGTGGGTCGGCGCGGCGCCACTCATACTCATGGTCTTCTGGTCATACACCATTTACCTGGCGCTGACGTTCTCGGAGGTCATTGCCGGAGGCGACCTTATCAGCGGCAAACGCAGGGTCTGGGCCATCCTGCTGTCCATGATCTTCATGGCGTCCTACGCCTGCCTCAACGAGGCTTTTGCCGGCATCTATCCCATGGTTCTGTGGAAGTTCAAGCCGGCGCTCACCATCTGGGGAGGCACGCCCGCCATGGTGCTGTGGGGCTACGCCGGCATGGCGCTGATCTTTCTTTTGGCGCTGCTGCTGGTGTATAAACTGCGCATACGCACGGTATATCGGGTGATGATCTTCTGCGCCTCGGTCATCGTGATGATCCCGCTGCACCTGCTGTGGATAGCCATTTTCCGGCTGGCAACTTCCGCCATCGGCTGATAAATCAATTTAGCGGAATAGGAAATCCCCTGTGCATCATGATAGAATGTCGCCATTGAGCGGCAAGGGCAAGGAAAATGACGCGAGAGAGAAACGGCGTTTACGTGTGGGTCACCTGGCTCTCCAAGTTAATGGCGGGCGAGACCACCTGCCAGTGGTCATCCTGGTTTAAAGCGCATCATACGGAGTACAGCAGGGCGCCGGGAGATTTCCAGCTGGCCGCCTGGACAGCAGAACACACCCGGCTTCTTGACGAGGTATCGAAAGAACGCGAAAAGCTGGGGGAAACGGTATACCGAGAGAATCAGAATAAATTCCGCGCCAAGAGACCATCAGGCATGGCAGTGGCAGGCACCCCCGACCTGATATCCATGGACATTCAATCGGGCCGTTGCACGGTATTCGATATCAAGACGGGCAACCCCAGGCAGAGCGATATCATCCAGGTGGCTCTGTATATGATGTTCCTGCCCTACGCCACCGGGCTTTATAAGGGGAGAAAGCTTGACGGGTGTGTCGTTTACAAAACGGGACGCTCCGAGGTCCCGCACCATATCATCGATGACAAGTTCAAGAAAAATGTGACCTATTTCTTAGACATACTGGAGTCATCTATCCCGCCGTCAAAGTTTCCCTCACATACGGGCTGCTCATGGTGTGACCTCACTGCCGACGATTGCCCCGAAAGGGTGGACGGCGAGGACGATGTTGAGACCGAGCCGGGGCAGAACTTCCCGCTGTAAAATTTAGCACAGGGGTAAACAGATATGAACCGCTGGCAATCTTTGATTTCACGGCCCGGCGTCATCATCGCCGACGGCGCCATGGG
>CAZKOL010000114.1:0-3116 GCA_964554375.1 uncultured Dehalococcoidales bacterium
TCCATACCGATCATGCCGCGGAAAGGTACAGAATATTGCCGTCGAGGAACGTATAGTTCTCTATTTTTATGTACATCGAATGCGATTCTATCATACTATAGGCTAATGTCAACATGGTCATTAAATCTTTTAATACGGTTTCAGTTGCATCCAAAGATTGTTGGGGAAAACCTAATATCTGCTGCTGAAGAATTGACCTGTCGCGTATCCGCGCCTTTATTGGAACAGTGGTTTTGTCCGATAGAAGTAGGATTATCCCACTTGAAATTATTTCCCACCAGTACTACAATACAAAAAGTTACCGATTATATAACCAACAGGAAGGTTAGTCATGGTGATAAAAGATCATGTATTCGAGAAAATAGCGGATAGTGTCAAGCCAGATGCAAAAAAGAGGGTGGTCCTGCAACATGTCCACATAGAGAAGGGTGTTACATATCATATATATAAGAATTCCCTGGGCCAGATTATATTGGACCCGCAATTGACCATATCAGCTTCAGAAGTATGGTTATTTAATAATCCGGTTGCCCTGACTTCAGTAAAGAAGGGTCTCGCAGATGCTGCAAAAGGCAAGGTATTAAAAGTGGACCGTGATTCTCTGTGAGGTTGAGAGCCTTGTTCGGGTTATACTGGACGGCCGAAGCGGAAGAAAAATATAAGTTTCTTAAGAACAATCCAGCGTTAATAAAGCGTTACAAAGCTGTCAAGAAAACTATCGAATACCTGGCATCAGATCCCCGTCACAACAGCCTGCAAACTCATGAATTTACCAGCTTGAAGGGTCCTAACGGAGGAAAAATTTTCGAAGCATGCGCCAAGCAAAAAACGCCCGCCGCCTACAGGGTTTTCTGGTATTATGGCCCCTCCCCAAATATAATTACTATTGTTACCATTACCCCTCATCCTTAGTATTTATCTAAATCAATCAGAGTACTTGCCATGCCGATTTACGAATACAGGCCCACCCGTACCGGGTGCCGTTTTTGCAACGGCGGGTTCGACGCCCTGCAAAAAATGTCCGACCCGCCGCTGAAGGCATGCCCGAAATGCGGCGCCGCAGTTTGCCGTGTTTTCTCCAGGTTCGCAGCCTGCAGTGCGGAAACCACGGACGAAGCCGGGGCGCTGAATGCCAAACTCCGCGATTACGAGAAGAAAGGCATGTGGAGCCACGCAGCCGAACTGGCCGATAAATCAGCCCTCAACGAAAGGGCCATGGACAACTACAGGAAGGCCGGATACAATTTTTAACCTTCCATACTGTTAAATACATTTATTAGCAGTCACCCCTTTACAGTGATAATTTTTTATGCTAAGATACTTAGCAGTCTCGTAAAGAGATTGCTAATTTTTAAGGAGGTACGCATGGCTGTAAAAATTCAACCTTTGGGTGACAGGGTAGTTGTAAAGCCTCTTGAAAAAGAGGAAAAGACCAAGGGTGGCATCTTCCTTCCCGACACTGCAAAGGAAAAACCGCAGGACGGCAAGGTGCTGGCCGTTGGCCCGGGAAAGCTGTCGGATGACGGCAAAAGGCTGCCCATGGATGTGGCCGTAGGTGACATTGTCATCTTCGCCAAGTACGGCGGCACCGAGATCAAGGAAGACGATCAGGAGTTGATCATCCTCAGGGAAGCGGACATTCTGGCCAAGAAGAAATAGGACTATTTATTTAGTAAAAGGCACATTTAATTAGGAGGAAAAACATAAATGGCAAAACAGATCAAATACGGCGAAGATGCCCGCAGGTCCCTCAAGAACGGCATCGACGCCCTGACCAACGCAGTAAAAGTGACACTGGGACCCCGCGGCCGTCCCGTGGCGCTTGACAAGAAGTTCGGCCCGCCCAGTGTAATCAATGACGGCGTTACCATAGCCAAGGACATCGAGCTCCCCGATCCCTTTGAGAACATGGGGGCCCAGCTCGTTAAGGAAGCTTCCACCAAAACAAATGATAAATGCGGTGATGGCACAACCACGGCCACGGTGCTGGCCCAGGCTATCGTAACAGAAGGCTTCAAGAACATAGCTGCAGGCGCCGACGCCATGGCGCTCAAGCGCGGCGTCGAGAAGGCCGTCGAGGCCATGGTGGTCGAGCTCAAGAAGATGTCCACTCCGGTTACCACCAAGGAGCAGGTAGCCCAGGTGGCTACCATCTCCGCCGCAGATCCGCAGATCGGTAACCTCATCGCCGAGGTCATGGAGAAGGTAGGCAAGGACGGCGTCATCACCGTCGAGGAGTCCAAAGGCCTGCTATACGAGACCGATTACGTCGAGGGCATGCAGTTCGACCGCGGCTACATCAGCCCTTATTTCGTTACCAATGCCGAGCAGATGAAGACAGAGATCGAGGACCCCTACATCCTCATCACCGATAAAAAGATCTCCGCCATCTCCGAGCTTCTACCCATACTGGAGAAGGTACTCCAGGTATCCAAGAACCTGGTCATCATCGCCGAGGACATCGAGGGCGAGGCCCTGGCCACGCTGGTTGTCAATAAACTGCGCGGCACGCTCACCTGCCTGGCCGTCAAGGCGCCGGGCTTCGGCGACAGGCGCAAGGCCATGCTCGAGGATATCGCCATGCTGACAGGCGGCAAAGTCATCTCCGAAGAGATCGGCCGCAAGCTTGATTCAGCCGCGATAGCCGACCTCGGCCGCGCCAGGAAAGTGGTGTCCGACAAGGACAACACCACCATAGTCGAGGGCAAGGGCTCGGACGATGCTATTAAAGCCCGCATCAAGCAGATCAAGGCCCAGATCGACGAGACCACGTCCGACTACGATAAGGAAAAGCTGCAGGAAAGGCTGGCCAAGCTGGCCGGCGGCGTTGCCGTTATCAAAGTCGGCGCTGCCACCGAGGTTGAACTTAAAGAGAAAAAACACAGGGTGGAGGACGCCCTTTCAGCGACCAGGGCTGCCGTCGAGGAAGGCATACTGCCGGGCGGCGGCGTGGCCGTGCTCAACGCCCTGCACGTGCTCGACAAGGTCAAGGCCGAAGGTGACGAGCGCACCGGCGTCGATATAATCAAGAAGGCCGTCGAAGAGCCGCTTCGCTGGATCGCCATCAATGCCGGCCAGGAAGGCTCCGTGGTCGTCGACAAGGTTAAGCGCAGCAA
>CAZKOL010000115.1:0-3086 GCA_964554375.1 uncultured Dehalococcoidales bacterium
TGTTATAATTCTATACCAAATCTCCGGGCGTGCCGTATGTTTACCCACCTTCACGTTCATACCGAGTACAGTTTGCTTGACGGGTGCTGCCGCATCATCCCCCTCATACACAGGGCGAGGGACCTCGGCATGCGCAGCCTGGCAATCACAGACCACGGCAACATGTACGGCGTAATCGATTTTTATAGAACAGCCAGGGAGTGCGGCATCAAGCCCATTATAGGCTGCGAGGCCTATATAGCGGCCGGCGATTACCACAGCAAGGAGGCCGCCGACAAGACCAGTTACCATGTCACGCTCCTGGCGCAGAATCATACAGGCTACAACAACCTGATTCAACTGGTGTCACTGGCCCACCTGGAGGGATTCTACTATAAGCCGCGCATCGACAAGGAACTACTGTGCAAGTACAAGGACGGACTGGTGGTGCTGTCCGGCTGCGCACAGGGCGAACTTGCACGCCTGATACTGCAGAACCGGCCGGGCGAGGCCGAGCAGGCGGCAGCCTGGTATAAAAGCAACTTCCCTCACTACTACATCGAGATCCAGCGGCACCCCATGCCTGAGATCGAAAAGATCAACGACGGCCTGCTCAAACTGGCCAGAAAACTGGATATACCCATCGTGGCCACCAACGATGTCCACTATATCAACAGGGAGGACGCCTATATCCACGATATCCTGCTGTGTATCGGCACCAACACCAACGTCAACGACGAGCGTCGCCTCAAGATGGACGGAGACTTCTTCTACCTGAAAAGCCAGCAGGAGATGCAGGAGCAATATGCCGATATACCCGACGCCATTGAAAATACCGGCGTCATAGATTCCCTCTGCAACCTCGAGATCGAGTTCGGCAAACCCCATCTGCCCCAGGTGGAACTGCCGGCGGGAAAAACATCGCATTCGTACCTTTCAGTGCTGTGCTGGAGGGGGCTTAAAGAGAGGCTTCCTGATGCCGATACGGCAACCGAGAAGCGCCTTGAATACGAGCTGGACGTCATCGATAAAACGCAGTTTGCGGATTATTTCCTGGTTGTCCACGACCTGGTATCGTTCGTGAGAAAAAACGGCATATTCTTCGGTGTGCGCGGCAGCGCCGCCGCCAGCCTCGCCCTTTTCTGCCTGGGCATCACGGACATCAACCCGCTGACGTATAACCTGGTCTTCGAGCGGTTTCTCAACATCGAGCGTCGCGAGATGCCCGATATAGACCTCGATTTCCAGGACGACCGGCGCGAGGAAGTAATAGTCTATGTTAACCAGAAGTATGGCGCCGACCACGTTGCCCAGATCATAACCTTCGGCACGCTGGGCGCCAGGGCGGCTATCAGGGACGTGGGGCGGGCGCTGGGTATGAGTTACGGTTCGGTTGATCAGGTCGCCCGGCTGATACCTGTCAGGCCCAATATCCGCCTGGAAGACGCCATGATGGAGGTCAAAGAGCTGACCGACATGTATAACGCCGACGAGGTGATCCGCAGGCTGATCGACACAGCCAAAAAGCTGGAGGGCATCTCACGGCATTCCAGCACGCATGCCGCCGGTGTGGTGATATCGCGCGAACCGCTGACCCAGTACCTGCCCATGCAGCGCGCCAGCAAGGACAGCGGTCAGCATTCCGCCATGACCCAGTTCTCCATGGACAACGTGGCCAGGCTGGGCTTGCTCAAGCTCGATTTCCTGGGCCTGGCAAACCTCACCCTGCTGGCCAAGTCCAGGGATGTCATACGTGAGCAGCACGGCATTGAACTGGATTTACTCAAGATACCCATTAATGACGCCAGGACCTTCGAGCTTTTCTCTTCAGGCGAAACCATGGGCATCTTCCAGCTTGAAAGCCCCGGCATGCGTCGTTACATCAAGGAGCTCCAGCCCACCAAGTTCACCGACATTGCGGCCATGGTCGCCCTCTACCGGCCCGGGCCCATGGATCATATACCCACCTTTATCAGGGCCAAGCAGGGGCTGGAATCGGTCCACTATCCCCACCCGGACCTCCTTCCCATCCTTGAGGATACCTACGGCGTTATCGTATACCAGGACCAGGTGCTCTTCATAGTACAGCGTTTTGCCGGTTACAGCCTGGGCCGCGCCGACATCATACGCAAGGCCATGGGCAAGAAGGACGCGGCCGTGATGAAGAAGGAGCGGCAGAATTTCATCGACGGCGCCAAGACCAAAGGGTATACGGAGAGCGAGGCCGGCGCCATCTTCAGCCTGATCGAGCCTTTTGCCGGCTATGCCTTTAACAAATCGCACAGCGTAAGCTACGCGCGCATCGCTTACGAGACGGCATTCCTCAAAGCTAATTACCCCATCGAGTATATGGACGCATTCCTCAATACATATTTCGACAAGATGGACCGCATAGCCTCAGCCGTTTCCGAGTGCAGGCGCATGGGCCTGGAGGCGCTCAGGCCGGATGTCAACCACAGCTGCGCGCATTTCACCATCGAAGCGCACGGAGAGGGGAGGGCTATCAGGTTCGGCATGGCTTCTATCAAGAACGTGGGCGGCAACGCCGTGCAGCCCATCGCCGAGGCCCGCGGCAGCGGCGGCGAATTCAAGTCGATCGAGGATTTCTGCCGCCGTGTCGAACTGCGCAATGTTAACAAGAAGGTCATGGAGAGTCTGATCAAAGCCGGGGCATTCGACAGCCTGGGCCGGCGGGGCGCCCTGCTGGCCGCCCTGGACCGCATCGTGGCGCTTTCCCAGCGCGAGCAGAAGCAGCGGCTATCCGGGCAATCCAGCATGTTCGACCTCTTCGGTCAGAATGTAGATGTGCCTCTTCCGGCCCTGGACCTGGAGGATTTCGATGTAACCCTGCAGGAAAAACTCTCCTGGGAAAAGGAGCTGATGGGGATTTACTTCTCCGAACACCCTCTTACCGCCATGGCCTCCAGGCTGGCCGAGCACGCCACGGTGCTATGCGGTGAAATAAACAACGAGATGGCCGGCGAGAAGGTCATCGTGGCAGGCATGGTGACCGCCGTCAGGCACGTGACAACCAGGAACAACCACCTCTTTGTCATCGCCACCTTCGAAGACCTCAACGGCAGCATCGAAGTTACCGTGTGGTCGGA
>CAZKOL010000116.1:0-3082 GCA_964554375.1 uncultured Dehalococcoidales bacterium
CCGGCTGTCATAAAAAAACTGAGGAGGCTGTTGCACGATGGGTGATCATTATGATCAGAAACCCTGGCTCAAGCACTATGATCCGCATGTTCCCGCCAATATCGAGTATCCCGAACTTACTTTCTGGGAAGCTGTCAAGGAGGCCTTCCAGCGTTTCCCGCAGCGCAAAGCCCTGTGGTATGTGGGAACACCATTCACATTCGGCCAGTTCGACGCCATGTCCAACCGCTTTGCCGCGCTCCTGCAAAAAGCAGGTATAAAGAA
Source organism: uncultured Dehalococcoidales bacterium (assembly GCA_964554375.1). Lineage (GTDB taxonomy): Bacteria > Chloroflexota > Dehalococcoidia > GIF9 > UBA5629 > CAIMUM01. The sequence continues at coordinate 265 of CAZKOL010000116.1, forward strand.
GGGCGACATCGTCGGTGTGAACCTGCCCAACCTGCCGGCATACTACGTTGCCGCGCTGGGCATCCAGAAGGCCGGCTGTGTGCTTAGCGGTGTCAGCCCCCTGCTGACGGAAGAAGAGCTCAAGTACCAGCTCAAAGATTCCGGGGCCAAAGCCCTGTTGACGCTGGACGCCCTCTTCCCGCGTATCAAGCGTGTGGCGCCTGAGACGGAGCTTAAGCTGTGCATATTCACCGGCATACTGGACTACTTCCCCCAGCCTATTAAAACGATGGCCAAACTCTCCAAAAAAGTCCCCACCGGCAAGGTGGGCACGATCGAAGGCAAAGAGGTCTGGCAGTTCACGGATGTGATGAAAAAGCTGCCGGCCGACGAGATCGAGGTCAAGGTCAAGCCGGATGATACCTGCGCTATGCAGTACACAGGCGGCACCACCGGCCTGCCCAAGGGCGCCGAGCTCACCCACCGCAACATAGTTTCGCAGATGGTACAGGTCACCCGCTGGCTGGATACCCCCATGGGCGAGCAGGTGGGTTTGACCGCCATGCCGCTATTCCATATCGCCGGGCTGGTGATGTCGCTGGCCATGTTCTCCAAGGGGCTCACCCAGGTGTCCGTGCCCAACCCGCGCGACCAGAAGTTCATTATCAAGTGGATGAAGAAGACCAGGCCAAACCTCATCGGCAACGTTCCTACCGTCTTTTTGGAGCTGCTCAAGCAGCCTGACTTCCGCGCTTATGATTTTTCAGGGGTCAAATACGTGGTGAGCGGAGCCGCGCCCTTCCCGCCGGAGTATATCAAGGAATTTGAGAGCGTCGTGGGCGAAAGCAAGCTGGTCGAGGTATACGGGCTGACGGAGACCAGCGCCATTGTAACGGCCGGGCCGCTTTACGGTGTAAAGAAGCCGGGTTCGGTCGGTCTGCCGCTATCCGATACCGAGATCAGGATAGTCGACCCTGCCACGGGCGAGGCCATGCCCTTCGGCGAGCCGGGTGAGATACTCATTAAAGGGCCCCAGGTATTCACCAAAGGCTATTTCAATAAGCCGGAGGAGACGGCCAAGGTGTTGCAAGATGGCTGGTTCCGCACGGGTGACATCGGCCAGATGGACGAGGATGGCTATCTGTTCGTGGTGGACCGCCTCAAAGACATGGTCAACGTCTCCGGTTTCAAGGTTTTCACCCGCCAGCTCGATGATATTATCTGCGAGTTCCCGGATGTTGACCTGGGCGCTACTGTTGGCATCCCTGATCTGGACCGGCCGGGCTCTGAGATGGTAGCCTCGGCTATCGTGCTCAAGCCGGGCATCGAGAAAAGCGACGAGGAGAAAAAGAAGATCACCGAGTACCTGCGCGGGCGGGTTGCGCCGTACAAGGTGCCTAAAAAGATCGTCTTCATGGACCAGCTGCCCACGTCCGCCATCGGCAAGGTGCTGAAGCGCGAGCTGCGCAGCCAGATGGCCAAAATTACTGAGAAGTAGGGACGTACCCTAGTACTAATTGGCTATTGTGCTAACCGGGTTTTCAGTGTAAGATAACTGCCCAACGATAACAGATGGAGGTATCTTTTATGAAGCATTCTCGGTTGTACTCATTCCTGGCATTAATAATTGTCATATCAGTGGCAGTCGCATCAGGCTGCAGCCAGGTAACTACACCGCAAGAAACGCCTGCCGTGCCTGAAGTTCCGGCCGCGCCGGGTGTTCCCACGGCTCCTGTGACGGCGCCCGTTGCCGGCGCCTCTGACCTGGTTATAACCAAGGTCTGGCTCGATGGATTGATGGTTAATTATACTATCAAGAACGTCGGAGCTGTGGACTCGCCGCAAACATACACTTATATCTATGTGGATGACATCCAGCCGGCTATGGGCGGCTCCGGCTTTGTCGACGTTTTGAAACCGGGCCAGGAGGAGTTGCTCAATTTCTCCAACTACGAATGGCCATACGGCAAAATCTCTAGTGAAGGTCAAGGTCAGGTTCAAGTTAACGCTGCAGGTTACGTCGATCTACCTCTGCAGAGTAACAAGGTCAAAGTATGCGCCGATGGAAAGAGCGAGGCCAGCGAGGCGGTTGAGACCAACAACTGCAAGGTTACGCTGGTTGGCATATTGTGGGATTACGACCTGCTTCGCGTGGCCAACATGGCCACCTGGAGAAACGGTGATGGAAACTATCCAGAGCCCGGTAGCGAGAACAACGTAAATGGCGCCCATTTCCAGATACCCAACACTGATATGGAGGTGACGCCGCAACTGGAGACGATACCGCAACAGGCGCCACATGGTTGGATGCAGGGAATCTGGGGCTATTTTTATTCCGACGAGCATGGTTCTCCCAGAACCGCGGCCATTAAGATCCCCGCCAAATTGCATTTTGTGGGCAGGGTTGGCCTGGCGCGCAATGCAACAGGAAGTGACGGTGTGACTTTCAAGTTTGGCCTTAAGGATCTCAACGATACCGTGACCTGGATAGGCAGCAAGAAGGCAACTACGCCGGGAGCCTTCGAGGACTGGGATATCAACCTGAGCGACTACGAGGGACAGAAGTATTCTATCGTCCTGCGTGTGGAAGCCGGTGATTCCCCCGTTAATGACTTTGCCATCTGGAATCAGGCAAGGCTAATTCAGGTAAACGACTAGCCCTCTTTAATACCGGGGCCGATGCCCTTGCGGGCAAATAATATAAATGACATTGCGAGTCCAAAAGACTCGCAATGTCATTTATTAATCGCTTTAAAAATCCTTGATAACCAAGATATTTCAGTCCCCTTAAACATCAGAGGTCATATCGTAATTAACCACCGGGCTGCGCCGGAAGCCC
>CAZKOL010000117.1:0-3036 GCA_964554375.1 uncultured Dehalococcoidales bacterium
GGGCAGCGCCCCTCCCACTTGGGGCTTTCCCTACCGCAACTCTGGCAGATAAATACTTTCTTTACCTTCTGCTTTTCCAACCTTTTTCTCTATCCCGTTTGATCTTTAGCCCAGCAAATGATAACAAAAATAGTGATAACTTTCTTAAATCAGCCGGTAGAAAGACTGAGGGCGCGATCCCGATCCGTACGACCGATCACGCCCTCGTATGATTCGATTGATTTTTCGCGTTGCTTACGGGTTGTTGCTGCCCAGCAGGTGGTTCCCTTCGCCCGCCAGCAATTTGCTCTCTGCAGCTGGCGCCACGGCTTTTTCAAGCTTCCGGATGACTATCTCGGTGCCATCATAGTCAACCAGCACCTTTGCGCCGGCCTCGTATTTACCCTGCAGAACACTATCCGACAGCCGGTCCTCAACTTCCTGCTGAATGACGCGCCGCAGCGGCCGGGCCCCGAAATCAGGATCGTATCCCTTCTCCGCTATGAATTCCTTGGCAGCGTCGGATACATCAAGGATTATCTGTTTTTCCCGCATGGAGTTGACCACCTCCCGAAGCATGAGATCGACTATGAGGCGGATGTGTTCCTTATTGAGCGCATGAAAAACTACAGAGGCATCGATACGATTAAGGAATTCAGGCCTGAAGACCTTTTTCATCTCGCGCATAACGATATCTTTCATATGTTCGTAGACGGCCTGCCTGCTCTTGATTTCATCAGAGTGGACGCTGAAGCCCAGCCCCTTGTTTTTCTTAATCTCCTCAGCGCCTACATTCGATGTCATGACAAGTATGGTACTGCGGAAATCCACCCTCCTGCCCTTGGCGTCGGTCAGGTGGCCGTCATCCATGATCTGCAGCAGGATATCATAAACATTTTTATGTGCTTTCTCGATCTCGTCGAGGAGGATCACGCAATAAGGATTGCGCCGTACCGCTTCTGTCAGTTGTCCCCCCTCTTCGTAGCCTATGTATCCCGGGGGTGCGCCCACCAGGCGTGCCACGTTATGCTGCTCCATGAACTCCGACATGTCCAGCCTGACCATGGCATCTTCGCTCTTGAACATGAACTTGGCCAGTGCCTTGACCAGCGCCGTCTTGCCTACGCCGGTGGGGCCCAGGAATATGAAGCAGCCCATTGGCCTCCTGGCTTCTTTGAGCCCGGCCCGGGCGCGTCGGACGGCCTTGGCTATGGTGATGATGGCCTCATCCTGCCCCACGATATCCTGGTGAATCGACTCCTCCATCTTGAGCAGCCTTTCCGACTCATCCATGGTAAGGCTGATAACAGGTATGCCGGTCCACATGCCCACTACCTCGGCTATATCATCCTTGGTAACGATGGGCGTCTCCTTCTTCTGCGTGTCCTGCCATTCCTGTTCCATGTTCTTGATCTTGGCCTGCAACTGCACCTCGCGGTCCCGCAATTCGGCTGCCATCTCGTATTGCTGCGAACCGATGGCATTGTCCTTATCGCGCCTGACGATCTCCAGTGCCTTCTGCGCCTCGGCTATGCCGATGGGGACCACCCCTTTCTTAATCCTGACACGTGATGCAGCCTCATCCATAATGTCTATGGCCTTGTCCGGCAGGAACCGGTCTGAGATATACCGCGATGCCATGGAGGCGGCTGCGCTCAGCGCCTCGTCGTGGATAATCAGCTTGTGGTAATCTTCGTAATGGTGCTTGATGCCTCTCAAAATCTCTACAGTTTGCTCTACGCTGGGTTCGGTTACCGTAACAGGCTGGAACCGCCTTTCCAGGCCGGCATCTTTTTCGATATATTTACGATACTCGTCCAGGGTGGTGGCGCCGATAAATTGTATCTCACCCCTTGACAGCGACGGCTTTAGTATATTGGAGGCATCCACCGCGCCCTCAGCCGCGCCCGCCCCGACGATGGTGTGCAACTCGTCTATGAAGACGATACAGTTGCCAGCGCCCTTGATCTCATCAAGGACTTTTTTCAGCCGCTCTTCAAATTCACCTCGATACTTGGTGCCGGCTACCAGCGATCCAATATCCAGGGTCACCAGCCTCTTGTTCCTAAGGGGCTCAGGGATATCACCGGTTATGATCTGCTGAGCCAGCTTGGTCACGATGGCTGATTTCCCCACACCCGGCTCACCGATAAGGGCAGGATTATTCTTGGTGCGGCGGCTGAGGATCTGGATAATGCGCTCGCATTCCTTTTCCCTGCCGACGATATTGTCCAGCTTACCCATGCGCGCCAGGTTGGTCAGGTCTACGCCGAGTTGGTCAAGTATGGGAGTCCTGGCCCCCTCCTTGGTGACCGCCCTGGCCTGCCCACCCGCTGCATTCACCAGCTTGTTCACCTCGGCCAGCACCTTATCAAATGTAACTCCCAGGCTCTCGAGCACACCTGCTGCAGACCCTTCCCGCTCTTTGAGCAGCCCCAGCAACAGGTGTTCGGTGCCGATATAGCTGTGGTTGAGTCGCCTTGCCTCGTCAACAGCCAGCTCGATGACCTTCTTGGCCCTCGGTGTAAGGCCTACCTCGTTGGTGTTGGGGCGTCCGCCCCTTCCCACAATGAATTCGACTGCAGACCTCACCTTGCTGGTTGCCACGCCCATGTTATTCAGCACCTGGCTGGCCACGCTGTCCTCCTCTGCGATCAATCCCAGCAATATATGCTCGGTATCGATATAGCTGTGCCCGAAATGCTGAGCTTCCTCCTGGGCACGTGTAAGCGCCCGGCGGGCACGCTCCGAAAATTTCTCAAATCTACTGGCCATAGTAACCTCGAAAAATGCGATCCTGATGTAACCTTGATAGGCTGTGTACTATGAATTATATGTTGTAGTATGAGGCAAGTCAAAGAACAACAGCTTCAAATGAAGCTGTAGAGAGCCGGCTGTGAAGAAAAAAGGACAATAAAAAAAGTCCCTGGCAGTGGCATATTTTCCCAAGGAATCCCTCCCTCAGTATCGTCTGCGCTGAAGCGTTTCACTTCCGTGTTCGGGATGGGAACGGGTGGTTCCGCCTCGCTCTGACCACCAGAGGACTTTTAATGAATA
>CAZKOL010000118.1:0-3033 GCA_964554375.1 uncultured Dehalococcoidales bacterium
TCGATCAGCTCTTCCACCTTGCTGAAGCATTTGGGGCAAACGGACCTGGGCGGGACATTGACGAAGCCGCATTTCGGGCATTTGGCGCCGCTGATCACCTTGCTGTCTCTGATCTTGATGAAAAACTTGCTGGCCATGGAGCCCACGGAGTATTTATAGGGCATGATGACGAAGCCTTCAAAAATGACAGGTTCTTTTTTTACTGCTTCCATAGCTATTTCCTTCCTATCTCTTCTTTAATTACTCGGTGATTGTCTTGAAGTGGACTATGTCGAAGATATTGCCTTTGCGCTCCGCCTTGGGCTTGATTACCGCCTCGACCCGCATGAAAGTTTTAATCTTACTCTCATCCGTCTCCTCGAGCTGGTGCTGCAGTATGACGGTTGCGCCATCCAGCAGAATGATTCCCACCGCGAAGGGTATCTTCAGCATCTCTCCTGTTGTCGGCAGCAGGAATGATTGCTCCGCCATAAAATAGGTGACCACTGTTCCTTTCGGCCCGACCGGGATCCACTTCGATCTGTCGGTGCATACTGTGTGGTCCCTGGTGCAGACCGACTTGGGCAGGCAGAACTGGCGCCCGCAGGTGGGGCACTGGTTGGCGTAGATGACGCCGTTTTCTTTCAGCTCCCTGAAGAACTCGCCCCAGACCTCCCCCGTCCTCCATTTGTAGGGGATCTTCATCGTCTTATTGATGTAAATTAACTCTTCCTGTACTTTTTGCTTCATATCAATCATTACCTCCAGTTAATCAGTGGTCTTGCTCAAAAGCAGCAGGTCGGACCAGTATGAGCCGCCGAATCCGCTGGCCAGGGCCTGCTTGACGTCCCTGGTCACCTGGTGCTCGCCTGCGTCTCCCCTGATCTGCAGGGCAGCCTCGGCTACCCTCAGTATGGCGGAGTCGCCGATGGAGTTGGTGCACAGCACGCCGCCGGACGGGCTGACCGGATATGGCCCCTCCAATTTGAGGTCGCCTTTCTCCACATGCTTCCATCCTTCGTTCGCCTCGCAGACCAGGAAATCCTCCAGCCACATGGGGATGGCGAAGGCGAAGGGATCGTACATCTCGAAGACCTGGGTCTCTACCATTGGTTTGGTGATATGGTTGCGCTTGAAAAGCTTGGCGCCGGCCTCCATGTGGGAGGTCCAGCGCTTCTCGCCGATTCCGAATTGCGCGCCGCCGTACTCCACGTGGACCGTCACGTGGTCTTTCATCCAGACCGGTTTCTTGCATATCTCCTTGGCCTTACTCTCGCTGGCAAGTACCATCGCGGTGGCGCCCAGGCTGGTCGGGCAGCACATCAGCAGATTCAGCGGGTACATCACCATCCTGGCGCTCATGACATCTTCCACGGTATATATCTCGCGCATATGCGCCATGGGATTCCTGTGTGCGGCCTGGGATGCGTTGGCGCGCACCATGGCGGCATGCTCCAGTTTGCATCCACTCCTCTGCATGTAGGCCACTGAGACCGTTGCCAGGCCGCCGATGGCGCCCACCAGGAAATGACGGTCTACCGCCGGGTCGGTGATGGTGGAGATAGCCGGTGTCGCCGGTCCCTCGTCATGCTTCTCCCATCCTATTACCAGCACGATGTCATACAATCCTGAGGCGACGTGATACCAGCCCTGTATGGCCGTCATGGTCCCGACCGTGCCGCCGGTGTTCATTTTGAATCCCGGCCTGCCGGCTGCTCCGCTATAAAGGTTCAACATGGCATCGTTCAGGTGATGCCCTTCGAAGAAGTCCATGTTCCCCGCCATTACGGCTTCCATATCGTTGATGGTAAGGCCGGCATCCTCCAGTGCATTGGTAACGGCGTCGTAAATCAGCTCGCCGTCATTGACGTAGGGTCTGCGGCCGCTATGGGTGGTCTGGCCGATTCCAACGATTGCAACCCTGTTTGCCATTCTATTTACCTCCCTTTTCGAGAACGAGTACACAGTGCATCTGGCCTGCCAGGCCGTCGCAGCCGTGGGCGACAGCGCGCTTGGCGCCCTGCACCTGGTGCTCCCCTGCCTTTCCCTGCAACTGCCAGACGGCTTCGGCCACCCTGGCCATGCCGGCCACTGTTACCGGCGCGCCTGAGAGCAGTCCGCCCGAGGGGTTGACCGGTATTTCACCCTTCAACTGCGTCTTGCCGCTGTCGATCAGCTTGCCCCCCTCTCCCCGTCCGCACAGGCCCAGGCCCTCTGTCCACAGCAGTTCCTGGGGCGCATAGTACTCGGAAAGTTCAACCAGGTCGAGGTCCTTGACCGGGTTGTTGATGCCCGCCATTTTGTAGGCCCTTTTAGCGGATTTAATCAGGGCATCGCATTCCGCCAGGTCACGGTCGCCCAGGTTGTGATGCTCATAAAAATTGCCGATTCCGGTTATCCACACGGGATTGGGCGTGAGTTTCCTGGCGACTTCTTCGCTGGCCAGAATCATGGCGCAGGCGCCGTCTGAGACGGGCTTCTTCTGCAATGCAGTGATGGGATCGGCCAGCATCTTCGACTTGAGCACCTGGTCGATCGTCAGGTCCATGGCCTCCTGCGCCAGTTTGTTCTTGCGCGCGTTGCCCTTGTTTTTCACCACGACCTTGGCGAACTGCTCGGGCGTGACCTTGTATTTGTCCATGTAGCGCCTGGCCTGCATGGCCGCGCCCATGGTGTAATCGAGGCCCAGCCAGCGGTGATAGATGTGGTCGATCGACCAGTTCTCTATCATGTTGCCGTCTGTGATCGATTCCTCGCAGTGGCTCACCACCAGTATCAGTTTGTTGTCGCCTGAAAGTATGTGCATGGCGCCGTAAAGCACCGCGTAGGCGCCGTCCCCCGCCACCTTGGATTCATCCTTCAGGTGCGAGCAGACGGCGTCGGGTATGGGCATGGATGAGATCGTCCTGCCGTCCCAGAAGTCCTGGGAGCAGCTGACGACGGCTTCCACGTCGTCTTTGAGGTTGATGCCCGCAGCCTCGACGACCTTGTCCGTGACCTCTACAACGAGGTCCATCAGGTGTTCGTAGGGTTTGGCGGCTTCGAACTTTGTCG
>CAZKOL010000119.1:0-2974 GCA_964554375.1 uncultured Dehalococcoidales bacterium
GGGATCATGGTATACTGATTTACTGTGTTTATTATGCTTAAAAAACCGGTCATAGTCCTTACGATCATGGCAATTATCGCCGCCGTGCTGGCGAAGCATAAGGCGCCTATCGACCAGTTGCAGAAGACCATAGTGGGTAAGACGCTGGTGGACCTCGATGCGGAACGCACCGATATCAGGACGCAGGAGACCAATTTCGGCAACCTTGTGGCCGACGCCATGCTGGCAAAGGCTTCGACGGCTACGCCGTTTTTCAGAAAGGGACGAATATCGAGCACCCCGGTTTTGTAGACTACGATGTGGTGAGGGAATATATCGAACGGAATTCGCCGGCCAGCCCCAAAATTGAGGGGCGTATCACAAGTTTACAATAGACTGATAAAGCAGGGTCAAATCTGCTCCGCTATTGAGATAACACATTCATCAGGTTTTGCTTGTTGATTAATTCTAATGATCGATAGTAAGCAGCAGTACACTTTCGGCGGCTATTTCGACTGCCGGGTTGTTGAGTGAGGCGGTCTGCACCTGATGGCTTGAACCGCTGACCTTATATAAAGAGATTTGATTAATCTTGCGCATATCGGCAAAGGCAATGCCTGCTATCAGCGGCTTATCCCCGGGATTTGCTATGAGAAGCGCTGTCTGCCCCGCATCATTTATTCCGGCCAGCGCCCACAGCGCGGTGTTTTGAGGAATACTGACCGCCAGTCGATTAGAATAGCCTGTCATCTTCGACCAGAGTGAAAATGCCGATGCAATGGATTTAGGCCTGCCGTCCGCATAGAACAGGCCGTAAAAAGTTGGCGCCCTGATATCCGTATCCCCGCCGCGGTAGAAGGTGGATACCTCAAGGTCGTTTTGCTGCTGGAGCTCGATCCAGGCTGCGCTCAGAATTGCAGCGCCTTTGCTGCCGGTGCGAAGCGCAATTGATTCAGCGCTGTTGTCTTCGCCGCGCTTCATCTCGGTGTTCCATTCGGTAATGTGTTTGCTTGTCTGTGTGAATCCTCGTGCATCCAGCTCAGTCCGGTAGAACCTGGCGGCCTCGGCATATTGCTGGGGCGTATTGGAATACATGTGCCATGAGAAGAAGTCCAGGGGCGCGTTTTTTTGCCTGACAAAATCCAGGAAATCCTGCGTCCATTTTCTTCCCTGGGGTAAAAAAGCGCCGGCGGGGGTCAACCCCGGCCCGCCTATCTTCAGTTCGGGGAATTCACGTTTAATCGTCAGTGCTGTCTCGCTGTAAAGCTGAAAATATTCCAGCGGAGTGTGAGGCTTTGGCCAGAACTGCGCGTTGTCGGGCTCATTCCAGATCTCAACATAGCGGAAGTCGGTATTGAAGCCGTTCCACTTGCCGGATCGATAATGTCGCAGCACTTCAACCGCCGCCCTGACCCAGTTGGCGCGTTCCCGGGCGTTAGCCGGAGGCGCAGCATCATTCCACGAGTCGCCGAGACGAAAATATGGTTCGAATCCGCCTTCGACAATCGACCTCCAGGCCTGATCGCTGGCGCTAAAATTGTAAGATTGCGCTTTAGCCGGATCAGCAGTCCTGACCGGATACATCGTAGACATATCCAGCGCACCATAGTAATCATGAGTGCGAATCAGGTTCACTCCAACCTGCCGGTAAGCGCCCGTCAGGTCGATGTTAGCGGGGTCGGTCCCTGCCGGCAGCGGGCCTGCGTTGACCCCCAGCAAGGGCTTGATAGCGGAACCGGTTGGTTTATCGATGGTCAATGTGATATCTACCTGCGTTGTCTGTGCTGCCGGCGCCGGCTGTTGTGTGGATGTCGCCGGCGCAACGCAGCCGACCATATTCAGCAGAAATGCGGATGTGATAAGAGCGGCTAATAAACGAATGCGCATCCGGCTTCTCCTTGTTTTCCTACCTGCCTGGTAGCATATCAGTGAAGGGCCGCAATGTCTATGGTACTTTGGTAATACACTTTTCAGTTTTCGTGCTAAAATTAAGCAGGCGTATCTCGATGGACAGAACAAGCGCTGTCGACCTGGTCACACAAGCCCGCAGGGGCTCTCATAACTGTCTGTTCTATCAATCACGGGATGATCTGGTCAACCTGCTGGCCGAATATTTCAAGACGGGCATGGAGAAGGGGGAATCCTGTATCTGGGTTACGGTGGACGGCGGCGTGGAGAAAAAGGCGCGCGAGGCTATCAGTAAGAAATTGACGGGTCCGGGGGCACAGCAGGCAGGGTCACAAATCGAATTCATCCAGTGTACCGACTGGTACCTGCGCGACGGTTCATTCCACCCGGAGCAGGTATTAGGCAACTGGGTCGAGAAGCTTAAACTGGCTATTAACGGCGGTTACCGGGGACTCCGGGTCAGCGGCGACATGGGCTGGCTTGACGCCGCAGACTGGCGGACGCTCATGGGTTACGAGAGCGATGTTAACAGCGTTATCGCCGGGCAGGATTTTATGGCGGTATGCAGCTATCCGCTGGTTAAACTAAACGCTTCGCAGATGATCGATGTGATCGGCCATCACCAGGTGGCTGTGGGTAAGAATAACGGCGGTTGGCACACATTTAAGGCGCTTGCACCCGCTGCAGCAGCGGTAGAAGGGAATATACATACCGCGATAGCCGGAAAACAGGCGGGGGATAGAAGCTCCGCATTTCCCGTTCTATTGCCGGATAATTGCAACGGCTGCGGCGATTGCGTGAGCGTTTGTTCCGGCGGCATTCTGTGCCTGAGCAACAATCGCATCGCCCTGAAAGCGACAGGTGAATGCGACTGGTGTACCTTATGTGAGGCAGTCTGTCTTTCCAACGCTATATTCTGCCCCTTTGAAATCGAGTCAGTTGAATCGTAGAGCACTACTGACAGCGGACACTGCTCAGCAGCAAAAGGACGGTATAGATAGCCGGAAATCCATGATACGTCTATACGCTTTGATGCGTTCCGCCTATCCAGACATCGCCATCGTTGAAGAATTTGAACTGGCTGCGG
>CAZKOL010000120.1:0-2946 GCA_964554375.1 uncultured Dehalococcoidales bacterium
TGGGCTTCTTCCAGGAGTACCGGGCCGGGCAGGCTATTAAAGCACTCAAGAGGATGGCGGCGCCCCTGGCCTCGGTGCTGAGGGGAGGAGCGGAGACCGATGTGCCTGCCAGGGAGCTGGTACCGGGCGATGTAATCCTGCTTACCATGGGTGACATGGTGCCTGCTGATGCCCGTGTTATAGAGGAATTCACCCTGAGGACCAACGAGGCGCCGCTCACCGGGGAATCCAACCCGGTGGATAAGACGGGTGACCGTATTGATGGAGATGTCAGCCTGGGTGACAGGCTTAACATGGTATTTGCCGGCACGGTGGCCGTGTACGGCAGGGGTAGGGCGGTGGTGGTCGAAACGGGCAGCGGGACCGAGTTCGGCCAGATAGCGCGCATGCTAAAAGAGGTGAGGGAGGAGAAGACCCCGCTGCAGGTCAACCTCGACAGCATAGGTAAATACATAGCGATAGGCGCGCTGATACTGTGCGCTGCACTGGCCGGCATGGGCATCTGGCGCGGGCATGCGCCGCTGGAGATGCTGATCTGGGGTGTCAGCCTGGCTGTGGCAGCAGTGCCCGAGGCGCTGCCGGCGGTGGTGACCATATCGCTGGCGCTGGGGGTTAAACGCATGGTCAAACGCCACGCGCTGGTGCGCCGGCTATCCGCAGTGGAGACGCTGGGATGCACCACCGTGATCTGCTCCGATAAGACGGGAACTCTGACCGAAGACCAGATGACGATGAAAAAGATATACCTGGACGGTCAATTCATCGACGTCACGGGCACGGGTTATGAGCCGGAGGGCGCTTTTTATCGGGATGGTAAAACGCTGGACCCCGCTGATGCCGCCCTGCAAAAGTATTTAAAGGCGGCCAACCTCTGCTCCAATGCCAAGCTCTACCAGGAGGATGAACGATGGATGATCAAAGGCGATCCCACGGAGGGGGCCTTCCTGGTGGCGGGAGCCAAGGCCGGCCTCAAGGAGTTTCAAGTCACTAATAATAACCCGCTGGTCGGCGAGATACCTTTTACCTCGGAGACGAAGAGGATGGTGGTCGCCTACACAGAGCCCGACGGCGTTGTGGCCTATTCCAACGGTGCGGCGGAGGTGATGCTGGGAGTATGCGAATATGTTTATCGGGACGGCCGGGAGATCAGGCTGGATGATGAGGGAAGATCCCTCATCCATAGCACGATCCAGAAGATGGCCTCGGAAGCCCTCCGGGTGCTGGGCACGGCTTACAAGCGGCTGCCTGGTGAGTTCAGCACAGACGAATCCACAGTCAGGGAAATGGTGCTGCTGGGCCTGGGGGGCATGATCGATCCGCCACGCGCGGAGGCCAAGGGGTCGATCGCGGTTTGCGATCAAGCAGGCGTCAAGACGGTCATGATTACGGGCGACCACAAGCTGACGGCCGTTACCATCGCAGCCGAGCTGGGCATCATGAAAGGGGGCCTGGCCCTGACCGGTGATGAGATAAACGCTATGACTCAGGATGAATTCAACGATGCGGCGGATAAAGTGGACGTCTATGCCAGGGTCTCGCCCGAACACAAGCTGCGTGTGGTCGAGGCGCTGGCCCGCAAGGGGCACGTGGTAGCCATGACAGGGGATGGCGTCAACGACGCGCCGGCGCTGAAAAAGGCGGATATCGGTATAGCCATGGGTATTAAGGGCACGGACGTTACCAGAGAAGCTGCCGACATGATTCTGACCGATGATAATTTTGCCTCGATCGTGGCGGCGGTGGAGGAGGGGCGGGCTATCTACGACAATATCAAGAAATACCTTGTCTTCCTGCTCTCGTGCAACCTGGGGGAGATATTGCTCATGGCCGCCGCCATCCTGTTCGGGACCTTCATGGGCATACCGGGCGGCGCGCTGCCCCTGATTGCAGTACAGATACTCTACGTCAACCTGGCCACCGACGGGTTGCCGGCGCTGGCCCTGGCCGTCGACCCTTACTCGAGGGATATCATGTTCAGGCAGCCTCGCCCGCGTAACCAGACTGTTTTCACGCGCAATACGGTAAATTACATGATAATTACGGGGCTGTGTACCTGCCTGGCTTCCCTCTTTGTATTCGTGTGGGCGCTGAACATGGGCAAGGAACTCATGGAAGCGCAGAGCATGTGCTTTGTCACCCTGATCATCATCCAGTTTCTCAACGCCTTCAACTGCCGTTCGCTGGAGCGGTCGCTCTTCAATCTCGGCGTCAGCCAGAACAGGTGGCTGCTGGCCGCCGTGGGCTGGGAGCTCACACTGCTTCTACTCGTGGTTTACCTTCCCGTGCTGCAGGGCGCTTTTAATACCTTTGCCCTGAGTATTGAAGACTGGTTGGTGGCGCTCTCGAGCGCGCTGACCATCGTTGTGGTCGCTGAGATTTACAAGCTGCTTTCCGCCAGATTTAACAGGTAACGATCCACTGCGATTGGGTCTTCACCACGTGGCTGTTCCGATATTAGAATAGGGCGCGCCCCAAGGTCAACTGCAGCAGGAAGTAGGTTGCAGCAGCGATGATTGCCGCGCCCGGTATGGTCAGACCCCAGGCCCAGACGATGCGCAGGGTCACGCCCCAGTGGACCGCGGTCCAGCGGTTGGCGGAGCCCACGCCGGAGACGGCGCCTGTGATAACGTGTGTGGTGCTGACCGGCACGCCCAGGTGCGTGGCCAGGAAGATGGAGAAGGCGCTGGCGGTCTCGGCGCAGAAACCGTCGATTGGTCTCAGGCGGGTGATCCTTTGTCCCATGGTCTTGACGATGCGCCAGCCGCCGGTGAGTGTGCCGATGGCGATGGCAGCATATGAAAGCAGAACGACCCATATCGGCACGCTGAACTCCGTCAGGAATCCTCCGGCTAAAAGCAGGCTGGTGATGATGCCCATGGTCTTCTGCGCGTCGTTGCCTCCGTGCCCCAGGCTGTAGAGCGCGGCTGACACGAGCTGCGCTAAGCG
>CAZKOL010000121.1:0-2934 GCA_964554375.1 uncultured Dehalococcoidales bacterium
CCATGCCGATCGTCAATACGACAAGGCAGATGAAGGCCATGCAGCCGGGACAGGTGCTGGAGGTGATGGCCGATGACGAGGGAATCAAGCAGGATATGCCCAACTGGGCCAAAATGACAGGCAACGAGTTTCTGGGAATCGAAGAGGAGGATGGTAAGTACCACGTATTTGTCCGCAAGGGCTAATCCGCCACCTTGCATTGCAAAGGCACATGTGCGTTGTTATAATTCCTTACGGTCACGGTATTGTAAATCATTGCCCGTGCCGTTAAAGAGAGGTTGAAAATGGCTGCAAAGCCGCGAAAAAGCGCTGTACAGAATATAATCAAGAACCTGCTGGAATCTGAGATACCCGATATTCAGACCGCTTCCAGGGAGCTGGCCGAGTGGATCAAGCAGCTTGAGCAGCACAGCTTCAAGCTGCAGCATTATGCCACCGAGATCGAGAGTTGGGCCGCCGAGGAAGAGGAGGTCGACACAATAGAGCTGACCGACCTGATCAAGGACCTCGAATCCACCCTGAACGATATGCGCCAGACCGGTGCGCTTCCACCTCCCTCCGTTCCCGCCATTGAAGAGCCGGCTGTTGTTACCGAGGACAGGGTACTGCGCGGCTACGGCAGGACCGGCAGGGTGCTCAGGCCCAAGGACTTGCCACGGGCCGAGCTGAGAGCCGATGACGGCAGGGCGCCCGTTAGAAGACTTGAGAAGCAAGTAGAGGAGGAGAAAGTGGATGAGGGGCCGGCCAGGACACACCAGGGCGTCCTGGTTGCCAGGGACAGCAAGCGTGGAGTCAAAGCCGAATTGCCGACGGGCGGCAAGGATGTCGCAGTTCGCAGAGAGGGTAAAGAGCCTTCTGAGGAAGGGCCCGGCAAAAGCAGCTATATGACGCCCGAAGGTTTCCGGGTCAAGCGTATGCGTCCATAAAGGTAGTCTCCTGAATTAATATTTCCAGCTTGTAAGGCTACAAGAATCAGTATTGGAGGCAGTTATGATCAGAATAGTGTTAGTACTATTGCTCATGTTGGTTGCCCTGCCGGGCTGTTATATCCCTACCAGCCCACTGGCGGTTATGCTGGCTACACCGGTCAACGGCAGCACGACACAATCGCTATCCCCGGTCATGACGTGGGTAAGCTTTGGCAATAACACTTACCAGTTGCAAGTGGCGACGGACAGCGGATTCCAGAACCTGCTGGTAGATGAAAGCAACCTGACACAAATGCTTTATACCGTGCCACCCGGCAAGTTGAACAGCGCAGCGACCTACTTCTGGCACGTACGCGCATTCGGTGGCGGAGAAACGGGACCATGGGCAAATGCGTGGTACTTCATCACCCCGGGCGGTAGTCCCACTCCTCCCACCCCACCACCCGGAGCAACCGGCACTATCAATGTCGCCACGGCTATGGATGGCATGCCCTGGTTTGGATCCATCAGCTATACGCTGTCGGGCCCGGTGACTGTATCGGGAACCACCACTCCACAGGCCTTTGCCAACCTGCCGGTGGGCAGTTACACACTGACGTATAATTATGGCGGCCCGTCCGGCGCTGCATTCAGCAGCGTTACACCATCGTCTACACAGACATTGACAGATGGAAGTAATATTCTCTTCAGTCTACATATGAGTGGCCAGTCTGCCAGTGGAATACAGGTATTCGCATTGCTGGATGGCGCTCCATGGTCAGGCATGGTCAACTATACAATTAATGGTCCGGGGACAGGCACTGGCTTCGCGGTGCCCAAGACATTCGCCGATGTAAGCCCCGGTACATATACCCTCGTTTACAGTTCGGGCGGCCCGCCGGGGGCAACTTTGACCGCCATATCTCCCGGAGCAACGGAGATACTGGGGCCCGGGCGTACCACCAGTTTCACATTGATCTTCCGCAGCGCCGTCTCCGGTAGCAGCGTACAAACAAGTGCTACGCTCAATGGCGCGCCGTGGACGGGAGCGGTAAATTACACACTGACGCACTACACGGTCAGTGGTCCGATCGAGGATACCGAATACTCGGCGCCTCGCACCACAGGCGGCGTACCCGCCGGCAATATTCAACTAACCTACAACTCGGGTGGGCCAGCGGGCGCAACCCTGTCCGGCATTACACCGTCAGCGCAACAGACAGCGTCGTCCGGGGGCACTGTGTTCTTTACCATGAACTTTGTTCACCAGCAACCGTCCTACGGCAGAATCATGATAAACGCCACTCTTGACGGGGCGCCTTGGCAGGTGGCCCTAGGGTCAGGGGGCATCAGCTACAGCATAATTGGGCCTGATACACATACCGGCTCCAACGTGCCGTCCACCTATGACGGTCAGCCCACCGGGACATATACGCTGAGCTTCAATTCCGGCGGCCCGCCGGGGTCCGTATTGACAGGTATAAGCCCATCGGCGACACAGACGGTGTCACCGGGTGGGACGATCTACTATACACTGAACTTCCACAGCCAGGCCAGGGGTACGGTGCATGTGACGGCCACACTGAATGGAGAGCCATGGTCGGGTTCGGTCGGTTATATGGTTTCCGGCCCTTATGTGCAATCGGGCGGCTATGCGCCACAAAGCTTCTCCAACGCGGCAACAGGGACATACTCAGTAAGCTACAGTTCAGGAGGTCCGCCCAGCTGCGTATTTGAAGGTGTGACTCCAGCGAGCCAGATATTGCCGGCCGGCGGCAGCATAAGTTTTAATCTCGGGTTCAGGTATCAGGGAGGAGTATTGCCAGGCCCGCTGGTACAATAACAGTTGAGCTCAGCGTTTACAACGGATTGCTGCTCTCATATAATATCAGGCGAAAAAAGCGTGATCCCACGGATAATGCCGTGCCCTGCGGCATAGTGGTGAAAAATCCGGCGTTTAAATGGCGCATATAATAATCCGGCTTCAAGCCCCTGTAGCTCAGTGGATAGAGCAGCGGTTTCCTAA
>CAZKOL010000122.1:0-2928 GCA_964554375.1 uncultured Dehalococcoidales bacterium
GGTATAATAATTATCGAGGTTTAACAAAATGTACAACCTGCAACGGTTTAATTATAAAGTGAGGCAACTGTATTATGGACTGGATATACTATGTGATAATCGGCCTTGTAGCCGTGTTGTTTCTACTGGTTGGGTACTTTGCCCGGCAACTCCTGGCGAATCAGCAGATTCGCGACGCGCAGAAAGAAGCAAAGAAGCTTCTTGAGAGCGCACAGGCCAAGGCTGAGCAGAGGGTGCTGGACGCCAAAGAAGAGGCAGTAAAGGTCAGAGCGGCGGCTGAGGCGGACAGCAGGGAACGAAGATACGAGCTGCAAAGGCTCGAAAGGCGGTCAAGCCAGCGCGAGGAACGCCTCGAGCGCAAGCTCGAAGCCCTGGATCTCAGGGAGCGTAGATTGGTTGGCAGGGAAAAGGAGATCGACACTGTCAGGGAGCAGGTAGAAGAGGTAAAGGGGCAGCAGCTAAAGCGCCTGGAGACGATCTCGGGAATGTCCAGCGACGAAGCCAAGCAGCAGCTATTGAATGCGGTTGAAGATGAGATCAAGGAAGACGCCTCACGCCGTGTGAGGGAATGGGAAGTCCGCTTCAAGGACGAGATAGACAACAAGGCCAGGGACATCCTGGCAACCACCATACAGAGATGCGCCACAGACGTCGTCTCTGAGACGACCGTCTCCGTGGTGCCGCTGCCCAGCGATGATATGAAAGGTCGACTGATCGGCCGCGAGGGACGTAATATCCGCGCCATGGAGCAGGCCACCGGCGTCGATCTCATCATCGATGATACGCCCGAATCGGTCACCATCTCCAGCTTCGACCCCATCCGCAGAGAAGTGGCCAGGATCGCGCTTACCAACCTTATACTGGACGGGCGTATACACCCGGCCAGGATCGAGGAAGTGGTGGAGAAGGCCAAAACCGAGGTTGAGTCTACCATACGGCTTGAAGGAGAGCAGGCTTCACGCAAGGCCGGCGTACAAGGCCTTCACCCCGAACTGCTCAGGTTACTGGGACGGCTGAAATTCAGGACCAGTTACGGGCAGAATGTGCTTACGCACAGCCTGGAAGTAGCGCACATCGCGGGCATGCTGGCCGCAGAGATCGGCGCAAATGTCACTCTGGCCAAGCGCGCCGCCCTGCTGCACGATATAGGCAAGGCAGTGGACCATGAGGTGGAGGGGCCGCATGCCCTGATCGGCGCCAACCTTGTCAAGCAGTGGGACAAATCGATGGAAGTGGTGCAGGCCATATCGGAGCATCACGGCGAAGCCACCACCACCAGTTCCCTGGGATTTATTCTGGCTACGGCAGACCAGATCAGCGGCTCAAGGCTGGGGGCCAGGCGTGAATCGCTGGACCAGTACATCAAGCGCATAGAGGCGCTGGAAAGCGTTGCCAGCAGCTTCCCGGGCGTTGAAAAGGCTTTTGCCATCCAGGCCGGACGCGAGGTGCGTATTATCGTTAAGCCCGAACAGGTGGATGACCTGGCTGCCATGAGGCTGGCGCGCGACATCGTTAAGAAAATCGAGGAAAGCCTCGAATATCCCGGCCAGATCAAGGTTACAGTTATGCGTGAGGTGAGGGCGGTAGATTACGCCAAATGATTAGTACGAGGTAGATTATTGAATATCCTGGCTATCGGTGACGTTATAGGTAAGCCTGGCAGGAGAGCTTTAGAGCAGTTACTGCCGGGCTTAATTAATGAGTACGATATCGAACTGGTGGTGGCCAACGGAGAAAACTCCGCCCACGGCATCGGCATCACGGCTAAAACGGCGCAGGAACTGCTCGATGCGGGTGTGGATGTCATAACCAGCGGAAATCATATCTGGGCGCAGCGTGACATAATCGCCTGCATGGATGGGGAATTGCCCATTATACGGCCGCTGAACTTCGCTCCGGGTGTGGCCGGCCGTGGATACCTTACGGTCAAGGGCGTTCTGGTAGTCAACCTCATAGGGCGCATATTCATAGGCCAGGCGGATTGTCCTTTCAGGGCTATGGATGCCCTGCTCTCCTCGCTGAGCCCGTTGCCCAAAGTGGTACTGGTTGATTTTCACGCAGAGGCCACGTCCGAGAAAATAGCCCTGGGACGGTATCTGGATGGGCGTGTGAGCGCGGTGCTGGGCACACATACTCACGTGGGTACCACGGACAGCCATATCCTGCCCGGCGGGACTGCCTATGTTACCGACATAGGGATGGTCGGCCCGCTGGATTCAATCATAGGTGATGACGTCGACAACGTGCTTAACAGCTTCCTGACCGGGCTTCCACACCGGCTATCGGTTGGCAAGGGTATAGCCGCCATCGATGCCATTTTGCTGGATATAAATGATGATACCGGCAGGGCGGTCAGCATCGAACGCATCAGGCGTGAGGAGAGCGCTGCTTGAAGTTCGACCTGCACCTGCATACAACGGCATCGGACGGGCGGCTGACGCCGTCTCAGATGGTCGCCCTGGCAGTGGAGCGCGGGCTGGAAGTCATATCTATTACCGATCATGACAGCGTCGGCGGGGTGGACGAGGCACTGGCCGCTGCCGCCAGCGGGGGAAGGATAACAGTCGTTCCCGGTGTTGAGATAAATACGGACCTGTCCACCGGTGAGCTTCACGTGCTGGGTTATTTTATTGATTATAAGGATGGGGACCTGGTCGCGTCGCTGGCAAAGATCAGGGAATCGCGTGTCGGCAGGGCGCAAAAAATGCTGGCGAAGCTGCAGGAACTGGGCATGCCGCTGGAATGGCAAAGGGTGATGGACCTGGCCAGGGGTGAATCGATCTGCCGGCCGCATATAGCGCAGGCCATGCTGGAGAAAGGCTACATCTCTGATGAACGAGAGGCTTTTGAAAGATATATAGGCAGGGACTGCCCGGCCTATATCGGGCGTGAGAAGGTCGGCCCGGCTGACGCGGTCAGGATCGTGAA
>CAZKOL010000123.1:0-2917 GCA_964554375.1 uncultured Dehalococcoidales bacterium
CGGGCCAGGCCGATGGAGTCCGGCTCGTTGAATCCGCAGTCCGGGATATAGACCAGCGAGGCGCTGAAGTACAGGACGTAGGTTTCTCCCTGCTTTACCAGGCAGGGGTTGCTCACGGACCTGTCACCCCCTGCTGCGTGCCAGGTCAGATCAGGCCTGATGAGGACTTCAGTCGCCGACCACTTCTTTAAGTCGGTGGAGCGCGATACGGCTATCTCAGAGTACCATTTCCTGCCCTTTATCCAGGAGAGCACCAGAGACAGCGGCCGGTATTTCTCGTAGAAAAGGTAGTATGCGCCGTCTTCGCAATACAGGTAGGGCCGCATGGCATTGGCGATGGCCACGCCCAGGTCCTTCCACTTTATGCCGTCCCCCGAAATAAAATGGTGTATGCCCCACACCGAGTGGGCAAAAAGGTGCCAGCGGCCGTCTGGAGAGCTCTCCGGGAATGTAAAGGTCGGGTCGGCCAGCACCGGGGACAGCGCCGGGTGGTCTATTATGTAATTCTGCGAATAATCGCTCCAATTAATAGCCCTGATATCTTCCAGTTTCATTTTTTTCACTCCCCTCTAATATTTTGATCACGGCATGAGGTCCGCTTTCCCCTGCCCGACAGTCTGCAGGAACCCTTCCACAGCGTCCAACGGTTTATCAGCCTGTGCCCCTCCTACCTCAAACCACCTTATCCTGCTGTCCGAAAGCCGGAACCACGCATACTGGTTGCGGGCAAAGCGGTGCGTCTCGTATTTTATGGCCTGCACCGCCTCCTGCAAACCCATG
Source organism: uncultured Dehalococcoidales bacterium (assembly GCA_964554375.1). Taxonomy (GTDB): domain Bacteria; phylum Chloroflexota; class Dehalococcoidia; order GIF9; family UBA5629; genus CAIMUM01. The sequence goes on from CAZKOL010000123.1 coordinate 781, forward strand.
CGGCCGGCCAGGTGGTCCGCCATTTGCCCATAACCCAGGCTGGACATGGAGGCCAGACCCCTATGGTAACCCATCTCCAGCAGGTTTTTCACCTCTTCAACAAATCCGGCCTCAACCATCCGGTCGGTCCGCCTGTCGATAAGATCGTATAAATGCTCCCGTCCGGCGGTCATTCCCAGGATCAGTACAGGGTATGGGAGCCCCTTTTTACTGCGAAGAGACGACGGTATTTTGCCCGTCTTCTGGTAGAGCTCTAAAGCCCTTATGATCCGCCTCAGGTTGTGAGGAGATATCGCCGCAGCAGATACAGGGTCTATAATTTCCAGCTCGTGGTAAAGGCCGGCGCCGCCGTCGGATTCAGTCCTGCTCATCAGCCCCTCCCGGAAAACCGGGTCCGGCTCGACGGCCGGTATGCTCCATCCCTCCAGCAGCGCCCACACATATTGCCCGCTCCCCCCTACCAGAACCGGCAGCTTCTCCCCTTCCTGGATATGAGAGATACACCGTAATGCCGCTTCCTGGTACAGCGCCAGGCTGTAAGGCTGATCCGGTAATATTATGTCAAGCATGTGATGCTGCACGGCTTCTCTTTCCCCCCTGCCCGGCTTGGCCGTGCCTATATCCATGTACTGGTAAATCTGGCGGCTGTCGGCATTAACGATCTCGCCGTTGAACTGCTTCGCGATCGAGATGCCCATCCCGCTCTTGCCGACCGCAGTGGGCCCTACTACAGCGACCAGGCACTTCATGGCTTTGCTTTTATCGATGCCGTCTGTCTTGCAATGCCCGAAAAATCGGCGGCCTTAAGGCTGGCCCCGCCGACCAGCGCGCCGTCGATCTGGTTTTCAACGACAAATTCAACGATATTGGCCGCTGTTACACTGCCCCCGTACAATATGCGGGTTGCCGCTGCCGCCTCTTGACCCAGCACCCCGGCCGCCACCTCGCGGATGAGACCTATGGTCTGACCTGCCTGGACACCGCCAGCCGCCCTGCCGGTGCCTATAGCCCAAATGGGCTCATACGCGATGACGACCTCTTTTCCTGAGAGCATGTCCTTCAATCCCTCGCTCACCTGCCGCGTCAGTACTTCTCCGGTTTCTCCCGCCTCGTTCTCCTCAAGCGTCTCGCCCACACAGAAGATGGGGATGATGCCGGCGTTCAAAGCCGCTTTAACCTTTTCATTCACCACCTGGTCGGTCTCGCCGAAGATCTGGCGGCGCTCGGAATGGCCGAGTATAACATATCGACACAAAGTCTTGAGCATAAGGGGTGAAATCTCGCCCGTAAAGGCGCCCTGCTCCTTGAAATACATGTTCTGCGCTCCCAGTTTAACCGATGAGCCCCTGATGACCTCGCCGACACTGTACAGAGAGATGAAGGGGGGACACAGGACAACATCCACCGCGGCCTCCGCCTTCAGCTCACTGGCTATGGCTTCGGCCAGCGATACGGCCTCCCCGACCGTGGTATTCATCTTCCAGTTGCCTGCTATTAACGGCCTGCGCATATTATTTGTCCAGCAATACCTCTACGCCCGGCAGGGTTTTACCCTCAAGGAAACTCATGCTGGCGCCACCGCCCGTGGATACATGCGTCATCTTGAAGCCAAGGCGCATCTCCATGACGATCTCAGCCGTCGAGCCGCCGCCGACTACCGTGGTCGCATGCAAATTGGCCAGCAGCTCCGCCATGGCCCGTGTGCCGCGCCCGAATTGCTCGATCTCGTAGACGCCCATCGGCCCGTTCCAGAACACGGTGCGGCACTGTTTCAGCTTCTCCGTGAACAGCTCCCTGGCCTGTGGACCGATATCAACGATGTATTTATCAGGAGGTATCATGGATACCGGGGCGATGGCATATTTGGCCAGGTCGTTAATAGCATCGGCCACGATGACGTCCGGCGGCAGCGCCAGCTCGACATTTGCCGCTCCCGCCTTGGCCGCCAGCTCATTGGCCAGCCCGATTTTGTCCTCTTCCACCAGCGACAGCCCCACGCTGTAGCCACCGGCCTTAAGGAAGGTGGCAGCCATTCCGCCGCCGATCAATAACATATCGATCTTGCCCAGCATATTGCTGATTAGTTTGATCTTATCGCTTACTTTGGCGCCGCCCAGCAACGCTGCAAAGGGATGCT
>CAZKOL010000124.1:0-2915 GCA_964554375.1 uncultured Dehalococcoidales bacterium
ATAAACATCATGCGCAGGCTGATACAGGCCGGCGGCGCCGAGGTCATACACCTTGGTCACAGCCGGTCGGTGGGGGAGATAGTTGAAGCGGCCGTGCAGGAAGATGTGCAGGCGGTGGCCGTTTCCTCATACCAGGGCGGGCACATGGAGTTCTTCAAGTACATGAGGGACATGTTCGACAAGCTCGGAGCGGGACATATACGTATCTTCGGAGGAGGAGGAGGCGTCATACGTCCCAACGAGATAAAGGAGCTGCAGGATTACGGTATTGAGCGCATCTACGACCCCGAGGACGGCCGTAACCTCGGATTGGTGGGAATGATCGACGATTTGCTGCAGCGTTGCGACTTTCATACCATCGCGATAACCTCTGAACATGACAAATCCAAGCGCGGCTCAGCTATACCGGCGCCTTCCAAACTCAGTACTAAGGAACCTGCCAAGGTTGCGCGCATGGTCACGCTGGCCGAAATGGGCGTAGACCCCTGGCCGAAGTACAGCAGTATATTGAAAGAAAGAGCCGGGCAAAGCAAGGCGCCGGTAATCGGAATAACCGGCACAGGGGGCTCGGGTAAAAGCTCTTTGTTGGATGAATTGGTGCTGCGCTTCCGGGCAGATAACCCCGGCAAAACTGTGGCAGTTCTCTCAGCCGATCCTTCCAAGCGCCGCACGGGAGGCGCGCTGCTGGGTGACCGTATCCGCATGAACTACGTGTATGGCGGCAGTGTATATATGCGCTCGCTTGCCACCAGGGGATCCAAAACAGAGGTGCCCGAGGTGATCCAGGATGCCATCACTGTGGTGAAAGCTGCCGGCTATGATTTAGTGCTGGTGGAGACTGCGGGCATAGGCCAGGGTGACACTGCCATAGTGGATATATCGGACATCTGCCTGTATATCATGACCGCTGATTACGGGGCGCCCACCCAGCTCGAAAAGATAGATATGCTGGATTTCGCAGATATTGTTATCCTGAACAAATACGACAAAAAGGGCTCCGAGGATGCCCTGCGTGATGTCAGGAGAGTTCTGAGGCGTACACATGAAAAATTCGATGTGCCCCTGGAAAGCATGCCGGTTTACGGTACTATCGCGGCACGCTACAACGATGAGGGCGTCAACGGGTTGTACACCGGGCTCCTGGAATGCATAAACAGGAAATGCGGGCAGCAGTTTAAATGTGATATACCTGAGGACAAGATATCTCGCACAAGCGCCATGCGCTTCGCTATCCCACCCGACCGTATAAGGTACCTGGGCGAAATCGCCGAGGGGGTACGCGATTATAAGAAAGGTGTAAATAAACACGCTGAGATAGCGCGTCGTATCCAGCAGTTACGCTCAGCGCTGGTAGAACTTGAAGATGAGACCGCGCACGACACCATCGAGAAAAAAATAGTCTCGCTGCACGACAAGCTCAAGCCGGAATGTCGAAAGCTACTGGAAGGCTGGGACGAACTGCGCAGGACCTATAGCGGCGACTATTTCCGCTACAGGGTACGCGGCCAGGAATATAAAGTGGAGTTGACCGATACCACGCTTGCAGGCACCCACATACCGCGTGTCACCGTGCCCGACCTGAAAGACGATGGTGAAAGGCTGAGGTACCTGATGCTGGAGAATGTGCCGGGCCACTATCCCTATACAGCGGGCGTTTTCCCCTTCAGGCGCAAAGGTGAGGAGCCCAAGCGCCAGTTCGCCGGGGAGGGAGGGCCTGTTCGTACAAACACGCGCTTCCATTACCTTTCACAGAACGATGAGGCCAAGCGTCTCTCCACTGCCTTTGATGCCGTCACTCTCTTCGGCGAAGATCCGCAGGAAAGCCCTGATATCTTCGGCAAGGTTGGAGAGTCAGGTGTATCTATCTGTACGCTGGAGGACATTAAGAAGCTATATGGCGGATTCGACCTGTGCTCGCCCAACACATCGGTCTCCATGACAATTAACGGCCCGGCGCCGGTGATGCTGGCCTTCTTCCTTAATGCAGCTATCGACCAGCAGGTAGACAGGTTCAGCGAACAGCATGGACGGCTGCCCACACCGGACGAGCACGCGCGTATCAAAGCTCAGACGCTCTCAGACGTGCGCGGCACCGTCCAGGCCGACATCCTCAAGGAGGACCAGGGACAGAACAGTTGCATCTTCTCCATTGAGTTCGCGCTCAAGATGATGGGAGATATTCAGGAGTATTTTATCAAACACAACGTGCGCAATTACTATTCCGTATCCATCTCCGGCTACCACATCGCCGAGGCTGGCGCCAATCCCATAACCCAGGTGGCATTCACACTGGCTAACGGATTTACGTACGTAGAATATTACCTTTCAAGGGGCTTCCCTATCGATTCCTTCGCTCCCAACCTTTCCTTCTTCTTCTCCAATGGAATGGATGCCGAGTATGCGGTAATCGGTCGAGTGGCCCGGCGGATCTGGGCCGTGGCTATGCGTGAAAAATACGGCGGCAACGAACGCAGCCAGCAGCTTAAATACCATATTCAGACCTCAGGCCGATCACTGCACGCGCAGGACATACAGTTCAACGATATCCGTACCACTCTGCAGGCAGTGCTGGCTTTCTATGACAACTGCAATTCTCTGCATACCAATTCATATGATGAGGCTATTACGACACCCACCGAGGAGTCGGTAAGACGGGCCATGGCAATACAGCTTATCATCACGCGTGAGTTCGGCCTGACTAAAAATGAGAATGTCTGGCAGGGCTCCTATATACTGGAGCAACTGACCGAGCTGGTAGAGGAGGCTATACTGGATGAGTTCGAGCGCATTTCCAAGCGCGGCGGAGTATTGGGAGGCATGGAACTACAGTACCAGCGGGGCAAGATCCAGGACGAGTCGATGCTTTATGAGCAGCGCAAGCATTCAGGAGAGCTGCCCATCATCGGCGTCAACAC
>CAZKOL010000125.1:0-2869 GCA_964554375.1 uncultured Dehalococcoidales bacterium
TCTTGTGGGCGAACGATGCGATATCGTTGGCGCCGCCGCTGCCCGGCAGGCGGGCTTTCGGCATGTCATGGTCACCGATGCAGGTGGTATTTATATTACCGTACATATCGACCTGGGCCCCACCCAGGAAGCCGTAATCGATGTATCCTGCCTGGCATGACGACATTACATCGTGCATGCTGGTGGCGGCTATACCCCTGTAGCAGGTTAAAGCCTGTCCCACCGATATTGGCAGTTCGGGTAATATAGGCCCGACACCCCCGGCTTCAAATATGATTAAGAGGTGAGGGGCGTGCGTCTTCTGTGCCAGCATGCCGGCGATCATGGGAAGGCCGGTGCCGACAAAGACAGACTTGCCGTCCTCCAGCATGCTTGCGCCCGTGAATGCCAGGAATTCACGCATGTTATATCTGGCGTTTTGATTATTGGCCATTTGTCATTCATTCTCCCTTATAATCTGGATCATCGTATACTACTGCTACTTGCGCCAGGGCGTCACCAGGGGTACCCTCATGGCTTCACGCTTCTGAAGGAATGCGATTTTCTTCAGCCCGCCACAGATCTCCAGGTATTCATCGAAATCCTTTACACCGAAAATATATTTATCTGAGTATTGCCGGACACCCTCATCGGTCTTTGACAGCGCCAGCCATTCAGCTATGTGCTCCTCGTCGAAAAAGTATTTGTCGTGCATTTCACAGGGATGTGAGCCATAGGGCTGCTCGACCACAGCGTCCACCACATAGAAGGGTATGGCATTCCGCCAGGGCTCCCTGCGAATTATCTCATTATCGACTATTTCCTCAGTCGTGATGATCAATTTGCGGGAGCACCGCGCCAGCTCGAAGTCCTCCACCATGATCCCGTCGATCTGGCAATTACCGTAGATATCACAGCGGTGCACGTGTATGAAAGCCACGTCCGGGTAGGCTGCCGGGATCAGGTTTATGGGCTTGCCGCTGAAAGGATCGGTTACCACCTTGCAGGAGCTGTATTTACCCGTATCCGTCCCCAGCAGGTTGCGGCTGGGGATAAAGGGCAGGCCCATCATGCCCGCCAGGAACCTCCACTGGTAGCCGGAGTTGCTGGTCTCACCGATAACCTTGCACTTGCCAGATTCCACCATGCGCCGGCTGGCCGGTGAGAGGCCGCGGACCTCGTGGCCGAAGCTATAGGCTACCTCCACCCGGTCGACGCAGCCGTTGCCTACCAGCAGGTCCAGGTCATGCACAGCCGTCTTGCCTGCCATAATCAGGTTGCGCTTGCGCTGGCGTATGATCTCATAGATGACGTTCATGGAGACACGGATGTGTCCGAATCCGCCGCTGGCGATAAAATCGCCGTCTTTGATAAATCTGGTCACGGCCTCCGACGCCGTCATGGTCTTGTCCTTGAGTTCACGCGACTTGTTGTGCAGGACGTACTCCCGGTTTTCGTCCGGGTCGTGCCATCCCACGAGTTGGCCTTTACCTTCTTGTAATACTTCCATTTGCTGCTCCTTTAGTCGATTTAAGATACCAATCAACTTGCCGGGAAGCTGAATAGCTTTCAGCCTACCGGCAAGTTAGAGCATACGATCAATTATACGGGGACTGCCGTTACTATTTTTTTGTAATGCCGAGGATCTTGCGCGCCTCGGCCGGCGTGGCCGGCTCTCTACCCAGGAAGGCGGCTATTTTAACGGCCAATTCTACCTGTTCATAGCTGCCCTTGGCCAGCTCGCCGTCGGGCATCCTGGTGTTGTCCTCGAGCCCCACCCTCATGTGCCCTCCCAGCATGCATGACTGCATGATGGCGGGTACCTGCTCCGTGCCCACCGCGCAGGTGGTGAAGTTGGAGTCGGGCGGCAGGGCATTCACGAATGCGGCGAATACTTCGGGCCTGAATTTCTGGCCGCCGGCTATGCCCCAGACGAAGTTGAAGTTGTAGGGCTTGCGGAAAATATTCTGTTTGGCGATCAGTATCCAGTTATCGAGGCCGCCGACATCATAGAGCTCGGCCTCAGGCCTGCATCCGATCTCTTCCATTATCTTGCCGAAATCCTGCAGCATACCGAATGAGTTGACGAACACGTTATCGATCAGGATCTGCCCGGTTTTGCGGTCCAGGACGCTGAAGTTCATGGTGTTGGTATTGAGTGAGGCGCTTTCCGGCTTGAGGGCCTTGATCGACCGAATCCTCGACTCCATGTTGAGCTTGATCAGGTTGTTTATCAGGTTGACGCAATCCGACTCGGGGAACGGTCCGACCTGGCAGGGGAAGCCCACCGAGGAAGTGACCTGGATGATCAGGTCGGGGCAGCGTTGTCTGATCGCGTCGTAAGTTGCTTTTACCATTTCCACATCCGATGTATGGTACCCGCCCATTTTTTCATCGCGGCCGTGGATGTGTACCATGCTGGCGCCGGCTTTGAATGCTTTCTCGGCTTCTTCGGCGTACTCCTTGGGTGTATACGGTGTTGAGGGGTTGTTGTTCTTGAAAGTCGCCGACCCTGCCAGTGCCGCTGTGATGATTACCTTGTTTTCCATATGTGCCTCCTCTATTTTGTAATTGCCTTATTACAGCTGTAACTATTTGACCGGCCGGAAATATTCGATATCAAGGATATGGGCTTCACGCTTATCCTTGAACACCGGTTCCAGCTTCATTCCCGCCTTAATAGCCTTGGCATCGACGTCCCCGATAAAATGCGTCATGGCCGTATCGGCGCCGTCCAGCTTGATCACGCCTATGGCATAGGGAGGTTTGAGCGCCTGAACGGCTGATTCGTAGTGGACGATAGTGAATGTTTCCAGCGTGCCTTTGCCGCTCAGATCGATCAGCTCTTCCACCTTGCTGAAGCATTTGGGGCAAACGGACCTGGGCGGGA
>CAZKOL010000126.1:0-2867 GCA_964554375.1 uncultured Dehalococcoidales bacterium
CAGCCCATCCTGCGTATCATGGGATTCCCCGCAGTAGGGACAAACGTAATTCTTAGTCTCTTTACTCAAGTTCTTGCCCTCCTCCAACAAATTGCGTAAAACATCTCTATATTTTGCCCAGGGCTTTCAATACTCTACCCGGGGTGATGGGGAAATCGTAGATCCAGACACCGATGGCATTATAGACCGCCGGTGCCAGAAGGTGTGGAACTACGGTGGCTATATCCTCGCCAATGCCAACAAGCCCGTAGGGACCATATCCCATACCGCTTTCAACAAGGAGGGTTCCTATCGGTCCCGTATCCTTAATGGTTGGTATTTTGTAGTCGACCAGATTACCATTGAGCATCACGCCTGTAACCGGGTCGTGAACAATTTCCTCCAGCTTGCCACGGCCCATGCCCATGATGCTGCCCCCGTACTGCTGACCCTCGCAGCTCATGCGATTGATGACCTTACCAACATCGTTGACATTCACAATCCTGGTTACAAATATCTCACCTGTTTCAATATCGACCTCTACCTCCATGAAATGTGCTTGCCGGCAGAACTTCTCCCTTGGACTATGCGGGTTGTACTCGCCCTCCTGGACGTGGTAAGCGTGGGCGAAGAGAGGTTCTGTCCATGCACTCCTTGCCCCAAAGAGCTCGGCGTAGGTTATCGGACCCTGTGTGGCCATTAGCCTGGCGTAATCGGCCAGGCTAATCCAGCGAGAGGGGTCGGATTTGATAAAAATGCGGCTATCTTTAATATCCAGATCTTCAGGCTTCACATCGGGGAAAGCCGGCGCGTAGCTCCCTCTCTGTGAAGGCGAGCTTGGACTGGTGGCCGATTTGAGTATCTTCTGTTTCAGAATTCTGGCTGCATGACGCGCTGCCCAGCCGTTCGCAGACGTACCGGAGGAGGAGTCCGGTGAATTTAGATGGAAGCCGGGATCGAAATGCGGATTAGCATGTACGTCCTCCAACCGCATGCCCAATTCATCCGCTACTATCTGGCAGTAGGCGTTCTCCGCGCCCACACCATTATCGCAGTGCATCCCCAGTATCGTGGCCGTTCCATCGCTGCGCTCGATGCGGATGGCTATCTCCCCGCTTCCGGTCGAGTCAGACCATTCATGAGCCCAGGTGAAGCCGACGCCGTGCATACGGCCGTTGGGGAGCTTCCTGGTACCCGGCTTGTGCCACGATTCATCCCATTTGAACTCCGCCTTGCCCTTCTCGGCGCATTCCTTCAGGCTGTCATGCACTTTAAAGCCACGCTTTTTCTTCTGCTCGTTGAGCCACTCCATATCATGGCCCTGGCAGCCGTCGTTCTTCAGCGCTACTTCTATCGGATCCATTCCCAGTTCAGCAGCTACGTGATCCATGACCATGGTCTGGACCAAGACCGGCACAAGCATCTCGCAACGTATACCAACCGAGGGCCCCTTGTTGACCCAGATTGACTTGATTTGCCCCTTGAGATGGGGAATCCTTGTGTTTTCATGCAGGTGCACCACGGGACTGTAAGCCGGATGTATAGCACTGACGTGATATATAGTCCCATCTACGGCTGTGATCGTACCGTCGTTTTTAAAACCGACTTTCACGAAATAAACACCTTCGTCCATCGAGCTGCCATAGAAGTCCTCTCTGCGGCTGAAGATATATTTAACCGGCCTTTTCGTCCTCCTCGACACCACGGCAGCGAGGTAGAGCCCGCCAAAGCTCCAGTCAACATGGGTCCAGCCACCGAAGGTCGCTCCTTGATACGGCATATGCAACTCGATTTTATTCATCGGGATCCCGCCAAACCAGGTAGTGATATTGCGTTTGGCCACAAAACCCCGCTGGTTCTTTACCCAGACCTCTGCGCGTTCACCATTCCACCTCCACACGCCGCAGGGTCGCTCCGGGCATATCCAGGTATGGCCATTGCGGACGATCTTGAATTCAACTACCCTGTCTGCCTCGGCAAATCCTTTCTTGACGTCTCCCTGTGTAAGCTCGTCTAAAACACCCCTGTTCCAGAAGTTACCGTCCGCATAGCGTTCGGGAAAGGTAAGTGGAGATCCTGGTTCGCTCGCTGCCACAGGGTCGAGCATGAAAGGTCGTTCCTCCCAATCGATTTCGATCAGAGAAAGCGCCTCTTCAGCGATGGCCTCGGTATCCGCAGCCACGGCTGCGCCCATTGGCTGTCCTTCAAAGTGGGCTACACAATCAAGCGGCCTATCATTTTGAAAAACTGGAAAATACCCGATGTTTTCCGTTTCAGGCAATCCGGGATCATCATAGCGCAATACATACCGAACGCCAGGCAGTTTCTCCGCCCGGCTGGTGTCCATCTTGAGTATTTTGGCGTGCGGATAAGGAGAGTCTAGGAATCGCATATGGAGCATGCCGGGTAACTGGATATCCATGGTGTAGTCAGCCTGCCCTGATGCTTTGGCAAGGCCGTCCACCTTTCGCGGCATCTTTTGACCAATGTACTTGAATTCATCGAGTGGGTACTTGTCCGCTCCCAGGTTGTCGAACATCTCCACCATACGTGCTGTTTGATCCTCAGGATACCTGCTCATCATATAACCTCCTTTGACTATGATAGTTAACTGCCAATATAGCTGCGCAGGTACATGGATTGCTCAATACGGTCCACATACTCTTGACTGAAATATTTCAAAGAATCCAGTACAGGCACTGCTGCCGCCTGGCCCAGCCCACATAGCGATGCCAGAGCCATAGTTCGGGCCAGGTCCTCCAGTTTGCTTATATCCTCTGCTACACCTTCACCCCGGGTCAGCCTACCCAGTATCTCCAGCATGACTTCGGTACCCTCGCGGCAGGGTGTACACTTCCCGCACGACTCCTCATTTAAAAAATGCATGT
>CAZKOL010000127.1:0-2842 GCA_964554375.1 uncultured Dehalococcoidales bacterium
CAAGCTGCTGGCATTCTTCCTGGGCTGCTTCTTCGCGGGTATTGCAGGCTCGCTCTTTGCCCAGTGGCGCGGCAATATCACGTCCGAGGACTTCACCTTCGGCCAGTCCATCCTTTATATAGGCATACTGATTATAGGCGGGCTGGGCACTGTCATCGGCCCCATACTGGGAGTGGTTTTCATCAGGCTGCTGGAACAGTTCGTGATGTTTTTATCGCCCATGATAGAGCATACCTTCAGCGGACTGCCTTCAGGCTTCGCCACAGGGCTAAGCCCTCTGGTATTCGGACTCGCCATGATCGTGTTTCTGGTCTTCGAGCCGCGCGGCCTGGCCCACCGCTGGCAATTGTTCAAAGCCTCGTACAGGATGTGGCCGTTTTCGTACTAGTGTACAAACGATAAAATAACGTCTTACGACTTGATTATAGAATTGAAAGGAGGTTAATGTGAGAAGAAGTAAAGTGACCCTATGCCTGGCCGTGCTGCTTGTAGCGGCGCTGGCCATGTCCGTCCTGCCCGGCTGCAATCCCGCAACACCGCCCGCCGGTGAGAAGGTGATCAAGCTGGGACTGAGCGTTCCCTTCACCGGCGCCGCAGCCGAGAAAGGCGCCCCCATCGGCCAGGGACAGCTCGACGCGTTCAAGTATATTAATGACGAGTTGGGCGGGGTCGAGGGATACAAGATAGAGCCGGTCTGGTATGATACGGCCTACGATTCGGCCAAGGCGACCACCATCGTCAAGAAGCTGATGGATGATGGTTGCGCATTCTTTACAGTTGTTTCTTCCAAGGACATGAACGCTTCCAAGGAAGCGGCCAACAGGGCCGCTTTTCCCGGGATGGTGTGCTTCAGCTCCCCATCGCTGACACATCCGCCCATGCATATCTACGCACAGCTTCCCGATTATGGCGATGACTGGGCTGCATTTGCACGATATTATCTTCAAAATATCTGGAAGGGCGAGGGTAAGCCTAAAATGGCCCTCATGCTGCTGAATAATTCCACAGGCTACGGTGTGAAGGACGCCGCCAGGGCCGCTGCCGATGAACTGGGCATCGAGATCGTAGTGGTCGAGGAGCATACCGCCACTACCATATCAGAGACGGATGCACTCACCAGGATCAAGGACAAGAGTCCGGACGTAATCTTCATATCCAGCACGCCAGCCCCTACGGCAGTCATCCTGAAGAACGCTTACGACCTCAAAATGACACCGGGTACGACGGTGGGATGCGCACACGCCAGCTTCACCAAGGCGTTAATTGACCTTGCGGGCAAAGACGTGACCCAGGGTATCTACGGCGTTTATCCAACGGTCAACTGGGGGGATAACGTGCCCGGTATGACCAAGATGATGGAATACTGCGACAAAAGGCACCCCGAGTACGCCGGCAACAACGATTACCTTATCGGCTGGGCTTCGAGCCTGATCAATGCCGAGACACTGCGCCAGGCCATCAAGGTGTCGGGCGGCGATTCCCTTATGAAAGGCGATGCTGCAGCCTGGGCCCTGGCGGAGAAAAACGGCTTCATGAACGTCAAAAACTACGACGTGGAGGGTCTGCACGGCCCGGTCGATTTCTCCAACCCCGTGGACAAGCGCGGCTCAAAATCGGTCAAGGTATTCCAGGTCCAGGACGGCAAGATGGTCTCCCAGACTGGCTGGGTGGATGCGCCCAACATACTGTACGAGAATTTCGACTGGTTCGGAAAATAGAGTAATCTGGCTATACAATGTTAAAACTCAACAACATTGAGGTCTCGTACCTCAATGTGGTTAAGGTGCTGCACGGCATCTCCATCTCGGTGGAAGACGGCCTGGTGGTCGCCTTGCTGGGCGCCAACGGCGCCGGCAAGACGACTACCCTCAAGGCCATCTCCGGACTGCTGAGGGTTGAAGAGGGCGAGATCACCGATGGTACGATCGAGTGGGACGGAGTCAGGATCGACCGTAAGAACGCCGTCGACATCGGCAAGTTGGGCATCGTGCAGGCGCTGGAAGGCCGGCGTGTCTTCGGGCATCTCAGCGCCGAGGAGAACCTGCTGGTGGGCGCCTTCTCGCGCTCCAGCCGGCCAAAGGTGAAAGCCGACCTTAACATGGTATACGGCTATTTCCCTCGCCTGGAGGGTCTCAGAAAGAACACCGCCGGTTACCTTTCCGGCGGGGAGCAGCAGATGCTGGTGATAGGGCGCGCCATGATGGCCGCACCCAGACTGATGATGCTGGACGAGCCCTCACTGGGCCTGGCGCCCATGATCGTCGAGCAGATATACGATATCATCCGCAAATTCAATATGGAGCGCAGCACTTCCATTTTGCTGGTTGAGCAAAACGTGCGGGTGGCTCTAAATACGGCGCACTATGGATACGTCATGGAAAACGGGCGCGTCGTGCTGGACGGTTCAGCAGACTACCTGAAGGGGCGGGAAGATGTCAAGGAATTCTACATCGGCATCTCGGCTTCGGGTGAAAAGAAGAGCTACAAGGAGATCAAGCACTACAAGCGCCGCAAGAGATGGCTGTAATAACAGCCTGAGCGGGAATTATAAATACTATCCCTCGCCCAGGTAGGCTGCGATGACCTTCTGGTCCACGGCCATCTGGGCGGGGGTGCCTTCAGCGATCTTGCGGCCGAAATCCAGCACAATGATGCGGTCGGCGATATCCATGACCACGCCCATGTCATGCTCTATCAGGACGATCGAATCCACGCCGTCGCGCAGCACGGGCGTGGCTGGATAAGTATCACCCTGCCCCTCGAATATGTCGTAGATAAAGCGGGCGATGTCCTCCTTCTCCTCGAGGTTCATACCCGCCATGGGCTCATCGAGCAGGATCAG
>CAZKOL010000128.1:0-2810 GCA_964554375.1 uncultured Dehalococcoidales bacterium
ACACCCGAGGAGGTCATGAACTCCAGGTTAGTGGTATACCCATTTAAAGAGCTTGAGATATGTGTATACACAGAAGGCGCAGCGGCCTTGCTCTTAGCCGAGGAGGATACGGCCAAAGCTATCTCAAAGAATACGGGCAAGCCGGTTGTCTGGATCACCGGTGTGGGAGAAGCTAATGAGCACTCCTTTGCCGGAAAGAAGCAGAAGGTCATGCCGCGCATCATGTCGGACTACCTCGCTTCACACCAGGCCTATAAAATGGCTGGAATCAAGAATCCCAGGAAGACTATTGATATTGTGGAGCTGCACGACGCTTTCGTGCAACAGCTCGAGATCACCATGTCGGAGTTCGACCTCGTTCCGCGCGGCAATGCCGATGCTCTCATTGATGACGGGCTGATGCTTCCCGGAGGTGAATACCTCGTCAACCCCTGCGGCGGCCTCATATACTGCGGGCACGCCGTTGGCGCAAGCAATATCATGTCTGCATGGTCGGCGCGCAACGAACTGATAAAGCGCAAGAAAAAGACCGCGATTGTGCACGGGACAGGCAGTACCATCGCCCAGTACACGGCTGTCTGCATCCTGGAACATGATTAAGCGAGGAAGGAGATAATTAAAATGGCTAAGAAGAAAGAAAAAGTCATAGCGGCAGAGTATATACCCGACAAAGACTCACACGTTCTGACCATCGACAAGCAAAAATATTTAATCGTCAACGACGCCATGTATACCTTCTACCAGAGGAGCAGGGGTGAGTTTTCCCCCTTCTTCCTGGGACTGAGGGACGATAAGAAGATACTCGGCTGTAAATGCACGAAATGCGGCCTGGTAAGGTGTCCCCCCTTCCTGACGCACTGCCCGGACTGCGATTTTGCCCCCACCAAGCAGGTTGAAGTGGGCCAGGTGGGCGTTATGCTCAGCACACCTCCCATCACCTATTTCGCCAACTCGCTGTTCCTCAAGATGGCCCCCTACGGCAGGGGACGCGTGGTTCTGGAGGGCGCCGATACCGCGCTCAGCGTTAACGTCTATACAACCACGGGCATACTGGCGCCGGGCATCATCAAGAAAGGCACAGAGGTCAAGGTCGTTTTCAGGGACGAACGCAATGGCGAGATCAGCGATATTTTCTGCGTGCCCACCAAAGAGTTGACCAAGGCCCAGGTAGCCAGGAAGGGCCTGCTTTCTTCCCAGATCAACTGGGAGGGGGCTGTAGAGCCAGCCTTGAAAAAAGCTACTGCGGCGGATAAGGTCGCTTACAGTAAGGCGCTTAAAGAGATAAAGTCGGTGATCAAGCTGATGAACCAGACCGACCGCGCCCGCAAGGACATCGCCGGATGGAAGCGCAATATCAAGGTCAAGACCACCGGCGGGGAATTCGCCATCATCATCAATAACGGTGATATCAAGCTGGAGGAGAAGAAGCTGACCAGGCCTGATTTCGTAATGGTGGCCCAGAGCCCCAGGGTACTGGCGGACGGCCTGGCCTACCGCGGCGCTATTACGGATTCTGTAATCATGAAGAGACTGTGGATCAGCAAGAACATGGAGTTCACAACCATCTTCAAGCTGGACCGCATGGCACGCTCCGTAGCGCGTTCCAGGAAATAGTCCAGCCGGCTACAAGCATAATAAAAGCAGGGGGCATCTGCCCCCTGCTTTTTTATTCAGGCCCGGGTTATTTTTTCAGTATGGTCACGGCGGCTATATGGTTCCAGCCGAAGACCTGGCACAGCCCGACCCTTGCGTTGCTTATCTGCCTGGGCCCGGCCTGGCCCCTCATCTGCCACACTATCTCGCATACCTGTCCCAGACCGGAGGCCCCGGGCGGCTCGCCCTTGCACTGGACACCGCCGCTGGGGTTGACCGGCAGCCTGCCCGTGATATCGAAAACGCCTTCCCTTAAAAGCTTGTAGGCTTCCCCCTGCTTGCACAGGCCGAGTTGCTCAATGTGGACAAGCTCGTGCGCCGACTCCGTGTCCTGCACCTCGGCCACGTCGATGTCCTCGGGCCCGAGGCCGGCCATCTGATAGGCCTTTTGGGCGGCCAACTCGGTAACGGGATGGGATGTTGTTTTGGTGCAGGTGCTCGCCGTTGAACTCGGCTCAATTATCGATGAAGGGTATTGCGCCGTCTGCATGACTGAGGCTGCAATCGTTATGGGCTGGCTTATATTGAATCTTTTAGCAGCCTTTTTGCTGCAGACTATTACCGCAGCGGCGCCGTCATCCGGCGTGCAGAAATTGAACAGGTGGAGGGGGTATGCAACCATGGGAGATTTCAGCACCTGTTCGACGGTCAGTTCGTTCTGAAAGAGGGCATATGGGTTTTTAGACCCGTTTCTATGCGCCTTGACGGCCACCCTGGCGAAGTCCTCCTCAACGGCGCCGTAATCGTCCATGTACTTCTGGGCCACGGTGGCAAAGGATATGGGGCTGGCCTTCATACCAAGCCTGTTCTGCCAGGGTTCGCCCAGCTCTTCAAACATGCCCTTGTGCTTATCCACGCCGTACACCAGAACGACGTCGCACGAGCCGCTGTTGATGGCGTCCCCGGCCAGCTTGAGCATGGCGCCGCCCGTGGCGCACATGGCGTTGATCTCGTAGATGGGGATGCCGGTCATTCCCACCCGGGCCAGTATCTCGATGCCCAGTCCCGGTCGCTTGAGCACAACACGGCCGCACAGGGCGAACTGGATATCCTGGTATGTCATGCCGGCGTCTTTAAGCGCCTTCAGGATGGCCTCGATGGATATATCGGCCGGGTCCTTGTCGGGGAACCTGCCGAACTTGTGCATGCCGACACCG
>CAZKOL010000129.1:0-2800 GCA_964554375.1 uncultured Dehalococcoidales bacterium
CAGGAGGCTTGGCCGTGGACTTTCAATTTTCCGAGCAGCAGGAGATGTTGAGGGCGACCGTGCGGGAGTTTGTGGAAAAAGAGTGCCCCAGGCAAATGGTACGCAAGTGGGATGAGGAACATGTATTTCCTCCCGAGGTATTCGAGAAGCTTAAAAGCATCGGTGTCATGGGCATCATTACACCGGAGGAGTACGGGGGCATGGGCGGCAGCATCATGGATTACACAATTGTCTGCGAGGAGCTGGCCCGCTCGGGTTTCTGGGGGCTGGCCTCGTATTTCAATGCCGTCATCATGTACGGGGCCGATATGATACTGCACTGCGGCGACCAGGAGCAGAAAAGATATTACCTGCCCCGGCTTTGCAGGGGGGAGCTGCTGTTTGCCTACGGGATCACCGAGCCTGATTCCGGCTCGGACGCCGCAGCCGCCAGGACCACGGCCGTCGAGCAGGGAGACCACTACGTTCTCAACGGGACGAAGATGTTTATCACACTGGCCGACAAGGCTGACTATACCATCACGCTGGCCAGGACCGACGCGAATGTGGCCAAGCATAAAGGGTTAACCCTGTTTATCGTGGACACTAAAAGCAAGGGTTACAGCGCCAGGCCGCTTAAAAAGATGGGCGGCTTCACGGACACCACCTGCGAGGTTGTCTACGATAACGTAAAGGTGCCCAAGACCCACGTCCTGGGCGGCCCTGAAGCGGTCAACCGCGGATGGCAACTGCTTATCAGCACGCTGGAAACCGAGCACCTGGAGGTGGCCGCCAATTCACTGGGATATGCGCAAACCGTCTTTGACGATGCCCTTCAGTATGCCAAGGAGAGGAACGCCTTCGGCCAGCCCATCGGCAAGTTCCAGGCCATCAGCCACATGCTGGCCGAGATGGCGGTGGACCTGCACCTGGCGCGACTGTGTGTTTACCAGTTGGCCTGGCTACGCGACGCCAATAAACCATGTTACAAAGAGTCATGCATAGCCAAGCTGGTGGCCACGGAATGCTGGACCAATATGGCTCACCGGGCCATGCAGATCTTCGGCGGCTACAGCCTGATGTATGAATACGACGTGCAAAGGTACCTGCGAGATTCCTATATACTGCTCATCGGGGGCGGGACCAGGCAGATACAGAAAAACATGATAGCCAGGTCGCTTGGCCTGTAAATAACGTAAAGGAGAGTACGATGGCGCTGAGAACACCCGAACAATACAAAGAGAGTCTGCGCGACGGCAGGGAAGTCTACATGTACGGGGAGAAGGTCAAGGACGTCACCACCCATCCGGCCCTAAAGGTATGCGTCGATACTATGGCCCTGGACTATGAGTGTGCAGAGCTTCCTCAGTATAAGGACCTTGCCAATGTCTACGACCCGGAGCTCAAGCAGGAGGTCAGCAGGTACTACTACATACCAAGGAACGGGGAGGACCTGGTCAAGGCCACCGAGCTTATCATAGCCACCTCGACCTATGCCGATGGTTACATACCGCTGGCCAAGGATATCGGCGCAGACGCCATTAACGCAATACAAATTTATGCAAATATTACGGGGAACAAGGAATACATCGACCGGGTGCACAATTTCCGCCAGTACCTGATGAAGGATGACGTGTCCATCGTTTCAGCGGTCACCGACGCCAAGGGAGACAGGATGATGCGCCCATCCGATCCAAACCAGGTGCACCCCGATTTCTACCCGCGGGTGGTGGAGAAAAACGCCAAGGGAATTGTGGTCAGGGGCGCCAAGATGCACATCACCGGCTCCGCCTACTCCAACGAGATCTTTGTCATCCCCGGCAGGGCCATGACCGAGGCTGACAAGGACTATGCGGTGGCCTTCGCGGTGCCCTGCAATGCCAAGGGTTTAAAGCAGATATGCCGCCCCATCAAGGCGGGCATCAGCTCGATGGAATTCCCTGTGGACCGCCCCTGGCGCATGCACACCGACCAGCTGATTATATTTGATGATGTCTTCGTGCCCTGGGAGCGCGTCTTCATGTGCGGCGAGTGGCAGCAGGCCTTTCTCATCGCGCACAATTTCGGCCTGCTGCACAGACGCACGGGCTGCGCCTACCGCATACCCATCTCCGAGATATTCGTGGGCATGGCGTATGCCATCGCCGAATATAACGGCGTGGAGAGGGTCCCTCACATCAGGGAGAAGCTGACCGAGGCGGCCATGTACCTCCAGACGCTCAAGTCCCTGACCCGCGCGGCCTGCCTGGACTTCGTCATACACGGCGGCATGCCGGTTCCCAATCCCGTGACCACCAACATAGCCAAGTATCATTTCGCGGACAAATACCATGGGCTGGTCAAGCTGATACAGGATATAGCCGGCGGGGCTCTCATAACCAAGCCCACCTACCTGGACTGGCAGAACCCCGAGACGCATCCCCTTATGGAGAAATACCTGAGCGGCAAGGCAGGCACCTCCGCAGAGGCCCGGCTGCGCATGTTCGACCTCATACGCAGGCAGATCGCCTCCGAGTTCGAGGTCATGGTGCTGCACGGCGAAGGATCTCTAATGTCCCAGAGGATGATGATACTGGCCGAGGCCAGGGAAGAGCTCAAGCGCTGCAAGAAAATAGCCGACGAAATGGCCGGGATAAAGTAGGCAAGCCCATGTCATTGCGAGCGAAGCGAAGCAATACCCGTCACTCTGTCATTGCGAGCCCGAAGGGCGTGGCAATCTGTCCGTGGCGAGTAGATTGCTTCGTCGCTGCGCTCCTCGCAATGACATTTTTGGGGACGCCTCGCAATGAACGCGGCATTAACAATTAAATAAACACACGGG
>CAZKOL010000130.1:0-2791 GCA_964554375.1 uncultured Dehalococcoidales bacterium
CAGAAATCCCGTTTGCTGTACCTGCAGCCTAAATAACTATTCAGGTTGCATCCTTCACACTCAGATTCATCTCTGAAAGTACATGCCACCACTATTTCCTGCATGGCGCTCAAGCCCTCCTGCCAAAAATCAGGAATAGTCACCTATACGGTACTATCAGTATTTATTATGCCTTTCCCCCCTGGGAAATCTGATAACCTGAAGGTGAGTTTGAGACTGTTTTCACATTGCGCTAATTCAGCTACTTAGTCCCTCCTATGTTTGCTACAATTCGGGCAAGCAGGGACATGACAAAATACAGATAGAACACCATTCCCAGTAATATCCAGACAATGGGAGTGAATCCGGCTACGGACTGGTTCAATACTGCGAATACAACACCTGTTATCGTGAGGGCGTCGCCGCACACACCACAAAACCACATCATCCATGATTGCTCAAGCATTTTGATTAGAAAAGTCATAGCATACCTCCCATTTAATTATTCACCAATCACTTGACGTTAGCGAGTTAAATTTACCACCTTTCGAAAATCTTGACTACTTATGGATCGAATAAATAGCGAACATTCGTCCAGCCGGTGTACTATTGTTCACCAATTTCTGAAGCTCTGACATTGGAGCGGTACGTGCTGATCACGTCCTCTATACACAGCATGCCTATTGGTTCAAGGGGCTGGTTATGATCCATCACCGGCAAATGACTGATATTATTGTGGCTCATACGCTCGAGGGCGACATCGAGTTGTTCGTTCGAATAGCAGACTTTTAAATTGGTGCTCATAAAGTCCTTAGCAAGTTTAGATACTCTCTCCGCTTTCGGCACCCGGACGATATCCAGGTTCGCAATGATACCCCTGATGGAGCCTCCTTGCATCACCGGCAGCGCATCCAATCGCTCGTTTTTCATTATTGTCTCCACTTCTTTCAGGTTAGTGTCAGGGGTAACCGCCGCTTTAATAGAGTGCATTGCCTCGCCGACCGACAGTCTCGTCAGCAGCGGAACCGAGTATTCTGATTTGTGGGCTGGCGATGCGGCCCTGTTGGCAACCTGGTTTTCATATATGTAGCTATTCCCGGATGAAAAATATGCCACGACTACGGCGATCATACAAGGAGCCAGCAGGACGTAGCTATTTGTCATTTCACTTACCATTATCATAATTGCCAGCGGAGCCTTGGCGATACCACCAAACAATGCCATCATGCCAACGATAACAAATGCATCAGGCTCCGGAGGGACGATTAATGTGAAGTCCTTTAGCAGCCACCAGACTATTCCGCCTACCATACCACCGATCACCAGGCCCGGCGCAAATACGCCACCGCTTCCTCCGGAACCTATCGATAAACTGGTGGCGACTATTTTTCCGACCAGCACTCCAACCATCAAATACACCGGGAGTGCTGTGAAATCGCCATTAATTCCCAGTTGGACCCATCCATATCCCTGTCCAAGTACTTGCGGTAAGAACATCCCTATTATGCCCACTCCCAATCCGCCGATGGCCGGTTTCAGGTAGTTCGGGATTTTTAAGGATCTGAAATAGTCTCGCATTTTATAGAAAGTGCGGCCGTACAGCATGCCTACCAGTCCGCATGCCAGCCCTAATAGTATGTAGCCGCCTAATTGAAGAGGACTATTAAACTCAAGCCCTGCAGGTATGGTGAAGATCGGAGCCCAGCCGTTGAACGATGCAAATATTACATAACCCGTAATGGATGCTATGAATGAAGGAAAGATGGCGTCAGTTTCAAAATCACGTCTATAGAGCACCTCGGTACCCAGCAGCGCTCCACCGAGGGGTGCTTTAAAGATAGCGCCGATGCCGGCGCCGATACCTACGGTCAGGGCTATCCTCCGCTCGCGGTTGTTAAGCCTGAGTGCATCGCCCAGTATGGACCCGAATCCGGCGCTGATTAAAGCGATTGGGCCCTCTCTTCCTGCACTGCCTCCTGATCCAATTGTAATTGCAGAGGCAATCATCTTGATACCGGGTACACGGGCTCGAATGTGGGCGTTCTGATTGTGAAAAGCGTTGATTGCCGTGTCTGTGCCGTGCCCTTCAGCTTCAGGCGCAAATTTGAAAACGAGCAGACCGCTGGCGAGGCCACCCAGTGTGGTAACAAGTGGTATGGCCCAGAATCTGCCGATCGCCGTTACAACGGTTTCCCCTTCTCCTCCCGGCAACGGCGCCGTATACCCGGCGAAATATCCAAGTAAAAGTGCGGACGCCCACTTTATTGCCAGATAAAACAGAATTGATCCGAATCCTGCTACGAGACCGATTAATATTCCAATGGTCAGCCATTTACGTAAATATCCGATATCCAGCAATCCGGTGAACCGCAAATATATGTTACGGAGAATACGGTATAGCCGTAGTATGTGGCGAATAAGACGTAAATAAGCGCTGTGCAGAAGCCGTTTTAAATCTTTCAATGTCGATACCTATAAATAGAATTATGATAATAACGTATTGGGGCAGTCACATTCATGCGCTTCATTAGAGCCAGGCCGCCTTTACAGCATACTCCAGGGACGCATTTCCTTTCAAACAGATGTGTGACTATTGTTGATATTATTATTTTCAGTTCCTGCCATTCGCTATCAATGTAGCTGCAATGTTAGCCCGGGGCCTGAAGGATGAGAGGCTTACTCAGGGGGGACTTGACAGATTTGCAGCGTTTCGTAGTAATATAATATACTGTTTACGATTTGCCGCCGTGGCAGGCAATAAGCAAGTATAAATAGATGCACGCTAACAAATATATCTACCGTAAGTGACTCT
>CAZKOL010000131.1:0-2778 GCA_964554375.1 uncultured Dehalococcoidales bacterium
CTAAGTAAAGTCTATAGCCGCTGTATAAAAGGAGCGTTAATCCAATGTTAAATTTAGGTTAAAACTTGATGTTTAAGGCTCAGGCGCCGACGGGCAGCGTGAAAAAGAAAGCCGACCCCTTGCCCTCCACACTCTCCACCCAGATTTTGCCGCCGTGAGCAGTGATAATATGCCGGGAAATTGCCAGTCCCAGACCGGTCCCCTCATCATCCCTGGCCTTATTGACTTTATAGAACCGCTCGAAAATGCGCGACAGTTCACCGGCGGGTATGCCGATGCCCGTATCACTCACAGCGAACAGGACACTGTTATCATGTTTTTTCACGGAGGTCTTTACAGAACCGCCGGAGTCCGTGAATTTTATAGCGTTGTGTATTATATTCAGCAATACCTGTTCAATCCTGTATTGATCGATGACAAGATCAGGCAACTTCGGCTCGATATCCAGACTCAATGTCAAACCCTTTTTGTCGGACTTCGCCTGCAAACGCTGAACTACCTGCCTGACCAGGTCATCGATCTTCAACACATTCATATCAAGTGTTGTTTCATTATTCTCCATCATCGACAATTCGGTCAGCTCATTTGTCATATGCGCTAATTTATCCGCCTCAACATTTATCTTAAGCAGGAAATCTTTATACACTTCGCTATCCTTTTGCGTCCCGTCAATGAGGGTCTCGGCTATCAGCTTGATAGAAGATATGGGAGTGCGGAACTCATGGGAAACATTCGATATGAAATCCCTGCGTATCTCTTCAAGATGGCGCTTCTCCGTAAGGTCTTTTACAATTACGATGTAATTCCGGCTTTCCTTGTCGGGACTGACCTTTATATCCAGGTACTGCTTTTTCCCGCGTATTTTAATAGCTGCAGTCTGGATATCGCCTGTATTTATGCACTTTTTCACCAGAGCATCGCATTCGTAGTCTCTCACAACCTCGATAAACGCCAGGTTCCTATCTTTGACAACACTGAAATTGAATATATGGGCAGCAGCATGGTTCATATATTTAATCTCACGACGTTCGTCAAGCACGAATATGCCCTCTTCAATCAACGATAACGTGTATAAATAGTCTGTGTCAGACATGTTTAATATGCCTCTGCCTGCGTGTGTAATCAGCCGGCAAATTTATAGCCATATCCGCGGACCGTAACCAGGTAACGCGGATTATCGGGGTCGGTCTCAAGTTTGCGTCGCATCCACCGTATATGGACGTCGACCGTCCTGTCATTGCCGATATAGTCATAACCCCATACCTTTCTCAATATCTGTTCCCTGCTGATAACCTGCCCCCTGTTGCTCAACAGTAAAACCAGCAGCTCAAATTCCTTGGGGTTCAATTCCACCATGTTTCCTGCACGTCGGACCTCGTGTTTTTTAAGGTCAACTGCGATATCCCCGGCTTCAAGAAATTCATTTTTCGCGGCAGGCATCACTCCCATGACCTTTGCGGCTTCCGATCGCCTTAGCACGGCTTTAATGCGGGCAAGCAATTCACGCATGCTGAACGGCTTGGCGACGTAATCGTCCGCCCCGAGCTCAAGACCCACGACCCTGTCGACTTCTTCCGACTTTGCCGTAAGCATGATTATGGGAATTTGCGATTCCCCCCGGATTATCCTGCATACTTCCGTGCCGCTCATAACCGGCAGCATAATATCCAGGATGATCAACCGGGGCTTATCCCTGCGGTACGTTTCCAGCGCTTCACCTCCATCCCCGGCGGTCAATACGCCGTAACCCTCCTTCTCCAGGTTATACTTGAGCAACTCCCTCAGAGTATCGTCATCTTCCACTACAAGAATACAGGTATCCATACATCTTTCAATCTACCAAGCATTCTGCCTCACCGGCAACTAAGCATAAAACAAACACTCGCAGCATTACAAACGCTGCGAGTGTTTGAATCGTTTTATAACCGTGCGCCCTAAGCTAAATAATCGATCAGTTTGCGGCTGCGGCTGGGGTGCCTGAGCTTGGCCAGCGCTTCCTTTTCTATCTGCCTGATTCTCTCACGGGTCAGGCCGAATTCGTGCCCAACCTCTTTGAGTGTCAGGCCCTGCTCGTTATCCAGGCCATAGCGCATCTCGATGATCCTGCGCTCGCGGTCGGTCAGCGATGACAGGACGTCCCTGAACTGCTGCCTGAGCATGCTGTTGGCAGCCTCGTCCTCCGGCGCCGGGTTGACCTCATCCTGGATAAAGTCGCTCAACTGGCTTTCATCGTCACCGATAGGGATATCCAGCGACACCGGCTCCGCGTAAAGTATGCCCACCAGCCAGTCTATTTTATCTGTTTCCACCCCCATCTCGGTGGCGATCTCGTCGCTGGTTGGTTTGCGGCCCAGTTTCTGCAGAAGCTTCTGCCGGGCATTGTTCATTTTGGTAATGGTCTCAACCGTGTGCACGGGCAGGCGGATGGTCCTGGACTGGTCAGATATCACCCTGTTGATGGCCTGCCTGACCCACCAGGTCGCATATGTGCTGAATTTAAACCCGCGCCTGTAATCGAATTTCTCAACGGCGCGCATCAGACCTATATTACCTTCCTGAATAAGGTCGGAAAGAGGCATGCCGCGCGCCCTGTATTTCTTGGCCATGCTCAGCACCAGCCTCAGGTTGGCCTTGATCATATGTTCAGCAGCCTCACGACCCGATTTCTTAAGGGCCGCGAAATGCTCTCTCAGCTTTACATTCATAGTATCGAGGTACCTGGTAAATTCCGGCCTGGCAACGGTTTCTTTCAGCTCGGCAACCGTCTTGACCTCGGCA
>CAZKOL010000132.1:0-2749 GCA_964554375.1 uncultured Dehalococcoidales bacterium
AAATTCCGGCCTGGCAACGGTTTCTTTCAGCTCGGCAACCGTCTTGACCTCGGCATAGCCGTCTGTAATCTGCCAGGGTATGAGGCGCGTAACTATGGAAAGCTCAGTAATATCCTGCAGGGCTTCTTCTATCTCAATGTGTGCAGATTTCGCCACGAAATTCGCTGTTTCTTCGCTGATTACATCGTCGATATGGCTCCTCAACACGCTGTCGGATACCTTCATCGACAGGGTAACCGCGCCGGTAGAGCGGTAATGTTTTAGCAGCCGCTCTAAGAGGCTGCTGTGAGCCACCAGTCGTGATACCAGAACCCTGACAATATCGGCCTCCAGCAATCTCCTGGAAGCACCGGCGGGCAACTGCTTCTCCACATGGGAAAGATAGTTAGCCAGCTCCATGCGGCTGCTCAAAATCCTCTCATCCCTGGATGTGAGCAAAGGAGTTTTGCTGCATTCTGCAATATACAGGCTGACTGAATCCTCTGCAAAATCAGCGCCCTTGCTGTTGTCGGGATAAACGATATCCTCGACATCCGCCTTGGCAAAAGCTGCTTCGGCTGATGTCTGGTTTCTCCCCAGGTCCGACCACCTGTAGTCGAAACCTATTTTTCCCATGGTTTTTGCATCTTGTTTCATCTTAGCCATATCTATAAACTCCTTCCGCAATCATTGACTTCACGGAACTCAATTATCCAATCATTAATCTGTAAACTCTAATCAACCTTTCAATGCCACTATATGTTAGCCCGGGCAAGCCCGCCGGTAAGCGACTAAGGTCGCAAATAGTAAAACGTCCGAGCAGTCAAAAAGGTTGCGTGGCGGCAAATATCATGACTGTTTGATCACACAGGCGGGACTACGAAGCGGGGACCGCGGTCAGCTTTCCAGAGCAACAATTTCAAACGGACATTGCACTGCACCGGTAGCGCAGACAAGTTCGCAGTCGGCGCACCAGCTGCAGTTATCAACCTCGATTATAGCTACAGTATTGCCACTAAGTACAAGTGCCCCGCATTTACATACAATAACGCAAAGGCCGCACCCATCACACCTGGCCTGATCGATAATGGGCATTATGGACAAACGGTCTGATCCCTCCGATAAATGTCTATTACATTAATGATTATACTTTGTTCTCTGTACCTTATAATGTGACCGAAATCACCTCAGTTCAACCCGGCCAGCCTGTCCAGGTAGCCCCTGTCCTTGATAACGATACGGTGCCTTTCAAGGCTGATGGCGCCGCTGTCCTCCAGGTTCTTAAGCGACCGGCCGACCACTTCCCTGGCAGTTCCTGCCATGGCCGCCATCTCGTATTGAGTCAACCGTTGAAAACCTTCCGGACCCGGTTCAGAATTCTGCAGCAATATCTTTGCCACCCGCCCGGTGACGTTTTTAAAAGACAGGTCTTCCACCAGGGTTAGCAGCAAACGCGCCTGTTCCGAAATAACTTCAAGGGCATTGTGCGCGATCCTCCAGTTCTTCTCCATAACAGACAGCAGATCGTTTTTGTGGATCCAGTATATAATGGTATTGCCCAGGGCCTGCGCGCTGTAGGGGCAGAAGCTGCCGCCGAAAACCGTCACGTCATTGAAGGACTCACCCGGCCTGACAATCTTTATAATCTGTTCCTTGCCCTCCGAGGAAGTCTTATATATTTTGACCACACCGGCGCCGACGAAATGCAGGTTCTCCTGGTTATCCCCCTCGTTAACTATAGTCTGCCCCTTGATGAAATACTTCTGGGTGAAAAGGGGCGGCAGACCTGCCAGCCGGTCATTTTCGACGCCGGCGAAGTAGCGCAGGCGACCTATATTTTCAACCGTTATACTCATTCTGCTACAAACGATCCCGAAATTTACCAAATTATACCAGCCCCCGCACTAATGTAAAACAGCATGAGCACTTTTATGGCCGTTACTTATCAGCCTGCCGGATCTATATAGTTTGACTGTAAAATGCAATAGTACTTATAATGTTTTAACCTGCAACAGACGCAGCCGGGCATATATGGCGCGGTCGGGCCAAAAGCAGCGGACTATGACTCCGTGGGAACACAGGTTCCGCGGGGTCTTATTAATTTAACGATGGATATTCAAAAACAAAAAACTTCGGTGGCGCTGCTTTCAGTGGCATCCAACGGCGTACTCGTTACCCTGAAACTGGTAACCGGTATCCTGACAGGGTCTATTTCGATACTATCCGAGGCCGCGCATTCATCCATGGATTTAATAGCATCCACCATAGCCTTTTTTGCCGTGCGTATCTCAGCCCGGCGCCCGGATGCGGAGCACCCCTTCGGGCACGGCAAGGTCGAGGATATATCCGCCCTGGCAGAGGCGCTGCTGATCGTTATCGCCGCCGTCTGGATCGTGGTAGAGGCAATCAATAAGATGATAACACCCCATCCGCTTGGGACAATTGACTGGGGCATTGCCGTCATGCTCCTATCCGTGGTGGCTAACATCGTCGTGTCTCAACTCCTCTTTATCGTAGGGAAAAGGGCGGATTCGCCCGCCCTGATAGCAGACGCCTGGCACCTGCGCACCGACGTTTGGACCTCGGCGGGTGTGCTGGCGGGGTTGGCAATCATCTGGGCGGGCGCCAGGTTATGGCCGGAGGTCAACCTGACCTGGATCGACCCGCTGGCAGCCATAGTTGTCGCCATACTGATCCTGCGGGCAGCCCTCAAACTAACCGTGAATGCGATCAAGGACCTCATCGACACCAGCCCGCCGGCTCACGAGAT
>CAZKOL010000133.1:0-2715 GCA_964554375.1 uncultured Dehalococcoidales bacterium
TTTCAGAAGAACCTCGCGACCAAAGGGTGGCTGGCGCCGGCCTACCCTGTTGAATTGGGCGGCGCCGGGCTGGGTCATATCAAGCGCCTTATACTGGCCGAGGAACTCACCTACCTTGATGCGCCGGTCAGCATCGAGGCCGAGATCACGGTCAACTGGGTGGGCATGGCCCTGCAGCACTTCGGCAGCGAAGAGCAGAAGAAAGATTACATCCCCAGGATAGCCAGAGGCGACATAATATTTTGCCTTGGATACAGCGAGCCTAACGCGGGTTCCGACCTGGCGTCACTGCAGACCCGCGCTACCGAGCAGGGGGACAACTATATAATCAACGGCCAGAAGATCTGGTGCAGCTATGCGCACTATGCCGACTACTGCTGGCTGGGGGCTGTCACTGACCCCGAGGCGTCCAAGCACCGCAATATGAGCATGTTCGTGGTTGACATGAAGAGACCCGGCATCACCGTACGCCCGCTCATCAATGTCATCGGCTGCCATTCCTTTAATGAGGTCTTTTTTGACGACGTTCGCATTCCCAAAGACAGCCTTGTAGGCCAAAAAAACAACGGCTGGTTCCAGCTCGCCATGGCGCTGGACTTCGAGCGCTCCGGCGTAAATATCGCTGCATACAACAAGCTGCTGCTGGACCACATGATCAAGTATGCCAAAGCCAACAAGAGAAACGGCCGGCTGATATCGGAGGATCCTATCATGCGCAGCCTGATGGCGGAGATGGCCATCGAGATCGAGGTGGCAAAGATGCTCTGCTACCGCATCGCCTGGATCTACAGCAAGGGCGGGCACTCCAACTACGAGTCGTCGCAGGCCATGATATTTGGCAGCGAACTGCTGCGCAGGATATCCGATGCCGGTATGAGGGTGATGGGCCAGTACGGCCAGCTTGCTTTCGGGTCCCCAAGGGCGATCGGGACGGCGGAGATGTACAGGAGCTACCTGGCGTCGCTGTCCATCGGCGTAGGCGGCGGCACCAACGAGATCCAGCGCAATATCATAGCCATGCGCGGGCTCGGGCTGCCGCGTAAATAACTCAGTTGATCGCCGGGCATTAGCATGGATTTTCATCTTAGTGAAGCTGAAAAAAAGTTCCGGGACGAGGTCGAGAGATTTATCCTCGCCGAGATGCCGCGCAGCTATGTGGAAAATGACCTTTACTGGCCGGGAGGCTACGGCGCCATCAGCGAATTCGAGGTCCGCGACCCGGAAGTTGAGGCGTTCCGCCGCAGGATGGGGGAGCTTGGCTGGTCCACCATGGCCTGGCCCAAAGAATACGGCGGGGGCGGACGTACATTTATCGAACAGGCTATATTCTGCGAGCGGTTCAGTTACCACGGCGCGCCGGGCATGGATATTTCAACTCTCATCGCAGGCCCCACCATCCTGCGCTTCGGCAGCGAGGAGCTGAAGCAGGAGTGGATTCCCCAGATAGTCAAAGGAAACCTCAAGTTCTGGCTGGCCTACAGCGAGCCCAACGCAGGCTCCGACCTTGCCGCTATACAGACCAGGGCGGTCGAAGACGGGGATTACCTGATAGTCAACGGCCAGAAGATTTGGGGCAGCGGGGCGCACGTTTCGGACTGCGGCTGGATGGTGGCCAGGACCGATATGAACGCCCAGCCTTACAGGGGAACCGCGCTGTTTATCGTGGACAACAAGACACCGGGCATCACTATCCGGCCCATCATCAATATCGATGGCTTCCACTCGTTCAACGAGGTGTTCTTCGATAATGTCCGCGTGCCTAAAAAGAACGTGGTGGGCGAAATGAACATGGGCTTTTACTACCTGATGGTAGCGCTTGATTTCGAGAGGCTGGCGATATCCATGGGCGGTTTCCGCAGGCGTTTCGAGGACCTGTTGCAATATGCCAGGGAAACCAGGCGCAACGGCAGGTTGCTGAGCGAGGACGCGCGGGTAAGGTCGAAGCTGGCTGAGCTTGCCATCGAGATCGAGATTGCCTACCTGCTGTATTACCGCACAGCCTGGATGATGGACAACAACCTCTTTCCCAATATCGAGGCCTCCGAGATTAAACTGGTCACGACCATGCTCAGCAGGAAGCTGGCCGATACCGGCCTGGAGATAATGGGACCCTACGGGCAGCTCTGGACCGGCTCGGCGCATGCTCCCCTGAGTGGCAGGTTCTCCCTCGGGTACCTCGATTCCCTGTCGGCCGTGATCGGCGCCGGCACCTCTGAGATACAGAGAAATATACTGGCCCAGCGGGGGCTCGGCCTCAAGCGTAAGTGAGACAGCAGATTATTATTAATAAAAACCGGGAGGGACAAATATGGATCTGGGATTGAATGAAGAACAGGAGATGTTAAAAAAATCGGCGCGCGAGTTCCTGAGCAAGGAATGTCCCAAGAAGCTCGTGCGGGAGCTGGATGAAAGCGACAGCGGCCTGTCGAAAGAGCTCTGGAAAAAGATGGCGGAGCTGGGATGGATGGGTTTGCCCTTCCCCGAGAAATACGGCGGAAACGGCGGCAGCTTGCTCGATCTCAGCGTCCTGCTGGACGAGATGGGCTACAACATAGTGCCCGGGCCCTTCTTCTCAACCATTGTCCTGGCGGGCTTCACCCTGCTCGCGGCAGGCAGTGAAAAGCAGAAGGAAATATATCTGAGCAAGATTTGTTCCGGCGACATGATTGTGACGCTGGCGCTGACCGGGCTGGAGGGGACCTATTCGCCGGCCTC
>CAZKOL010000134.1:0-2693 GCA_964554375.1 uncultured Dehalococcoidales bacterium
GCGCACCCGCACACCTTGAGGCATTCCTTTGCCACCGACCTGCTGATACAGGGCGCCGACCTGAGATCCGTGCAGGAGATGCTGGGACACGAAAGCATCCGCACCACACAGGTCTATACACATGTCACGAACCAGCACCTTAAGGAAGTCTATAGAAAATACCACAGCCGCAAATAATATTATGTCAATTACTACGCTATCATGGAGGTTAAGATGAAAGAATATGAAGCCGTAGTTATCGGGGGCGGTCCTGCCGGGTTAACCGCCGGCCTCTACCTGTCCAGGTACGGCCTCAATACGCTCCTGCTGGAGCGCGGACTTTGCGGGGGACAGATCGTCAACGCAGGCCGGGTGGATAACTACCCCGGTTTTCCCGGTGGCGTATCCGGTATGGACCTCGGCCAGCTGATGCATGACCAGGCTTCAAAATTCGGTCTTAACTTCGAAACGGCCGAGGTGAGCGGCCTTAAACATAAAAACGAGTCATTTGAGGTTATCACCGATGACGAGACCTACAAGACGGGTGTTGTGATCATTGCATCCGGCTCGAATTACCGCAAGATGGGCATTGAAAATGAGGAGCGGTTGACCGGTCGGGGCGTCTCCTACTGCGCCACCTGTGACGGTTTCCTCTTCCGGAACATGGATGTGGCCGTGGTGGGTGGAGGCGATACGGCCGTGACGGATGCCCTTGAATTGAGCCAGCATGCCCGGCTGGTTTACGTCATACACCGGCGGGACCAGCTCCGGGCCAGCCAGGTGGTTCAGCGCTCCGCCATGTCCAATGACAAGATCAAGTTTGTCTGGAACAGCGTTGTCGCCCGGCTTGAAGGGGAGGAGAAATTGAGCGGGGTTGTGATCAAGGACGTAAAGACCGGCGGCGTCTCCAGGCTGGAGGTCTCTGGCGTTTTCGTGGCCATCGGTCTGATCCCCAACAGCGATGCTTTCAGGGGGTTTGTCGAGCTCGATGAAGCAGGCAATATACCGACAGATGCAATGATGCGCACAGCCCTGCCCGGGGTATTTGCCGCCGGCGATATCCGCAGCAACTCAGCCCGCCAGGTCGCCGCGGCGGTCGGCGACGGAGCAGTGGCGGCAAAATCTGCTTTCGGCTACCTGAAGGGTGGATAAATGAATGGTGGGCTCGGCAGGTTTCGAACCTGCGACCAATCGGTTATGAGCCGACCGCTCTACCCCTGAGCTACGAGCCCTCACAATGTACACCGGCTAACGTTACAATAACCGCCGGGCAATTTCATAGTATAGCACAGCCTGTTGTAGCAGTGAAGATGATAAGATGTAGTGGCGGGTTTTTAAACCCGTCCGCTTCTGCGGGCGCAGCTAAAGCAACGCCCCTACTATAAGAAATATTATAAGGAGATGGCAGGTATGCGACTTCAATGGTTGGGCACAGCCGGTTTCAGGATCGAAACCGATGATCAGGTTTTCCTCATCGACCCTTACTTATCGCGTGACCCTCTGTCCCGGCCCGTACAGACCCTCAAGCCGTCAGACATCTCCGATGCGGGGCAGATATTTATCTCTCACGGCCATTTCGACCACCTCTACGATGTGCCCGCCATCATGGCTGCCGGCAAATCGTCCGTCTACTGCTCACAGACAGCCGCGGCCACGCTGCTGCGTGAGGGGGTCGACAGCGGCCGTATACATGCGGTTACCGCCGACGGCTTCGCCCTGGATTTCGGTGGTTACCGGGCGCAGGCCTTTTTCAGCCGTCACGTCAAATTCGATATACCGTTGGTCGCGCGCACCCTCTGGCGCATGGGCCCGGCGGGCATCCTCCGCATATCCAACTCCGGCATATCAAGCAATTACCCGATGGGCCAGGTCTTGAGCTGGCGTTTTACCGTCGACGGCTACAGTATTCACCATTTCGGCAGCGCCGGCTTTATGACCGGGGAGTTGGAACGCCTTGCAGCGAATCCGCCGGACCTTTTGCTGGTGGCCCTCCAGGGACACACTCATATCTGCGATATCGCCCTGGAATACGTACGAATCATAAAGCCGCGCCTGGTCATACCGCATCACCAGGACGATTTTTACCCGCCCATTTCCACGGCCGTGGACATCAGGCCGTTTGTAATGAAAGTCTGTGAGAGTTGCCCGGGTACCGAGGTGAGGGTGCTGGCGATGAACGAGACGATTGTGCTGTGACCACGGGCGCTGTCGCGCCCTTCGCTGTTCCGGTTGATCAAACGTACTTGACTGCAAAGTCAAAGATAACTACAATATCTAATTAGCACTCAGGATATTTGAGTGCTAATTTTTAGATTGATTACAGTTCCCGGAGGGACCGATGCCGATATATCAATACTGCTGCTCAAAATGCAACACCAATTTTGAGATCAGGCAGGGATTCAACGACGAGGGCGTGGCCGCCTGCCCCAAGTGTAAAAGCGAAGCCAAACGCCGCTTTGTGCCGGTTCCCATTATCTTTAAGGGGTCGGGGTTTTATGTCACCGACAGCAGGAAACCCTCGGACGCGCAGCAGTTGCCGGCCAGGGTGCCGGAGACAACCAAAGAGGTGACCGTTGCCGGGCAGACCGAACAGACCAAGCCGGCTGCCGGTGAGGCCCCAAAACCCCAACCCTCTTCTACCGGCTGTTGATGCCGCTCATTTTCCTGTGTTAAACTCGGTATACGTCCCTGTAGCTCAGCGGACAGAGCGGCTG
>CAZKOL010000135.1:0-2636 GCA_964554375.1 uncultured Dehalococcoidales bacterium
TGCCTTCTAAGCAGCGGGTCGTGGGTTCGAATCCCCCCAGGGACGCCAGATTCATTTTATGATTGAATCTATTTCCTCGGTTCCTCGATAATACCTTCTTAGAAATCCCGGCTCTGCGTAATAGCCGTCTACTCATTTAGCCACACATCATTATCGGATACGGTCCTGTCACGTTCCGAACACTCGGGTGAACCCGCTTCCAGTTAGCTGCCACTAGATTCTCAATGCTGTCCGGTAGGCGCTCTTGACAGCCTCGCCGATTCTTTTTGGCTCGACACAATCGCCGATCGCGTAGAACTCCCGGCCCATTCCGGCCAGTCTGAGCGACAGGTCGTTGTCCGGCTGCATGCCCGTAGCCACTATGATCGTGGCCGCTTCGAAAAGCCTGGTGTTTCCATCCTGGAGGGCCATTACTCCTGCTTCGGTGATCTCGATGGCCCTGGTCTTTGCCTCCATGGCTACGCCCCGCTGCCTGAGCGATGACAGCATAATGAAGCGCTCCGTCGGGCCGATGTCCATACCGATCCTTTCCATCATCTCCAAGATCCTCACACTTTTGCCTTCGGCCGCAAGCATGTTGGCAATCTCGCAGCCTATCATTCCCCCGCCGATAATAAT
Organism: uncultured Dehalococcoidales bacterium; assembly: GCA_964554375.1. GTDB lineage: Bacteria > Chloroflexota > Dehalococcoidia > GIF9 > UBA5629 > CAIMUM01. The sequence goes on from CAZKOL010000135.1 coordinate 619, forward strand.
GACATTCGCCCCCGCGGTTTTGCGGCCGCTTAAAAAGTCCAGCGGCGTAACTATCTCCACCCCGGCGTCCCCACGTACCTGGAGACCACAGGGTATAGAGCCGGTGGCAAGTATAACCGCGTCTGAGCCTTCATCGATAATCGATTTACAATCAGCTTCCTTATCGACGACAACGTTTACTCCAAGGTCTCTTAATTGACCTGTGAGATAGTCGATGAGATAACCGATCTCCCACTTCTCAGATGGGATCCTGGCATACTGCAGCAACCCGCCCAATTGAGGGGCCTTCTCCCAGAGGGTCACCTGGTGCCCTCTCAGCGCCGCCACCCTGGCCGCCTCCATCCCTGCTGGTCCACCTCCCACGATAAGGATTTTCTTCTTTACCGGCGACGGGACGATGTCCGTCAGTATGTCATCCCCGACCCTGGCATTGACGCTGCATATCTCGAGCGGTATGTGCTGCGCAAGTCCCTGGTCAAGGCAGCGGCAGCAGCAGATGCACCGGTTTATCTGGTAGATGTGTCCCGCGGCAGCCTTGTTCGGCAGCTCCGGGTCGCTGATAAGGGCCCGCGCCATCCCGATGAGATCGGCCTTCCCGTCGGCTATTATGCGATCGGCCATCTCCGGGTCGGTGATCCTGTAGCCCGCAACTACCGGAATGCTGACCGACTTCCGGATCCTTTCAGCGATATAGACAAAACGGCCCTGGGGGACTTCCTTCGTGACCAGCGGGACCGTGCTGTCGTGCCAGCCCACCTGCAGGTTCAGCCAGCCGGCGCCGGCAGATTCCAGGGCACGGCCTATTTCACTTCCTCCTTCTTCGTCATATCCGCCGTCGACGAATTCGTGCCCGGAATACCTCCACAGGATAGTGTAATCACGGCCCGTCTTTTCCTTGATCGCCTGCATTACCTCCAGGGGCATCCGCATCCTGTTTTCAAATGTGCCCCCGTATTCGTCCTGCCGCCGGTTCGCAGCCGGAGACATAAACCTGCTGATAGTTCCCCCTATCCCGCCCATGATCTCTATTGCATCAAAAGTAGCCTCCCGCGCCCGCCCGGCAGCCTCAGCGTATTGTCTGCTGAACAGGTGGATTTCCTCTACGGTCATGGCCCTCGGCTTGTGCGCCTTTGGACGCAGTGCCACCTCGGAGGGACCGACCACTTCCAGGGTGGATGCGCTATCTTTTCGCCACAGCATGAGCGAAATGAGTTGCCCCACGATCGGGACTCCGCAGTCGTGCACCCGGGATATCAGTTCCCTGAGCGGCTTGATGAAACCGTCCTCAGACATATCACAGGTCATCGAACCCACGAATTCCGAACCTCCGGGAATGACATTAAGCGGTATGCAGATTACGCCTGCGCCGCCACGCGCCCTTTCAAGCAGGAACTTCGTCTGGCGGTCCGACGGCATGCCGTTATTTGCGTACAGTGCCATCGGCAGCAGCACGATGCGATTGTTCAGCTTCATGCTGCCGACTTGTATTGGTGAAAAAAGATGATTGAGTTGTGTCACAGCAGTATGCTTATAATTTTGTCATCGCATAAGCGATAATCAACATTGAATGTGAGCGTTTAAGCTTTAGTCTTTAGTCTTGGGTATAGAAATATCCAGTTGCCGGCATATCTTTCTGGCTAAAAGAGTTTCTATTTCTCGATGACGGGGCACAGCTGCGAGATGACCATTCTCAGTATTCAGAAAAACCGTATGTTTGGAACCTTCCCTGTGAAGAACACACCCTTCTTTTTCAAGGTGACTGATCAGGTCACGACGTTTCAAAGCTTATACCTGAACTTGTATTTGCTTCTTGATGATTTTACCGGATATCCCTGTATCTCTAAGTTCACGTTGGCTTTCCAGAATAAGCTGAACCGCTTCTCGTAGATTATCCTGAACTTCCTTGATCGTTTTGCCCTGGCTGAAAGCGCCGGGCACCTCATCTACCCAGCCAATATACCATTTGTCGCGTTTTTCAATAGTTGCTTCAAATGTCCTGTTCATAATGTATTCCTCAA
>CAZKOL010000136.1:0-2561 GCA_964554375.1 uncultured Dehalococcoidales bacterium
GGGTGGGGCATAACCTGGAAAGGACGGGCGACAGGGTCACCAATATCTGCGAACGCGTGGTATTTATGGTTACCGGCAAGATGGAGGAGATGAACATATCCACGTATTAGCGGACGGGTTTACGAGGCCGCCCTGCTGCCCGCAAATACAAAAATGTCATTGCGAGGAGCGCAGCGACGAAGCAATCTCACGGCATTACGGCGGACGATGGGATTGCCACGCCCTTCGGGCTCGCAATGACGGGTGCGCCCGCAGGATGGGTGTCGCCGGGATTTTATTCTTCTTCTTTGCTGACCAGGATACGTCCGTCCACCACCAGGTAGAACTGGCCTTCCGGCAATACCTTGACCGGGTTTAAGTCCATCTCCAGTATCTGCGGGTGGTTCTCGGCCATGGCGGAGATACGCAACAATAGCTCTTCGATAGCCGGGATATCTGCGCGCTTCGAGCCCCTCCAGCCTTCAAGCAACTGGTAGGCCTTGACCGCCTTGATCATCTCGTGAGCGTCGATGTCGGTCAAAGGGTGGATGTTGAAAGTGACATCCTGGAAAAGCTCCACGTAGACTCCTCCCAGGCCGAACATCATGAGAGGGCCGAAGGCCGGGTGCTGTGTGACTCCCACGATCACCTCGACCCCCCCCTGCACCATCTTCTGAATGATCACACCCTCCATCTCGGCGCTCTTGCCAACCCCTTCCAGGTTCTCCCTGATACGCGTGAAGGCTTTCTCTACCTCGTCCCCTGCCCGGCAGTCGAGGATGACGCCCTCTACGTCGGTCTTCTGGGAGATGGAGTGGGAGAGTATCTTGACAGCCACGGGGCACCCGATCTCCTCCGCCGCGGCTACGGCCTCAGAAGGCGTACTGGCCATCTTCAGGGTGACGAATTTTATGCCGTAGCACTCAAACAGCCCAAGGATGGATTCGGCATCCAGCCATACCTGGCTCCGGCCCGATTTTTCGATGGCTGAACTGATGATATGGTCAGCCCGCTCCTTGTCGATATCAGGGAACTCGGGTATCTTGCCGGAAGGCCTTTTCAGACGCTGGCTGAACTCCACGGCGCGCGACAGGGCGCTGGCGGTAGATTCGGGGAAAGCGAAAGAGGGCACGGACCTCTTCTCATGCGGGCCTGGCTCGATCCCGGCGCCCCTTAGGCCCAGGAAAGACGTGACAAGCAGTTTGCCGGATTCGCGGTACAGCGGGGCTACCTCTCGGATAACGGTAGAGAATTCCTCGGACGGCTTTGTTACGGGGGCTATGTATATGACCACCACCATGTCCACATCGGCGTCCTTGAGCAGTAGCTTGAGGGCGTCCCCATACTGCCCTATGGAGACCTCAGGTGACATGTCAATGGGGTTCGACACATTGGCCCGCGACGGCAACATGGTCTTGAGCTGTGAGGTAGTTTCATTGGAGAGAGGTGGAACCTCGAGACCCCTGCCCCGGCACGCCTGGGCGGTCAGCAGCGCCGGACCTCCCGCATTCGATAGAATGGTCACCCTGTTGCCCTGCGGCAGCGGCTGGTTGGCCAGCAGGCTGCCCGTGTCGAAAAGGTCCTCCAGCGTGTCCGCCCGCAATATGCCCGCCTGTTTGTATAGCGCGTCCGTGGCCGCCTGGTCGGTGGCCATGGCGCCGGTATGTGATGTTATTTTCCGTGTTTGAACTGCGCCGCGGCTGCCGGTCAGCGAGATGACCGGTTTCTTGGCCGTAATACTTCGCGCGATGCGCGTGAATTTTCTGGGGTTGCCGAACGACTCCAGGTAAAGCAGCACGACGTCGGTATCCGGATCGTCCTCCCAGTACTGCAGCAGTTCGTTGCTGGATATGTCGGCCCGGTTGCCAATGCTGACAAAGGTGGATAGGCCGATGTTCAGGCTGGTGGCGTACATCAGGATGGCAGACCCCAGCACACCGCTCTGGGTGGCGAAGGCTATATTGCCGTGGGGCGGCACCACATTGGAAAAAGTGGCATTCAAATTTATCTCAGGATTGGTATTTATCATCCCCATGCAGTTGGGACCCAGCATGCGCATACCATAGCTGCGTATGGTGGTAAGCAGCTTGTTTTGCCTTTCAATCCCATCGCCGCCGATATCGGCGAAGCCCGTGCTCAGCACCACGACGCCCCTGGCGCCTTTGTGTGCGCTCTCCTCCACTACCTGCTGGACTTTATCTGCCGGTATCGCAATTATGGCCAGGTCGATGTCTCCCGGTATGTCCAGGATCGAGGGGTAGGCCTTGATGGCCGCTATCACCTCGGCATTGGGATTGACAGGGTAGACTACGCCCTTGAAATCCTGCTGGATGAGATTGCGGAAGACGAAGTTGCCGATGGTATTGGGTCTCCTGGAGGCGCCGATGACCGCTACCGACCTCGGATTGAGAAAAGCCCGCAGGGAGGCGATGGATGTGAATTTCTCGCGCTCAAACGACTTCTGCTCGACAATCTCGGTGGGGGCCAGATCAAGCAAACCAATATAAGTCGTGCCCTGGTATTGCCTCTGCATGGTGAAGCCGCTGTTGATTAAAACGTTCATCATGTCCTTGTTCTCTGCC
>CAZKOL010000137.1:0-2513 GCA_964554375.1 uncultured Dehalococcoidales bacterium
GTCAGCGGGTGCCTGGCCATCTGCAGCAGCACGGCGTAGGGTATGGTGGCGATGTGAGACCCGGCCCTGGCCGCCTCCAGGCAGTGCTGGGGGTGGCGGATGCTGGCCGCAATGACCTCGGTCTTTATCTCGGGATACTGGCGGTAAATCTGAATGATATCGCGGACCAGCGACATGCCGTCCTCGCCGATGTCGTCCAGCCTGCCCACGAAGGGGCTGACGTAGGCCGCCCCCGCCCTGGCGGCCAGCAGCGCCTGGTTGACCGAGAAGCACAGCGTGCAGTTGACCCGTATGCCCTCCCCGGCCAGCACAGCGGTGGCCTCGGTACCATTTATGCCGGCTGGTATTTTGACCACCACGTTTTTGGCCCAGGTGGATATCTCGCGCGCCTCCGCCACCATACCGGCCGTGTCCTGGCTGATGACCTCGGTCGAGACCGGGCCGGGGATGATGGAGCAGATCTCCTGCACAAGCTTTTTATAGTTGACCTTGCCTTCCTTCGAGACCAGGCTGGGGTTGGTGGTGACGCCGCTCACGGCGCCCAGCCTGGCGCCGTGCCTGATGTGTTCCAGATTGGCCGTATCAAGAAAGAGGCGCATATATTTCTCCCTGTATTGATTTTATTATCATGCAGGCGCTTCCCTGCCGCATCATTTTATAGGCAGGGTGACCTGGGTGCCCTCGACGAGGGTCTCCCTGGCAGCGCCGATGAAACTTACAAACAGCGGGTGGGGCCGGTTTGGGCGCGAGCGGAACTCGGGGTGGAACTGGCAGGCCACCATCCAGGGGTGGTCCCTCACCTCGGCTATCTCCACCAGCCTGTTGTCCGGAGAGAGCCCGCTGAACACCAGTCCTTTTTTCTCGAAAATGTCGCGGTAATCGTTATTGAACTCGTAGCGGTGGCGGTGGCGTTCGTAGACGAGTTGCTCCGAGTAAGCCTGCGCAGCCAGCGTGCCCTGCACCAGAGTACAGGGGTAAGAGCCCAGGCGCATGGTGCCCCCCATGTCGTTGACCTTGCGCTGTTCCGGCAGCAGGTCGATCACCGGGTAGGGCGTGCCGCTGTCGAACTCGGTGGAGTTGGCCCGCTTGTTGCCCAGCGCATAGCGCCCGAATTCAATAACCATCACCTGCATGCCCAGGCACAGCCCCAGGTAGGGTATATTATTGTGCCGCGCGTAAGATGCGCTGGTGATCATGCCCTCGATGCCGCGATTGCCGAAGCCGCCCGGCACGATGATGCCGTGCACCGATCCCAGCACGTCCTGGTGGAGTCCCTTCTCCAGGTCCTCGGACTGCACCCAGATGATGTTTACCGTGCGGTTATGGTGGAGTGCGGCGTGGCAGAGAGATTCGCGCACCGAGTAATAGGCGTCCTCCAGCTCTACGTACTTGCCCACCAGCGCGATGTTAATGCTCTCGTGGGGCGCCTTCATGCGCTCCACCATCTGGCGCCACTCCGCCAGGTCCGCCCTGGTGGCGTTAAGCCTCAGGTGGCTGATGATGAAATTGCTCATGCCGAACTCTTCCAGGATGAGCGGGACCTCATAGATGGACTCGGCCGTGACCATGGGTATGACGGCCTCCTTCTCCACGTCGCAGAAGAGCGATATCTTGTCCCGCAGCCCCTGCGAGATAGGGTAATCCGAGCGGCAGAGTATGACGTCCGGCTGGATGCCGATGCGGCGCAGCTCGTTCACGCTGTGCTGAGTGGGCTTGGTCTTGAGCTCCTTGGTGGTGGCGATGTAGGGCAGGTAGGTGACGTGAATGTAGAGGGCGTTGTCGCGGCCCACCTCGTTGCGCATCTGCCGGATGGCCTCTAAAAACGGCTGGCTCTCGATGTCGCCCACCGTGCCGCCCACCTCCACGATGATCACCTGCGCCTTGGATATCTGCGCCACCTCGCGGATGCGGCGTTTGATCTCATTGGTTACGTGCGGGATGACCTGTATGGTGCCGCCCAGGTAGTCGCCGCGCCTTTCCCCCGCGATAACCGAGGAATAGATCTGTCCCGAGGTCACGTTGGAGGCCGCCGTGAGGTTGGTGTCGATGAAGCGCTCGTAGTGTCCCAGGTCCAGGTCGGTCTCGGCGCCGTCGGTGGTCACGAAGACCTCGCCGTGCTGGTAGGGCGACATGGTGCCGGGATCCACGTTGAGGTAGGGGTCCAGCTTCTGCACCGAGACGGAGACGTCGCGGCTCTTGAGGATGCGCCCGATGGATGCGCTGGCGATGCCCTTGCCCACCGAGGAAACTACGCCGCCGGTGACGAAAATGTACTTAGCCATAGGGATATTTAACTGCAGCAGGGGGATACATTGACCTTACCGCCACTGTAAACATGCACATCAAAATAATTTGTATTACTGAAAAATCCGTCCTGATCCATATCAGCTTATGCCGACATATCACATAAGTCCGGGCTTAATTATTTTGCGGGGAATTGAAGTTGCCGGGAACAGGGGAAACCTTTTGAACCCTGTCCTTATTATAGATATACGTATTTAAGGCTGTCAAGT
>CAZKOL010000138.1:0-2507 GCA_964554375.1 uncultured Dehalococcoidales bacterium
GCGGGGCAATGGCGCGGCGCCATCGGTATAGAATGCAGGCAGAAGCCGCGGCACGATGCCGGCTCCTGGGGCTTCATTGCTGATGGGCATTTCAACCCTCCGCAGGGGATCAACGGCGGACTGCCCGGCAGCGCCCTGCGTTTGTATAAATATGAAATTGCCAAGGGTGAAGCTACCAAAATAGAGCTGCCCACGGTATCCATGGAAACGCTCCAGCCCACGGAGGAGATGATATCCATGTCCAGTGGTGGCGGAGGATTCGGCGATCCGTTAGGCCGCGATCCGGAGAGAGTACGGCACGACGTGCGCGAGGGCTATGTAACACTGGAAAAAGCACGTGACATATACGGCGTGGTAATTAAGACGAACATTGAGCTTTACTCGGTGGACTTGGAGGCTACCAGGGCTTTGAGAAAAGAGATGAAAAAGAGCAGGGAGGCTGTGAAATGAGCTACAGGCTTTGCATAGATATCGGAGGCACATTTACCGACCTGGTGGTGGCAGACCCGAAAGGAAAAGTTAACATATTTAAATCGCCCACTACGCCGGGCAACTACACGGACGCCTTTATCGAAACCGTGAAGATGGCGGCAGACCATTACAACCGGCCTCTAAAGGATTTCATGGCGCAGTGCAGCACAATCGAGGGCGGGTACTTCGGGCACGGTTCCACGGTCAGCACCAACGCCATCATCGAGGGCAAGGCGGCCAAGACCGGCCTGATCTGCACCAAAGGCTTCAGGGACATACTGCTCGCCCGTGAGGGCGGCAAGGAAAATCCTTATAACTGGCAGATGGAATATCCGGAACCCTATATACCCCGGTACCTGACTATCAGCGTGGGCGAGAGGATCAATGCCGAGGGCGGGATAGAGGAAAAGCTCAACGAGGACGATGTGCGTCAGGCCATACACCAGTTAAAAGAATACAACGTCCGCGCCATAGCGGTGGCCCTGCTCTGGTCCATTGTCAATCCGGTCCACGAATTGAAAATTGCCGAGATCATAGAAAAAGAGTGGCCGGGTATACCATACAGCCTGAGCCACCAGGTAAACCCCTGCATCAGGGAATACCGGCGGTTTTCATCAACCGCCATCGACGCCTCGCTCAAGCCGCTGGTGGGCAGCTATGTCACCCAGCTTGAGAAGAGGCTGGAGGCGATAGGTTATAAAGGGCAGCTCTCGCTGCTTACATCCAGCGGCGGCGTAGTATCAGCCGAAGAGTTCGTGAAAAAGCCCATTTTTAGCGTGGACTGCGGACCGGCGCTGGCGCCCAGCGCAGGCAGGCTGATTGCGGACACCGACCTTGGTATCGATAATATCATCACCACCGATATGGGCGGTACCAGCTTCGATGTGGCCTGCATAACCGGTGGTGAGATCGCGGTCTCGCGGGAGACGGAGGTCGGCGGCTATATGCTGGGCATCAACAAGGTCGACAGCAAGTCCATCGGCGCCGGCGGTGGCAGCATCGCCTGGGTGGACAGCGGCGGCCTTTTGCACATCGGTCCCAGCAGCGCCGGCGCAGTGCCCGGCCCAGCCTGCTACAACAAGGGGGGCACGGAGCCGACAGTCACCGACGCCAACGTCGTGCTCGGCTATCTCGATCCTGCGTACTTCCTGGGCGGAGGCATGAAGCTGGATAAAAAACTGGCAGCGAAAGCGATTGAGGAAAAGGTCGCAGGGCCGCTGAAGCTGAGCGTTGAAGAGGCGGCCTATGCCATGTGGGGCGCTGTCAATGCCAGCATGTCAAACGTCATACAGGACATCACAATCTGGCGGGGCATCGATCCCCGCGAATACACAATGGTATCGGGTGGAGGGGCAGGTGGAATGCATATCGCCGCCATAGCCGAAGAGCTGGGAGTTAAAAAAGTATTAATACCCAGGGTGGCCGGTGCGCTGAGTGCCTTCGGCGGCGCTTTTGCAGACATAACTTCTGAGTTCAGTCTGAGCAAGTTCACCGAGAGCGGCAGTTTCGATTTTGAAGGCATAAACTCGGCACTGGACGGTCTGAAAAAGCAGGCGGAGGAATTCTTCGAGCACATGCGGGTGCCGAAAAAACAGAGAAAGCTGCAGGTCTATACCGAGGCCAGGTATCCCTTTCAGGTCTGGGAGCTCTCGGTCCCTCTACGCAGTACCAGCATCAACAATCAGAAGCAACTCGATGCGCTGGTATCGGATTTCCATAAACTGCACCATAAAGTATTTTCTGTTAGCGCCGGTGACCAGCCGGTGGAGTTCGTCTACTGGAGGGTCAAGGCCGTCGGTAAGTTGCCCAGGACCGATTTCACGGCGATAAAGTCCGCTCCAGGTGTGGCGACAAGCAAGGGAACCCGCAAGGCATATTTCAAGGAGCTCGGCGGTATGGTAGATACGCCTATTTACAAGGGCGTAGACCTCAAGCCCGGCAACCGTATATCCGCGCCGGCTATTATTGAAGAGCCTACCACCACCATACTGGTCATGCCCGGATCGAAAGCATCGATTACCAAATACGGCAATTAC
>CAZKOL010000139.1:0-2496 GCA_964554375.1 uncultured Dehalococcoidales bacterium
CTATCCACGCAGCACTTCCCTGCCTCCACGGTCCGTCGGACTCAACTCTGAAAATAAATTCGATCTTTTGCCCGGCCAGCTTGCCCAGGTCAACGGTGTAATTAGCCATCTTATTCATTTACCAAAAGTGCGCTCAAAACAGTTATTCGACGGGTCGCTCTCAGCGCAAGACCCGTCGCTGTTGACGCATACGCGCATATTCACCGCGTCGATGCCGGCGTCCTGCCCGCCCTGGCCGCCGATATAGTTGAAGCGCGGAGAGAAATGATACTGCTGGAAGGCCTCCACCCGCTCTTCGCCGGCCGCCAGCGGCGCCATGTAATCCTGGGACACTTCCGTATCGTTTTTATAGAGTCGCGACATGGTCGCGCAGGAGGCCAGGTTGCCCGTGTTTTTCACCCGGTAGGCCAGGATGTTGCCGCTGGTCCATAACTCCGTGACCTGCAGGTCCGGCTTCTCTTTGACCGCAGGTGAGACATTTACGCTCAACTGACTGGAGCTGACGCCGCCGCGGTTGACGGCGTACAACGTGTAGACGGTGTCTTGAACCGGTGTGACGGTCCGGCTGCCCTCCGCATCCACCGTGCCGGGCGCGGGCTGGATATTGATCCTTGACGTGTTTGAGGCCTTCCAGTTGAGCAGCACGGGCTGGCCGGCGATTATTTTTGACGGGCTGGCCGTGAACGTTACTATTTGGGGCAGTGGTTGGGAAGAGTCGCGCCTGATGGAAAAGCCTGTACTCGGCCCGGGCCGGCCGTCGACGGAAAACTCTACGCGGTAGTCACCGCCGATAAAGCCTCCGGCGGGCGCCGGCAGTGTGAATCCGACATAGCAATCCGTGTCACAGACGGCCTGGTCACGGCGGATCAGCGGATCGGCCTCCTTGGCCATGTCGCCCTTAATATAAATCCAGTCGCCCTGGACCCGGGTATTTTCACACGCACCCGTGACCCTGGCGGAGCAGCAGACCTCAGGGCTGTCCATGTAGAAGTCGCTGCTGCTGTCGAGCGGGCGGTAGTCGGATGCGAAGCCTGTGGTCAAAGTGAGGTCGGCTATCGATGGAGCGTTACCAGCAGGGACTGAGCAGGACGCCGCCAGCAGGGACAGCGCTGCGGCAATCAGAGATGCAAGGTTATAGTGTATACGAAGCTTCATAGGGTAATGTCACATATTACATATATTAGCTTAGCGCTGTCAACATTGCGGCTTCAATCTTTCTTCAGATTCCTGAAATATCTCCTGGTCATATATGAGATCCAGGCCCAGTGGGTAATGATGTGGGCGCTGAAGAAAATCAACAGCCCCACGGCCAGCCACTGGTGCAACTGCACCCACGTACGGCGGTCGAAGAGGGCGGTTTTATCCGCCGCGCTGCCCTCGGGAAGGGCGAACCAGAGTATGAATCCCGATACCACCAGCAGGAGCAATACGATTCCCTCAAGGGCATCGAGTATATAATGCATGGTGGCCTTGCGCATGTATTCCTCCCTGTATCAGGTTTTGAGTTTATTATAGCTCGGACACTGACTACTGATAATGCAAAGGCCGCAGAGCGGGTTGCGTGCTCTGCAGGTACTCCTCCCGTGCTCGATCATCAATACGTGGCAGCGGTAGGTGTCCCCCGGCCGCACCAGGCGCTCCATCTCAAGGTGGGCTGAGGCGGCCGTGATTTTAGGCGCCACCAGCCCCAGCCTCCCGGCCACGCGCAGGACATGGGTATCGACGGGGAAGGCAGGCATATCAAGCGAGAACAGCAGGACGCAACTGGCCGTCTTCATGCCCACGCCGGGCAGGCGCATCAGCCAGGCCCGGGCCTCTCCCAGTTCCATGCCCTTGAGAAAGCGCAGGTCGTAGCCTCCTGCCTGCTTTGCCAGGCACTGCAATGCGCCCAGGATATACCTGGATTTTACGTCCGCCAAACCGCCGGCGCGAATGGCCTGCGCTACACGCGCACGCGGCGCATGCGCAACCCGGTCCCAACCGCCCGGCGAGCCGGTCAACGACTTGAAGGCGCGCCGCGAATTGATGTCCGAGGTGTTCTGCGAAAGGATGGTCAGGACAAGCTCGTCTATAGGCGCCAGTCGCCGCGCCGGGACGCGGTCACCGTAAGCGGAGATAAGCAACTTCAATATTTTATCTATCTTATTCATTTTTGCTGGCTTCGGGCGCAGCTAAAGCAACGCCCCTACATATTTGTATTTGTTTAAAAGTTATTATTTTATCCCGGCGCATAACCTTATGACGATATCTTTATAGACTTCCACACCTTTATTCATGCTCTCCACGCCGATCTTTTCGTCGGACCCGTGGATGGATTTAAGGTGGTCGGCTGGTATGACTGCCGGGCAGAAGCCGTATGAGATCACTCCCTTTTCCCTGAAGAAGCGGGAGTCGGTGGCGCCCAGCATCAGGTAGGGAGCGGCAATGGCGCCGGGGTAGTGGTCCAGCAGCGCCGCCTCGATGGTCCGGTAGGCCTGCGTGTCCATGGTAGAGGCA
>CAZKOL010000140.1:0-2487 GCA_964554375.1 uncultured Dehalococcoidales bacterium
ACCATACCGCCCATAAGCTGGACGTCGAAATGCCTCAGGCCGATGGTGCGGAGGGATGCTTCCCGTACCGCGGCAAAAGCCTCTGTCAGCAGGTCATCCAGGGTTTCACCTTCAGCCAGCCTTTGCTTAAACTGCGCGGTCTTTGCCTTCAGATCGTCATCGGACAGGCCCTGGAATTGCGGCTCGAGGTCACTTATCAGTTTTACCAGGGGCTTGAGGCGGTTGATCTCTTTTTCGTTGGAATCGAATAGTTTGCCTAACCAGCTCGGCATAATCCTTCCTAATCTTCAAACATGGCGCCGATAGACATGCCAGTGTGTATGCGATGTATGGCCTCGCCCAGCAGGGGCGCCGTCGGCAGCACGGTGATTTTATTTATCTTCTTCTTCCCATTGACGGGGATGGTGTCGGCCACGACGACTTCCTTTACCCTGGATTTAGAGATGCGTTCTATGGCCGGTCCGGAGAATACCGGGTGCGTGCAGCAGGCGTAGACTTCTTTAGCGCCTGCTTCCAGCAGCGTATCCACAGCACTGACCAGCGACCCTGCCGTATCGATCTCATCGTCCATCGTGATAGCGCGCTTGCCCCGCACCTCGCCGATAATATTAAGCGTCTCAATGGTGTCGTCGTTGCCCATGCGCCTTTTTTCGATGATGGCCAGCGGGGCGTTGAGCTTCTCCGCCAGGTCCCGCGCGCGCTTGCTGATGCCGATATCGGTGGCCACCACCACTACGTCCTTCAGTTTCTTGGTCCTCCAGTAATCGCTCACCAGGAAAAGGGCGGTCAGCTCGTCCACGGGGATGTTGAAAAAGCCCTGGATCTGGGCTGCGTGCAGATCCACCGTGAGGATGCGATTGGCGCCGGCGGTGCACAGCAGGTCTGCTACCAGGCGTGCGGTGATGGGCACACGCGGCTGGTCTTTTTTATCAGTGCGCGAGTAGCCGTAGTAAGGTACTACAGCAGTGATGCGATCGGCCGAGGCCCGCTTGAAGGCGTCGAGCATGATCAATAGCTCAACCAGGTTCTTATTTACCGGCGAGCAGATCGGCTGAATGATGAATACGTCGCGTTCGCGCACGTTCTCCAGGATGCGCACGAAGGTATTCTCGTTGCTGAACTCGAATACCTCGATTTTGCCCAGCGGTATACCCAGATAATCGCAGACCGAGCTGGCGAGCGCCGGGTGGGCGTTGCCGCAGAAAACCTTGATCTCATCCTGGCCAGCGAATTGCCTCATAATATTACCTCCAAGCTGATTGCACGATAATTATAGCATCAACTCAGCGACCGCCCATAACAAACACAGTATTTTCTGCAGGACGGGTAAGAGCAGCCTGCAATAGGAACGGCTATAAATAGGGTATAATTTCAGGAAGGAAATACTGCGGAGAATTAACAGATATGAATTCAGGCGCCACCGAACTGCTCAGCCGGTATCTAAGGCTGGACACATCCAATCCTCCGGGAAACGAGCACCTGGCAGCAAGCTTTTTTGCGGATATTTTTATCAGCGCGGGCATTACCTACAAGCTCTATGAATCAAGGCCCGGTCGCGTTTCCATAAGGGCTGAGATCAAGGGGTCCGGGCAGGAAGGCCCGCTCATCCTGCTGCACCATACCGATGTAATCGCAGCCGGCAGGGCCGAATGGAGCTTCGACCCATTCGGCGGAGAGATAATAGACGGCCATATTTGCGGCCGCGGCGCACTTGACACCAAGTCCCTGGGGATCATGCAATTGCTGGCATTTCTGGAAGTCAAACAAAAAGGCCTGCCTCTGAAGCGGGACCTCATATTCCTGGCCACGGCCGACGAGGAGTCCGGCGCCGATTGCGGTGTGGAATATCTGCTGAGGGAGCATCCCGAAGAATTCCGCGCCACGCTGGCGCTGAACGAGGGCAGCTACGTAACAGATGGGGTCGTGCCGGAGCGCCTGCTGGCCATGATCTCCCCCGGGGAGAAAGGGCCCTGCTGGATGCGACTTAAGAGGAGGGGCCAGGCCGGCCACGGCTCCACGCCCCACGGACTGAACCCCCTGGAGCGGTTGAGCGCGGCGGTCAACAGGCTACTGAATTACAAGGATCGACCCAGGGTAACCCCAATTGTGGAGGAGTATTTCAGGCGGATGTCGCAGGCCTGGGATTTCCTCGGGCCTTATATTGAGGACGGCAGGGAAGAGACGCTGCTAAAGATCATCGAGGAGAACGGCCTGTTATCCGTTCCGCAGGTCAACGCCATGCTCAGAAACACCGTCAGCCTCAACTCGCTGCACGGCGGCAACAAGGTTAACGTCATCCCCTCATACGCCGAGGCCGAGGTCGATACCCGGCTGCTGCCGGGTCGGGACCTTGAAGCCTGGATAGCCCATGTAAAAAAACAGCTTGCGGACGACGAGATACAGATCGAATTCATCATGAAGGGTGAGGGCAATGCCTCTACCATGGACACGCAGGCCTACCGGACCATCGAGGCGGCGCTGCTGGAC
>CAZKOL010000141.1:0-2473 GCA_964554375.1 uncultured Dehalococcoidales bacterium
AATACAACTTTCATAATCCGATTAAAAATTAAAAGTTTTTTTCCGTTATGTCAAAATAACCATTGACAGTGCTGAAGAGGCCCGTGGTAATCTATCTACGGTTTGGGAAGCGGACCACGGAATACTCGGCAGACGCATCATCCAAGCGGTTGCTACTTTAACTAAACAAAAAGTCTGCATTGGACGTTTCAACTGGGGAGCTTTTTTTCTTTTTTCCGGCATCCTCGTATAAAAATATAGTACGGTTAAGAAGCATATGCAAGCTGATAAAATATGGCAGGCCGCCTTGGGCGAACTGCAGCTACAGGTAAGCAAAGCTAATTACAATACCTGGCTTAAGGATTCACGGGGTATAGACTATGCCGACGGCGTATTCACGGTAGCTGTCCCCACAGCCTTTATCGCCGAATGGCTCAAGGGCCGCTTGTATTCCGTGGTCTGCAGGATTCTTGCAACCATCACAGGCAAAATCACGGAAGTAGTGTTCCAGGTACAGGCGGTAAGCCATGCTACGGTCCCCGGCAGTACCAGGCTGCTGCCCGATGGCGGTATCAGCATTAAGGAGCGGCCCGCTTACGCCCGGGGCACCGGTTTAAACACTAAATTTACGTTTGATACCTTCGTTGCCGGCGACTGCAACCGTCTGCCCTATACTGCCTCATTGGAAATATCAGAGAACCCGGGTCAATTCTTCAATCCTCTTTTTATTTACGGCAGTACTGGCACCGGAAAAACTCACCTGCTCCACGCAATCGGGCAGGCAGCCAGGTTAAGAGAAGTTAAGTTACTTTATATGAGTGCCGAACAATTCACTAACGATTTCATCGCAGCTATACGCAACAAGAAGGCCGAGGAATTCCGCAGCCGGTTCAGCAGGGTGGATATACTGCTGCTCGACGATATACAGTTCCTCAGCGGTAAAAATCAAACCCAGGAATGCATCTTCCATATTATTAACGACTTTTTAGCGGATAACCGTCAAGTCGTTATATCCTGCGACCGGCCTCCCAAAGAAATCGAATCACTTAACGTGCGCCTCCGCTCCCGCCTGGAAGGAGGGTTGGTGGCTGACATCTACCCTCCCGACCACAAAACTCGGCTGTCTATCCTTGATCTTAAATGCTCTTTTCTACAAACTAAGTTCGATGACGCCGTTCTCAATTTCCTGGCGACTAATTTTCATGGCAGCGTAAGATCCCTGGAAGGTGCGCTCATTCGCCTTTCTTCCTATTCCCGCATGAGCAATGCCACCCTGGACGTCAATGCCGTGAAACAGCTTCTCAACGATATGATAACAGCTTCAAAGCAAAGCAGCGGGCATTATTCTGCCGCAGCTATCATTAATGCTGTATCTGATTATTTCGCCATCCCTCCGGATGACATAACGGGCAAGAAAAGGGATCTCAAGACTTCCCGGGCTCGTCATATTGTCATGTACCTTTTACGCCAGCAGAACCATACCAACCTTGCTGAGATCGGCAGGGTCCTGGGCAATCGGGACCACTCAACCGTCATCCACGGCTATGACAGGATCGCCATGAATATAGGATCTGATTCACAGCTCAGCAAGTCAATCGAAGATATACGCCTCATGTTGAAATCCCGCGGGTCGGCTTAGCCCTGTTCTTCCATTGTGGAAAAATATCCCCGCTTTGTTGATAACTTCCATATATCTGTTAACAGGCATCCCTGATATTGGATTGCTCTCGCTGCTATGCGATACTATCCTCCACATAATTAACCATCTTATAATGAATATGATTATACTGACATATATCCTATATATAGATTAAAATACAATTAAATATATGTTTGTTGATAATGTAGAAATACAAGTTCGGGCTGGACGCGGCGGTAGCGGCCTGGCCAGTTTCCGGAGGGAGAAATTCCTGCCGTTCGGAGGTCCTGACGGGGGTGATGGAGGCAGGGGAGGAGATGTTTACCTGATGGCCGATAGCGATATGGAGAGCCTTGCATCTTTCAAGCATAAGCGCCTTTTCAAAGCCGGGAACGGTGGCGCAGGTGGTAAGAACAGGATGCACGGCACAAATTCCGGTGACCTGGTGATCAAGGTACCGGTGGGAACTATAGCTTATGTAAAGGAAAAGGGTCAGGAATTGGTTGTAGCCGATCTGCAGAAAGACGGTCAAAAGGTGATTTTAGCCAGGGGTGGAAGGGGTGGAAAGGGAAATGTCCATTATGCTACTTCTACGAGGAAGGCGCCAAGGATTTTCCAGCCCGGTGAGGAAGGCCAGCAATATGACATAATCTTGAAAATGAGGCTGGTTATCGACGTATGTATTATCGGATTTACCAACAGCGGAAAATCATCACTGCTGTCAGCGCTGTGCTCCGCCAGGCCGGAGATCGCTGATTACCAATTTACCACGAAGGTACCTGTGCTGGGCGTTGTTGACGATGGCGTGAACAGGCTGACCTGGGCTGAGTTGCCCGCCCTTGTAAAGGGTTCCGG
>CAZKOL010000142.1:0-2438 GCA_964554375.1 uncultured Dehalococcoidales bacterium
ACAAGTATTTTCACAGCTACTGGGGCCAACTGGGCGTAACCCGCGAACAGTTTTTAGATTTGGGGATGAGCCAGCAGGACAGGACATCGTTCAATATGACAGTGCTCGGCCTCAAACTTGCGGGCTACCGCAACGCTGTAAGCAAATTGCACGGCGAGGTCTGCCGCAGGATGTGGCATGGCCTGTGGCCTGAAAAAACTGAATCAGAAGTGCCGATCATCTCGATAACCAACGGCGTGCACCTGCCGACATGGGCGTCCCCGCAGTTACAGGTTCTTTACAGGCAGTTCCTCGGGGATGACTGGGAGGAGCATCAGGTTGACCTGGGCAAATGGGATGGTATCAGGGATCTACCGGATGAGTTGATCTGGGCCATGCACCGGTGGCTCAAGCTGAAACTCAACAGCTCTATCCTGGACCGTGCCAGGAAAAGATGGTCTCACGACCGCGTCGCCGCCATCCAACCATTGGCTATGGGCGCATTGCTGGATGCCGAGGTACTGACCATCGGGTTCTCCAGACGCTTCACAGGGTATAAGAGGGCCGGACTTATTTTTAAGGATGCAGACAGACTCAAGAGAATTGTAAATCGCGAAATGCAGCCGGTGCAGATTATCTTTGCGGGCAAGGCGCATCCCCAGGACGAAGATGGTAAAAGGCTGATACAGCAGGTCTATAATTATGCGAAGGATCCAGAATACGGTGGCAGGATAGCCTTCGTCGAAGACTACGATATGCATATGGCGAGGGATCTGGTGGCCGGCGTGGATGTTTGGTTGAACACGCCGCGGGTCTTGATGGAGGCCAGTGGTACCAGCGGCCAGAAAGCATCGGTGAACGGGGCAATCAATCTAAGCGTTCTGGACGGCTGGTGGTTTGAAGGGTATAACGGCGATAACGGCTGGGCTGTGGATGAGAGGAAAGTGGTCGATTCGGCGGATCGTGACGCCTCGACCGCTAATGCTATATACGAGTTACTGGAAGACCGGGTGATACCGCTTTATTACGATCGGGACATCGACGGCATCCCTCACGACTGGATAAAGATGATGAAAGAGAGCATCCGCTCAAATGCACCGCACTTCAATACATCGCGGATGGCGGGCGAATATGTCGAGCGATTTTACCTCAAAGCCCTGGAATATGCTTCAACCAATCATCTCGAATAAACTGAATGAATAACCTTGGATTGTCCCATCTACGTATTGTGCTAAGGTAAGAAATTCAGTAATCTATTAAGAGGAATGAAAAGGAAAATGAAGAAAATTGGTGTCCTGACATCCGGCGGAGATGCGCCCGGCATGAACGCTGCTATCAGGTCGGTGGTCCGCACTGCCATATTCCACGGGCTGGAGGTCATCGGCATCCGGCGCGGATACTCGGGTTTGATAGCAGGCGAGTTCCAGAAGTTCAATCAGAGATCGGTGGCCAACATTATTCAGAAAGGAGGAACTATCCTTGAGACCTCCCGCAGCAACGAGATGCTGAAAGTGGAGGGGCGCAGGAAGGCCATAGACGCTTTGCTGTCGCAGGAGATCGAGGGCTGCGTGATTATAGGCGGTGGCGGCTCATTCCATGCCGCCCAGGACATGGGTGAGGAAAGCGACATCGCCTTTATCGGCGTGCCCGGGAGCATCGACAACGATATCTGGGGCACGGATTACTCAATTGGATTTAACACGGCAGTAAATACTGCACTGGATGCCATAGACCGCATCAGGGACACTGCCAGCGCATTCGAAAGGATATTCTTTGTCGAGGTGATGGGAAGGAAATCCGGGTTCATCGCCCTTACTGTTGGGCTAGCAGGCGGGGCGGAGCATATCATCGTGCCGGAGATCCACATGGATATTGAGGACCTCTGCCAGAGCCTGAGGGAGAGTTTTAAACGTGGAAAAAGGAGCAGCATTATCGTCGTTGCCGAGGGCAACGCGGTGGACGACACTATTAATATCGAGAAGTATGTCCAGATGCGCTTAAAAGTTGAGACTCGGCTGTGCACACTGGGCCATATCCAGAGAGGAGGATCGCCCACGGCCGCAGACAGGATACTTGCCAGCTGCCTTGGCATAGCAGCTGTTGAGGGCCTGCTGGACGGGAAAAAGGGGCACGCCGTGGGGGAGGTCAAGGGCGAGATCGTCTACACGCCTTTTAGAGACACGTGGGAAAAGAAAAAGACCATCGATGAACGTTACCTTAAATATATCCCGGTGCTGTCACAGTAGTATATTCCGTTCACAGGGGGTCCTGCTGCAGGTTATGTCGATCGGGCAGCCAACCAAGGCAGGCAAACGGGAAAACCCGGTCATATTTCTAATAGACTGAGGAGGTTTAGCCATGGAGATAGTTAAATGGTTCGAGGACCTCGGCAAGGCTGATGTCAATAAGGCCGGTGGGAAAGGGGCCAACCTTGGTGAGCTGGTAAAGGCCGGTCTCCC
>CAZKOL010000143.1:0-2430 GCA_964554375.1 uncultured Dehalococcoidales bacterium
CACCAATTTTCTTGTCAAGATCTATAACGGCTTCGATGTCTGTCCTGGTCATGCGGCGGATCGTGACCTTTTCATTCTCGATCGTGCCCATTGCACCACCTCCTCAAACAATAATCAAGATCGCATGATAATACCCTGTCGCCACGTGACTGTCAATTACTTCTTGAAGCTCTAAAAGCCCGGTGGGTCATTCTTACAGGCGGTGACTATGAACCGGCAAATCCGGCTTCCGTCTGAGCAATTTTTATCGACAAAATGTTGCCCCGCGGCGCTCTTTCAAGATAACATGTGTACCTAAGGCCCATATATCCCGGATATTGGTAAGGGGGGTACTTACACGACATGAAAGAGACATGGTTACCATTAATTTCTGCCATATTAATGGCTATGTTAATCGTAGTGGCCGCCGGCTGCGCCGGCCCTGTGAAAAATGAAAAGCAACTGAAGTCAGCTACGGAAAACCTGCAGGTTATTATCCAGTCCAAGCTGCTTAACCTGGACAACGCCGTTGCGGACGCCGCTGAAAAAATCGCAAAAAGCGGGCTGCAGGGTGAGGAGACGCGGGGAATATTGAACGGGCTTTGCAGGAAATACCCCTACCTGACGGACTGCTCGACCTCCGATCCTCAGGGCAGGATGGTCAGCGTGGCGACGGAGGCATACCGCCGTTACGAGGGAACTGAGACCGCCACCACGGAGGCCTCGATAACGTTCTTCGAGGATTTCGCTGAAAACAGGAAGCCCATGCTGAGCAATGTCTTCAGGGCGGTTGAGGGTATTGATGCCGTGGTGCTGGTCCGGCCGGTGATCACAGACGATGCTGAATTGCTGGGTATCGTCAGCGCCCTGTTCAAACCCGGGGACTTGCTGGCAAGGACCATTGCTCCCGCTGCAGAGACAAGGGCCATAAAAGTCAATGTCATGCAACTTGACGGCATGGTAATTTACTGCTCGACGGGCACCGAGACCGGCAAGAACGTGCTGACCGATCCATCATATAAAAATTACCCCGAATTGATCTCACAGGCTGAGATAATTGCGGCGCAGAAGACAGGCACGGGCGGCTACATGTATCCCGACGCTGCAACGGGAAAGATAGTGAAAAAAACGGTATACTGGACCAGCGCCGGATTGCATGGCACTGAGTGGCGGCTGGTATCGATCGTTGAACTGGGAGGCTGAAGTCTGCGGGAGTAAGAGTATCGCCATCAGGATACTCTTTTTAGCGTTTTTCTAAATCATCCAGCGTCATTCCCTGAGCTTTGAGATGTATGTTCAGGCGGTCTATCGGCTCAAGCCTGGTTGGAGACTCAATCGTATATACCAGGTCACTATTGTATAAGCGTGCATAGTTAGCCAGGCTGAGTTGACCGGTAGTGCTCATATACCACAGGCCCCACATTGGGGCGTCAATAAGGCCATCGTCCGTTTTAAGTATGACCATATTGACGTTTTGCTCGGCCTGGTAGCCCATATCTTTGAGGGATTGGATTATCTTCCTGCTCAGCTTCTGGTCGGGCATTGCATACTGGTAAAGGTAGAACCCCGTGGCGTCAGGATCTTCATGATGGTCGAGAAACAGGTCATAGCGGTTTTGCTTGAGGTAGCCGGACATTATCCTGGCTTCCTGGGTTGCCATCGTGGCAAAATCCCGGTGAATGTCTTTGCCATCGCGATTGAAGCGGATGTCGTGGCTCCATCCCCAGGGATTGGCGATGGGCACTATCTCAAATGAAATATCCGGATATAAGGATGGGTCATGAGCAATCGATTCTATGAACTGTGCCAGCGCTTCCGCCCCGGCTGGTTCGTTGCCGTGTATCGCCCCTTCGAGGAAAACCTTGTACTTAGATCCGGAGCGGTTTGCTATGGAGTACAGCTTCAGCGGGGCTGTAAAGTCGCCGTATGCTACCTGGCCCAGGGTTTTAACCTGTATAAATGATTGAGGCGCGACGGCATCGTCCAGCCGCTGGTAAAAAGCAGCGATGTCGCGCACTACAGGCGTATTCAGGGACAGAGGCTCCCTGCCTCCACTGGCGCAGGAAAGCGATATTGCTGCACAAAGTATGAAAGCCAGTGAAAAAGTGAATCTCGGTATCCAGTGCCTCATGACTTCACCATTCCTGTTAATATGGGATTCCGCATTTTAAATAACGATGATGCATCCTGATCATGATCGCTGTTGCCACTAAGAGTAGGTCAATCGCGCCTGGCTGTCAATCTTCATCCCGGAGTTACTTCTTGAAACATGACTTCTTGTGGCCCTCGCAGCATGGTGGGTCATTCTTACAGGAGGTGACTATGAACCGGCAAATCCGGTTTCCATCTGAGCAATCTTTGCCGTCAAAATGTCGGCAAACCGGTTGGTTTGGATACGCGCCTGGAGGGATTCGAACCCACGACCCCCGGTTCCGAAGACCGATGCTCTGG
>CAZKOL010000144.1:0-2428 GCA_964554375.1 uncultured Dehalococcoidales bacterium
AACACATGTTATTGTGTTTTTTAAAAAGAGACGCGGGCGGGTTTTTAAACCCGCCCCGACAGTATTCTTTGTAGGGGCGTACCTTCATGTGCGCCCGGAACGTCGGTACACGGACGGGTTTAAAAATTCGTCCCCATGTTAATTATCCGTAGAGTCGTACGCAAGGTGTGCTTGTTTAAATTGACTTAAGTGCTTTTACTCCACTAAAATGCTTCGAGGAGTTTGCCTGTGAACAGCAACGAGATACGCCAAGCCTTCCTAAAATTTTTCGTAGAGAAAAAACATAAGATCATACCCAGTTCATCGCTGATACCGCACGGCGATCCCACGCTGCTGCTGACCACGGCCGGCATGGTGCAGGTCAAACCGTACTTCCTGGGACAGGCCGTTCCGCCCGGCCGGCGGCTGACGTCCTGCCAGAAATGCTTCAGGACGACCGACGTGGACTCTGTCGGCGACAGCAAGCACCTCACGTTTTTCGAGATGCTGGGCAACTTCAGCGTTGGCGACTACTTCAAGGAGGACGCCATTAAATGGAGTTGGGAATTTGTCACCAAAAGGCTGCGCCTGCCGGCGGATAAGCTCTGGATAACGGTTTACCTGGACGATGACGAGGCGCATTTCATCTGGAGACAAATCGGTATACCGGCAGATAGAATAATCAGGATGGGCGAGAAGGAGAATTTCTGGGGTCCGGCGGGTGACAGCGGCCCCTGCGGGCCCTGCAGCGAGATACATTACGATTTCGGGAGGGAATCCGGCTGCGGCAAACCTGAATGCGATCCTTCCTGCAGTTGCAGCCGTTTCTCGGAGATATGGAACCTGGTCTTCATGCAATACGACCAGACCAAAGACGGCAAGAGGTCGCTGTTGCCCAGACCCAATATCGATACGGGGATGGGGCTGGAGCGCGTCGTCGCCGTCTGCAACGGCAACCCCTCTGTTTACTCTACAGACCTGTTCGACCCCCTGCTCGAGAAAATATGCCGCATCGCCTCTGTGCGCGAGGGAAAAGACGAGGCCACCGACAGGATGATCAAGGTCATCGCGGAGCACAGCAGGGGTTTGACTTTCCTGATCGCCGACGGCCTACTACCTTCCAATGAGGGCAGGGGCTATGTGCTCAGGCGTATACTCAGGCGCGCCTGCTTCATGGGCAGGAAGCTGGGGCTGGGAAAGCCGTTCATGGGCGAGATGGCCGGCGCGGTGATCGAGAAAATGGGCGCTGTCTATCCCGAGCTGGTGGCGAACCGCAAGCTGGTTCTCGATGTAATCAAGAATGAAGAGGAGAGGTTTAACGATACTCTCGATGCAGGCATAAACCTGTGCGAGAAGGCTATTGCAGATGCAAAGGCACAGAACCGGGACTGTCTGATGAACGAGGACGTTTTCAAGTTCTGGGACACTTACGGCTTCCCCTTCGAGCTGAGCGTGGAGATCGCGCAGGAGCACGGGCTCAGCGTGGACATGCAAGGCTTCGAGGCCGAGATGGAGAAGCAGAGGGAGAAGGCCAGGGCGAGCCATAAGTTCGCCGGTGGCAAGGGGGAGCAGGACATCTTCGCACAGCTTGGCCCGACGCTGGAGATAACCGAGTTTGTAGGATACGAGGACCTGGCCGCCCGGGCAAAAATCTTACAGATAATCGATGAGAAGACGGCTTCCTATATCAATAGTGTGACCGAGGGCGGCGATGCTGTACTTATACTGGACAAGTCCCCCTTTTACGGCGAGATGGGTGGGCAGGTCGGCGATACCGGCAGCATCGCATCGGAGTCGGGCCATTTCCAAGTCGATAATGCCGTGGCCCATACCGGCGGCGGCATAGCCGTCTCAGGACGGGTCAAGAAGGGGACCATCGCCAAAGGTGATATAGTAGATGCCTTGGTCGACGAGGAACGCAGGAAGGACATCGCCAGGAACCATACGGCCACGCACATACTGCAGGCCGCGCTGAGGAAAGTGCTGGGAAGCCACGTTGCCCAGAGAGGCTCCCTGGTTACACCGGAGCGGTTGCGCTTCGATTTTACGCATCTCTCATCCATCAGCAAAGAGGAATTAAAGCAGGTGCAGTCGCTGGTCAACTCGGTGATCAGGCAGAACCTGCCCGTCTCCACAGGTGTATGCTCATACAACCAGGCTATCAGCGAAGGGGCTACGGCCATCTTCGAAGAAAAGTACGGCGACACCGTCAGGATGGTTAAAATAGGCGCCTCCGGTTTGAGCACCGAGCTTTGCGGCGGCACACATGTCAAGGCAACGGGAGAGATAGGTTATTTCCTGATCACCGGCGAGGCCAGCGTGGGAACCGGGCTGCGCAGGATCGAAGCCGTTACCGGCAGGGGTGCCGAGGAGCTAGTCAGCCAGAGGCTGGACGCATTAGACCAGATCGCCAGTAGCTTGAAGGTGTCACCACAGGAGGCCCCATCTA
>CAZKOL010000145.1:0-2417 GCA_964554375.1 uncultured Dehalococcoidales bacterium
GATATCTATGAGGTGGGCATGTCCAACATGGCGATACCCATTCTCTATGAGATCATCAACAGCATGCCCGGCGCTCTTGCAGAGCGCGTTTATGCGCCGTGGATCGATATGGAGCAGGCGCTCCGCCGCAATAATCTGCCGCTTTACAGCCTGGAGACCGGCCGGCCACTGCGAGACTTCGATATTATCGCCTTCTCACTGGGTTATGAGCTCAGCTATACCACCGTTCTCAATATGCTCGACCTGGCCGGACTGCCCGTTCTCAGCAAACAGCGCGGCGGTTCATACCCGCTGGTCGTGGCCGGCGGCAGCTGTGCCATGAACCCTGAACCACTTTCGGACTTTATCGATGTGTTCTTCGCCGGCGAAGCTGAAGATGCGCTTGAGGGGCTGATTAACGCTGTGCGACAGCACAAGGATAACAGGGACATCTTGCTTAGCAGCCTGGCGAAGCTGCCCGGCATATATATCCCCCGCTTTTATGCTGCGTCTTACCACGCGGATGGTACGCTGGCTTCTATGCGCCCCGTGGATAATGAGGCTCCGCCGAGCATCGCTAGAGTTGTGGCCGGTAAGCTCAGGCCTGTGACCCGGCCGGTCGTGCCATATATAGAGGTTATACACGACCGTGCCGCTGTGGAGATCCAGCGCGGTTGCAGCCGCGGATGCCGCTTCTGCCAGGCTGGTATGCTCTATCGCCCGGTAAGAGAACTGCCCGAGGATATGGTGCTTGAGTCCGTCCGCTGCCTAATGGATAATACCGGCTACAATACGGTGGCGCTTATATCTTTAAGTTCCGGCGATTACAGCAACATCAACCACCTTGTACAAACCCTGTCGGAACGATATACCCGTGCCGGGATAACCATCTCCCTGCCCAGCCTCAGGCTGGATAAGTCTTCCCTCAACCTTATCGGTTCGCTCCCCGCTGGCCGTAAAACCACGCTGACCTTTGCCCCGGAGGCAGGCAGCGAGCGTATGAGGCGGGCCATCAATAAGTGGATACCGCAGGAGGCCATGCTGGAAACCTTTGCTGCCGCCTTTGAAAAAGACTGGATGAACCTCAAGCTTTACTTTATGGTAGGCCTGCCCTCGGAGGCTGCTGACGATGTTAAGGATATTGCCGTCCTGGTGGACTCTGTAAGCCGGCTGGGCAAGAGTATACGCGGGCGCCCGCCGCGGTTAAGGGTTTCGGTATCGTCTTTTGTTCCCAAACCGCATACCCCCTGTCAGTGGGCCGCCCAGGATTCGGGTGAGCAGATCGAGACCAAGCAGACCATGTTGCGGAGTTTGCTGCGCCGCAGCGGTGTACATCTCTCCTGGCATGATACTAAAACCAGCCTGCTCGAGGCCGTGCTGTCACGCGGTGACCGCCGCCTCGGCGCCGTGATCTATACCGCCTGGAAAAAGGGCTGCCGTCTGGATACCTGGAGCGAGTTTTTCGATTACTCCAGGTGGCAGCAGGCTTTCGATGAGTGCGGAATAGACCCGTCCTTTTACGCCCACAGGGAGCGAGACCCGGATGAGCTGCTGCCGTGGCAGCATATCAGCCCCGGTGTGAGCACCGGTTTCCTCAAGTCTGAGCGCGAAAGGATGCTTTCAGGTGAGCTGACCGGTGATTGCCGGACGGATGACTGCAACCTGTGCGGGCTCCAGGGCAGTCACCCTTCATGCCGCGAAAGGGCCCGGGAAATCATTTGAGTGCCTGGCTGCACGTGTCCGGGAATTAATCATGAGATTTGACTTTGAGGTTCAAACAGGATAATCTTTATGCTTTGTTACTAACTCTGGAGAAAGACGATGAAAAGACTTGAGCTTGAAGTTTTGAAAAGAGAAATCAAAGGCAAGAAAGTACGGTTCCTGCGGCGCGGCGGTCTGGTCCCCTGTAACATATACGGCCACGGCATTGAGTCGCAGCCCGTCCAGGCCGAAGCCCGCAAGCTCGGCCAGATCATTGCCAGGGCGGGAGGGACCGACCTGATCGCCCTTAAGATGGGTAGTAGCGACACACCGGGCATGGTGCTTATCCGTGATGTGCAGCGCAATCCCATGACCGGCGAGCCTATCCACGTGGATTTTTACCAGGTCAATATGTCGGAGAAGCTCAAGGCTGATGTCCCGCTGGTCTTTACCGGCGCCGCCCCGGCCATGAAGCTCAAGAACGTTTCCCTCATGCATGTCATGACGGCAATCCAGGTCGAGGCGCTGCCTGACGACCTGCCGCATAATATCGAGGTCGACATTTCCAGCCTGGCGCTCCCGGAGCAGTCCATACATGTTAAGGACCTCACGGTCAGCAGCAAAATCACCATCCTGGCTGATCCCGACCAGATGCTGATCAAGGTTGCTGAAGTACGCAAGGTCGTTGAAGAGGTCCCGGCGGCAGAAGCGCCGGCAGAGGGCGAAGAAGCAGCAGC
>CAZKOL010000146.1:0-2304 GCA_964554375.1 uncultured Dehalococcoidales bacterium
TCCCTGTCGTCGCCTTCCGATTTGATGATATCGCCGAGCTTGTTCTGGAAAGTGTTGTTGACCAGCTTCATCCAGAACTCTGCGTAGAGTGCGGCCTGCGGGCTGTCCGCGCTGAAGGTCTGGTCCCAGTGCACCAGCCAGTCCTTGGCATCGGCCAGGACCGGGTCCTCGAACTTGATATTGGCCAGGTAGGGCATGACCTCGCCCACGCTCAGCACCTTGGTATCGCCCTGAATCTTCTGGAAGGTCTGTACACTGTGTGGCGCCAGCTCATTGATCAGCTGGTCGATGCGCTGGCCGCGGTAGCCGTAATTCCATTCATAGCCGAGGTTGTAGTTAAGGTTGGGATCGAGGTGTTTTTTGAGGAAATCGTAGTACGCCGGGGGCGCCACAGCCTGGTTGGCCGTGACAATATAACCGCGTGCCGGGTTGTAGGCTCGCGGCAGCAGGTCAAAGGGTATGTATCCCTGCCACTCGTACTCGTCGGTCCAGCCCGGGACGGGCAGCAGGCCGTTGTGATTTTTAGCGCGCAGGGGCACCTTGCTCGGCATCTGGTAGCCGATGTTGCCCTCCTTGTCGGCATAGACAAAGTTCTGGGACGGGCAGTCCCATTTGCTGAGCGCGTTGCGGAACTCGTCCCAATTTCCGGCAGTGTCAATCTCCTGTACGGCGGTCATCAGGGTTCCCGGCTCAAGGGCTGTCCAGCGCAGCGCCAGGGGATCCTTGTTATTGAAGCCGAAAAACTGGCCGGTCTTGGCATCGTACTTATTGTCATTGATGATGGGTCCGAGGTGTGTTTCCCTGACCTTGATGGTGATAGGATCTGAGCCGTCGCCGAAATTGATGGTCTCATTGCGCACGGTCATGTCGCGCCACTTGCCGTTCCACTCGTACTGCAGCGGGTTATCAGGGTTGACCTTGATCTGGTAATGATCGTGCACATCGGGGTAGACATTGGTCACGCCCCAGGAGATATTGTTATTGTGGCCGATGATCACGCCCGGGCTTGGTGAAAAGGCGAACCCGGCAACATCATACGGCTGGCCTGTCCCATCGTCGGGGCAGTGCAGTCCGATCTCATACCAGATGGAGGGCATCTGTATGCCCAGGTGCGGATCGTTGGCCAGCAGCGGCTTACCGCTCTGCGTAAGATTGCCGGAAACGACCCAGTTGTTGCTGCCTATGCCGGCCGGTGGGCCCATCACCCAGCTCAGGTCCGGCTTCGTAAAATCATAGGTCTGCCCGGTCGAAACAGGCTGTCCCGTTGCTGACGGGACCCCTTCGACCGGCGCTGCGGGGGCAGTCGACTTATCCATTTCCTGGACATCCGCGTCCTTAATAATAGTAGGTTTATCGCCGTATCCCCAGGGCGGTGTCTGCCACTTGTCGGCCATCTCCTGGCCCAGCGCATCGTAAAGCTTGGTGCGCGTTATCTCCTCGTCGCCGCTGTAGCCCAGGTCCCAGCACATCAGTTTGGCAAAGGCAAGGGTGTCAACCGGGGTCCAGGGCTCGATATTGAACTTGACGCCCGTCAATCCCAGGATGCTGTAATTGACGGAAAGGTCCTGGGGGCTGCGGTTGGAGATGTAGGCGTTGACTCCGGCCGCGAAATCGTCCAGAACGGCGCGCTGGGCCGGGGAATAGCTGTCGTATTCCTTTTTTGCCACTTCATACCAGCCCATGGTGCGCAGGTAGATGTCCGAGGAGATCAGGCTGGACTTTTTACCGGTGAGCTCTTCCACCCGGCCTGCGCAGAGATGCCTGAAGAACTCCATCTGCCACCAGCGGTCCTGCGCCTGGACGTAGCCCTGGGCAAAGCTCAGGTCATGCATGTTGTTGGCGTAGATATGGGGAATGCCGTTGGCATCGCGTATGATCTCGACCTTGTCATAGAGTCCGTTGACCTTGACATTCCCGTCAATTTTGGGCAGCGGCGCGTTATTAACGTAATTGAAATAGCCGATACCGCCCGCACACAATATGACTATGATGGCAAGTACAGTCAATACAGCGATTAAAGCTGATTTGCCGCTTTTTTTCTTTTTCAAGGGTGGGGCTACATTTTCGGGGGTCGTAGTATCTTTTCCGTTGTCAGTCACGGTGTCCTCCTTCCACTTTTATTCTGCTTCGGGGATGAAGCTTGCTGAACCAACCCCTGTACCTGAGAGATATTACTCTGAAACGCACCTGCCGTCAACGAGGCGCGAACTTACAGGCAGGTGCGTTTGGAATCTCTTTTCAGGTGAGCCGCCGCTGGATCTGTTTCCATGACCTGGTGATGAGGAAGCTCTCGTCCATGTTATC
>CAZKOL010000147.1:0-2279 GCA_964554375.1 uncultured Dehalococcoidales bacterium
CCCAGAGTGGATTCGGCTGTCGTCAAATTTAATATGCTGCCGGCGCCGGCCCTGGATATAGACGATATTGACAGCTTCCTGGACCTGGTACATTGCGGATTCGCATCCCCGCGCAAACAGGTGCGTAATTCACTGGCCATCGGCCTGAAAATTGAAGCAGCGGAATCCGATGATATGCTGCGCCGGGTGGGGATAGACCCCGGAAGGAGGCCGGGGGCGCTTGCCATGGCTGAGTGGGCGGCCCTTTACAGGGTAGCCGGAGGTGGACTGTGCTGACGCTCAAGGCCTATGCCAAGCTTAACCTGGCGCTTGAGGCGCTGGGCAAGCGAGCCGACGGCTATCATGAGATCGTCAGCATCATGCAGACCGTGAGCCTGCATGATGTGTTAACGTTGGAACCTGGGCGAATTATAAAAATGAATTTCAGTCTGCCGGGGCTTCCCGATCATGACAACATCGTGTTTAAGGCGGCACAAAGGCTCAGGGAGGTTACAGGCTGTGGCAGGGGCGCGGTCATTGGACTGGAGAAACATATTCCCATGGGGGCTGGGTTGGGTGGTGGAAGCAGCGACGCTGCGGCTGTGCTGCGTGGACTCAACAGGCTGTGGCAACTCGCACTGACTGCGGAGCAGTTGGCGGAAATCGGCGCCGGCCTTGGCTCCGATGTCTCATTTTTTATTTACGGAGGCGCCTGCCTGGTCGAGGGGAGGGGCGAACGTGTCACGCCCCTGGCCGACCTGGAGAAAATGTGTTTCGTTTTACTCCGGCCGGATTTACCTGTATCATCCGGCAAGACCGCCATGCTCTACAGCCTGGTAAAACCCGTCCATTTCACTTCCGGTGGCCTCTCAACCGGCATGAGAGAACTATTAGAGCACAGGGGTGACAGAAAGGCCGGACAGATCTACAACGTTTTTGAAAAAGTGGCCCCCGGTGCATTTCCGGGCCTGAGCAAATATATGCAGGATTTCCGCCGGGCGGGGGCTTCCGAAGTACACCTGGCAGGGTCGGGGCCGATGCTTTTTACACTGTTAGACGATGAAATGAGGGCTTCTGTTATTCATGCCAATCTGCTGGCCGGTGGATTGGATTCATATCTTGTTACGTCCGTGAAAAGGGAAGAAATTGACTGCTAAGGGCGGCAGGCGCGCCTGCCAACCGGCGCGCCAGTGTCACTTCGTCGGATTTACTCAGGACTGTACCATCCAGCCTGGCAGCCAGAAGTTTTTTCAGCACTATACCCACCTGCGGCCCCTGCCGGACGCCCAGAGTCAGCAGTTCGTTACCATCCAGGGACGTTTTAACATAGCGTAGCCTGTCCAGGTACAGCCTGAGGTTCCGGCGCAGGGCTGTGGTCCTGGCGTAAGAAAGGTTGGCCTGCACAGCCGTAGTTTCGTATTCCCTAAGCGTGAAATATATTGCTGATTTTTTAACAGCCGGCCTGTCCAGCTCCGCACATTTACCTTTGAGTTCCAGGGACTGGTGGCTGAGCAGGTCCAGGCGGCTGCCGGTCAGGTTAAGCCGCCCCAGAAGCTCATACAACTCTTCTTCATCCAGATTGTAAACGAGCAGGCAAAAGTATAACCGTGGGCTGGCAGCGCCGTGCCCGCGGGCCGCCCGCCCGAAGGCTGTGCTCATCGTGAGGTCCCACGAGAGGGCGGGGTACAGTTTAGCCAGTATGCCAAGCCGGCCGGCCCGGCGCAGGATCTTATAACAATAGTCTTCGCTCAGCCAGAGGGCGAGCTCGTTTTTTAAACGGTCGCCGCTGATAGTATCCAGCATATCCAGGCTGTTCCTTAAGAGCTTTGATGTGCTGCTCTCAAGCCTGAATCCGAGCCTTTGCTCGTAGCGTACAGCCCGCATCATGCGAGTAGCGTCGTCCTGGAAGCTTTTGTTGTGCAGGACGCGCACCAGCCCCCCGGACAGGTCCTCGCAGCCGCCGAAAAGGTCGGTCAGGTCACCCTGATTTGCCTTGTTGATGCAGACGGCCATGGCATTGATGGTGAAATCCCTGCGCTGGAGGTCTTCCCGTATGCTGCCGGGCCTGACCTTGGGAAGTGCCCCGGGACACATATAGTCTTCGCTACGGCAGGTGGCCAGGTCCACGCTGAAGCCGTCGATTTTCAGCGATGCTGTGCCGAAATCCTTGTGGACTATCAGCCTCGCGCCCGGTTCCTCCGCCATCTGCCGCGCCAGCCCTACCGCGTCGCCCTCGGCCATTATATCGATGTCAATAGGGGGTCGGCCAAGCATCAGGTCACGCACGATGCCGCCCACCA
>CAZKOL010000148.1:0-2267 GCA_964554375.1 uncultured Dehalococcoidales bacterium
GCGACGAATGGCGCATCGGCCTCAACGACGGCCCCTTCCAGTACTGGACCAACCCAGAGCATGTCTACCGCAAGAACGAGATGCTGATCTGCGCCGTGCAGTACGCCTGCCCCGAGGAGAACATCGGCTTCCGCTACGAGAATCCCATCCTCATAAAAGAGAAGAACTGCGAGGCCATGTCCAAATTCCCCCTCAGCGTCAACGTGGTTTAGAAGATATTAAATGTAGGGGCGTACCTTCTATGCGCGCCCGTTTGGCGGACTGTTATTGCGAGTAGTGTAGAGGTGTACCTTCAGGTGCGCCCGTTTGGCGGGCGGGTTTGAAAACCCGCCCCTACAGATTCATAGTCGTCTATTTGAACTCGCTTCGGCCCATGGTTGTCAGTACGATAGCCGCTACTCCCAGCACGAAACCCCAAAAGAAGAAGGTGAAGCTGCAGAAGAATGCGGCGATCGAGCCGGCCAGGGCGAAACCCCATGATTTCTTGAGGATATTTGCTATGCCGCCCGCCACCGCCAGTACCGCCAGTATGATGATGGGGATAGAGATGCTGAAAAGAACGGTAGCCACCCAGGCCGGGATGTTCGGAATATAACCGCTTATTCCGCCCATTATAAAAAGGACCACTACGACGCATAAAGCCCATACACCGGCAATTATATCCAGGATACCTGCCGTAGTTGACTTCCATGTGCTTTGCATAGGTTCACCTCCTGCCAGATTATTGGTCTATAGTATTATAACTGTAAAGCGCGCCGATTACTTCTTTTTCCTGAACGGGGAGTAAAGCTCCTCGTCCTTTCTCAATTCCACGATCCTGTCGCGCAGCAGGGCGGCTTTCTCGAACTCGAGGTTCCTGGCCGCTTTCTTCATCTGGGCTTCAAAGTCCTTTATCAACCTGGCGACCTCATCAGCCGGCACGTGGCTGGAATCGTATTTACCCCTCCCCTCCGCCACCACCCTGACGCGTTCTGTGATGTCCTTCACCGCCTTCTTGATGCCCTGCGGCGTTATGCCATGTTCCTTATTGTAGTTTTCCTGTATCTTGCGCCGACGGTACACCTCTTCTATGGCGCGGCTCATGGATCCGGTCAGTTTATCGGCATAAAGTATCACGTGTCCGTCGACATGCCTGGCCGCCCTGCCCATAGTCTGGATAAGCGCGTCCCTGGACCGCAAATAGCCTTCCTTGTCCGCATCAAGTATGGCGACAAGGCTAACTTCAGGGAGATCAAGCCCCTCGCGCAGCAGGTTTATACCCACCACCACGTCGTAAATCCCCAGGCGCAGGTCCCGCAGTATCTCCACGCGCTCAAGCGTATCGACCTCCGAGTGCAGGTAGTGCGTTTTTACATCCATCTCCCTGAGGTAATCGGCCAGCTCCTCGGCCATCTTCTTGGTAAGCGTTGTTACCAGGCAGCGCTCACCTTTGACCACGCGTGTCTTTATTTGGTGGATAAGGTCGTCGATCTGCCCTTTAGTCGGCTTGATCTCAATTGTCGGCTCCAGCAGGCCTGTCGGCCGCACCAGTTGCTCAACCACCTGCTGGCTGTTCCCGTACTCGTAAGGCCCGGGAGTGGCCGACACGTAGACCGCCTGTTTGATCAGCTTCTCGAATTCGGGGAAGTTGAGCGGACGGTTATCCAGCGCCGAGGGAAGCCGAAAACCATAGTCAATCAGGGTTTTCTTGCGGCTCATGTCGCCGCCGTACATGCCTCGCACCTGGGGTAAAGTCATGTGCGACTCATCTACGAACAGGATAAAATCCTGGGGAAAATAATGTATCAGTGTCCAGGGCGAGCTGCCCGCCGCACGCCGCTGCAGGTGGCGGGAGTAATTCTCAACGCCGTTGCAGTAGCCCAACTGCGTGAGCATCTCGATATCGTAATTGGTGCGCTGCTCGATACGGGCCGCTTCTATTAGCTTGCCCTGCCGGTTGAACTCCTCCACCCGCTCAGCCATCTCGGCTTTGATATCCGCGATGGCAGGCTCCAGTTTGTCAGCCGAGATCACAAAGTGTTTGGCCGGGAAGATGTCCATAGACTCTTTCTCGGCCAGCAATTCACCGGTGAGGCTGTCTATCTCCATGATCCGTTCGATCGTATCTCCCCAGAACTCTATGCGGATAGCGATCTCCTCGTACGAGGGGAGTATCTCGACGGTATCACCGCGGATGCGGAACCTGCCCCGCTGGAAATCGAAGTCATTCCTTTCATACTGCATGTCGACAAAGCGCCGCACCAGCTTGTTGCGCTCGATCTTCTGCC
>CAZKOL010000149.1:0-2264 GCA_964554375.1 uncultured Dehalococcoidales bacterium
GGTTAATTACGATATGACCTCTGATGTCTAAGGAAACTGAAATATCTTGGTAATCAAGGATTTTTAAACCGATTAATATATGACATTGCGAGTTCTTCGAACTCGCAATGTCATATAGAGGATTTGCCCGCAAGGGCATCGATCTCAGCGCTTACAAGCGGCTAATCGTTTACCTGTAGCAGCCTCGCCTGATTCCAGATGGCAAAGTCGTCAACGGGGGAATCACCGGCTTCCACGCGCAGGACGAAACAGCACTTCTGTCCCTCGTAATCGCCCAGGTTGATATCCCAGTCCTCGAAGGCTCCCGGCGTAGTTGCCTTCTTGCTGCCTATCCAGGTCACGGTATCGTTGAGATCCTTAAGGCCAAACTTGAAAGTCACACCGTCACTTCCTGTTGCATTGCGCGCCAGGCCAACCCTGCCCACAAAATGCAATTTGGCGGGGATCTTAATGGCCGCGGTTCTGGGAGAACCATGCTCGTCGGAATAAAAATAGCCCCAGATTCCCTGCATCCAACCATGTGGCGCCTGTTGCGGTATCGTCTCCAGTTGCGGCGTCACCTCCATATCAGTGTTGGGTATCTGGAAATGGGCGCCATTTACGTTGTTCTCGCTACCGGGCTCTGGATAGTTTCCATCACCGTTTCTCCAGGTGGCCATGTTGGCCACGCGAAGCAGGTCGTAATCCCACAATATGCCAACCAGCGTAACCTTGCAGTTGTTGGTCTCAACCGCCTCGCTGGCCTCGCTCTTTCCATCGGCGCATACTTTGACCTTGTTATTTTGCAGATGTAGATCGATATAACCTGCAGGGTTAACTTGAACCTGAACTTGACCTTCACTGGAGATTTTATCGAATGGCCATTGGTAGTTGGAGAAAGTTAGCAACTCCTCCTGACCCGGTTTCAAAGCATCGACGAAGCTGGAGCCGCCCATGGCCGGCAAGATGTCATCCACATAGATATACGTGTATGTTTGCGGCGAGTTCACAGTTCCGACATTCTTGATCGTATAATTAACCATCAACCCATCAAGCCAGACCTTGGTTATAACCAGGTCAGAGGCTCCGGCAACGGGCGCCGTCACAGGAGCCGTGGTAACTCCCGGCGCGGCCGGAACTGCAGGTACGGCAGGCGCTTGATCCGGTGTTGTTACCTGGCTGCAGCCCGATGTAATTGCCATTGATATGACAATTATTAATGCCAGGAAAGAGTACAAACGAAAATGCTTCATAATAGATACCTCCATTTGTTATCGTTGGGCAGTTATCTTACACTGCAAACCCGGTTAGCACAATGGCCCATTAGTACTAGTTGCGCTGTGACCTTAGTCGTGATTTTTAACCTGCAAACAAGTAATCCTCACCCCCTTGTCGCCCTTGCCTATTAGATTATGAATCGTATTGTTGTCAATGATCCCTCCGAGTCGCCCCGGCCCAACCTGTCAGACCATGCTTCTCAGCGTTATTTAGGTCGGCAGGACGAGTGAGAAAAAATAATGCGGCACTTGTGAATACATGGATAGTATCCTCCCAGGTGACGGTTTTATTTCAAGACTTTAGAGGGGTGATTTCAGTGGTGGATATTTTAGCGACAGGCAAGGCACATTCAAAACTCGAAACGAAATTCACCGGAACAATGCCCCTGCGCAAGCATCTGGCACTTCGTGATCTGCGGACTGGAAGTGAATTTCAAACCCAGCAGCTCAAGCCAGCACTCGATGCGGTACATCACACCGCACTCATATTTATCGATCACACCGATGCGGCCCATGCCCTTGTAGGCAAAGCACTCACCCTTTTCCCACTCCCAGTGAAGGGTATTTCCGGACATCACTGCAAAGTGTAACCTGCTAAACACGGAAACGGGCAATATCATCTGTATGCCTGCGGGCAGGAATTCCTTTAAAGCCTCGATACCTGTCAACTGGCTGTCCCGCAGGCCCGTCACCCTCTTTAGCCTCTGCACTTCAAAGGGGGCCATGGCCTTGATAGCCGCCCTGTTGAATTTATTTGCCGCCTCGACACCCAGCTCCCGGCTCACGGCATAGAACCACATGCCGTCATGGGTAAGCCAGCCTTTACCCAGCAGATCCCTGATCTCTTCTTTGGATACGTCCGCAAACGTCCGCATCTCGTGCCTCGCCGCAGCAATAAGATTTTTTCACGCTGCAGAATAGAAAACGAGCCTCCTGTTTGGCGCGCCTGAAGATACGTCCCTACTTCTCAGCAATTTTAGCCATCTGGCTGCGCAGCTCGCGCTTGAG
>CAZKOL010000150.1:0-2244 GCA_964554375.1 uncultured Dehalococcoidales bacterium
GGGCATGTTCTATGTCCTGCTGGGCATATTTTCCAGCTATATGCTGGTTTTGCATGCGGACATAGACAGACTATCGGGTTTTTTGCTGGGCTGGCCCGCGGTGCTGGTGCTGCTCTATTTCAGTGTGGACTATCCGCAGAGGTATTGGACCAAACACTGGGATAAGATGAAAATCGAGATCGAGGCGGCGCAGCAATACGAAAACCGCGAAGCAGCCGCCTGATCACTCAGGCGTGACATCCGAGATGTATGAGACGCCGGCAATGGCCCGTTTTATGCGGGTCGTATCCAGAAGGTGGCGCATATCCACAAATTCGCCCGCCCGCGCAATCCTCCTGATTTCGCCGTCCAGGTCCAAAGCATAATCCCACTGCATATTTTCAAAAACCACACCGTGGTTATGCAGCATCATTTTCTTATTACCGACATTGGCCGGATGCATGTAAAACGCATTTTCCAGGGCTGATTTCGACAGGTGGGACAGGTCGGCCGTCAGGTCCAGGCCCAGGCCAAAGCTTATCATGGTCCGTCCCGGGGACTTCGGTTCCATATTGATGTCCATCCACTGCTCAATGTTTTCCGGGTCTGTAATCAGCCCCCCGTTGGCCGGGGCATGTTTCTTAATGGGGGAGATCTTGACGCCGGAGCTGAAAAGTACATCCAGGTCAGCTATCATGGCCACGCTGATCAGGCTGCGGTTGGCCGTCTGCCGCTCCCGGGCTATATCGAATATGGCTTCATATAGCTCGACGATGGTGACCGGCCTGCTGCCGGCGGCGTCACCCACCAGCATGATATCGTTAAATTCGCCGTTTAAAGCTAAATTGAGGCCGGTATGTATCATAACTTCGCCTGTATCTTTTTCAGGGATAAGAAAATCAGGCGTGTCATTACCATCAGTGGGCAGCCAGACCATGATGCCGCCGCTGGTCATCATTTCACCCAGCAGCGGCAGGCAGTCTTCGAGACTGCCGCCGAGAGCTCCCAGCCCGATGGAATATTCGGCTTCTGAAAAACGCCGTTGCCGGATATCGTCCGGCTCCAGCGTGGCATTCATGACTTTGGCCAGATCGCCCACAGTCTTCAGCGTGGCCGGGCGGTCGGTAACGTGAAAGACGTGAAAGCTGGTATCCTTTCTGTGGTAACAGGGAAGGTTTCTCCAATCTTTTTCAGAGCGCCTCATATCCTTCAGCATGGAGCTGTGCTCAACGGCTTCATCCACCGTAGTATAGGTAGGGAACATGCCTTCCATACCGGCCATTTTCAGTACCTGGGCCGGAAACTCGGTAATTCCACACAGAGCGATACGTCCATTTTTACTTGCCAGTTTCTTATGTGTGGACAGAAGAAGCCTGATGCCGCCGCTGCTTAAATACAGTGCCCCTGACATATCGAGCACCAGATAGTGGTCGTCTTCAGTTATGAGGGCTTCAAGCTCTTTACTCAGATTGGCGGCCTCAAAGGCACCCAGCCTGCCTTCCAGGGCCACCACCAGAATGCCGTTTCTGCGTTCCGATTTTACGCTCATTTCAATTCAATGTAATTAATCCGCAAGGGTATGTCAACAGAACGGGCGTCTTAAACAGCCGGAAGATTCGACCCGGCCTTCATTTACCATGGATGGGTTGCTTCAACCATCCATTTTTCCGCTGATTCCCTTCAATGCTTGCGGGACTAACTCACACGCCATTACATTTTCATCGGGGATATTTTGTACGTGTCTGATTCCGAAATTACAGGAGGATTTAAAGCCGAATCTATGATAATAAGCGGGATCGCCGACCAGTACAACTGATTTATACCCCATCTTTTTAGCAATACCGAAACTCTCCGCTATAAGTTTGGCGCCAACTCCTTTATTTCGATACTCCAGGGCAACTGAAATCGGCGCCAGGAGGAGCGTCTCAAATTTACTCTTATCGCCCGTGATATACGTCTTGGTCAGCATTATATGTCCGATCAGTTTACCGTCCTCTTCAGCCACCAGAACCAGCTCCGGAATATAATTATCACCGGCGCGCAGTTGATTTACAAAATCCTGCTCTTTGCCGTTTGTAACTTTAGCCGTTTGAAAGGCTATTTTGACCAGGTCATGTATCCTGGAGAATTCCTCCGGCCTTTCTCTTCTGATAAGCATATTAAATACACGTCCTTTAAAATGGGATACTACACAATAGCTCAAACAAAGGCGGAATTCAACCGGTAATACAGTTGACAGAATGTATGGTTTACTTTACAATTAGT
>CAZKOL010000151.1:0-2221 GCA_964554375.1 uncultured Dehalococcoidales bacterium
TCATACTGCATGTCGACAAAGCGCCGCACCAGCTTGTTGCGCTCGATCTTCTGCCCCTTCGCTACGCTGACCACGAAGCCCTGGTACTCTTCGGGCTCCCCCAGCGAGTATATGCAGGATACCGAGGCCACGATTAGTACGTCGCGCCTGGTCAAAAGGGCCCGCGTGGCGGCGTGGCGCAGCTTGTCGATCTCTTCATTAATATCGGTATCTTTCTCGATATAGGTGTCGGTCCTGGGTATGTAAGCCTCGGGCTGGTAGTAATCATAGTAGCTGACAAAATACTCCACGGCGTTTTCAGGGAAAAACTCCTTAAATTCCGTGGCGAGCTGGGCGGCCAGCGTCTTGTTGTGGCACATCACCAGGGCCGGCCGCTGCATCCTGGCCACCACGTTGGCCATGGTATAGGTCTTGCCGCTGCCCGTCACTCCCAGCAGTGTCTGGCGCCTGTAGCCGGCTTCCACACCGCTCACCAGGGCATCAACGGCCTGCGGCTGGTCGCCTGTCATACCAAAGTCGGAAACAAGTTTGAAAGGAGGCATCGTCATCTAATTATAAGTTCAGACGGCGAAAAACCAAACCCTTATTTAAATACCCCTCCCTCCTGTGTAAAGAGTGGAGGGGCTATCTGGAAGGAGGATTTTCACCCTCCTGGAGGCGCCGCGGCAAAATCCCGCGGCGGCGCACAATTATATCCAATCCGGTGCGGGCGGTACAAGCGCTTATTTCTTGGCTAACTGTTGAAGCGCCAGGCGGACCTTGTCCTCCACGCTCATGCCCTCAGTCTGCGCTACAGCGCCCAGCGCCTGCATAGCCTCCCTGATGGAGTACCCCAGCCCGGTGAGGGCAGCCACGGCATCGCTGTCGGAATCGGTAACTGCAGCAATTACCTCGCCTTCCCACCCCTTCTCCAGCTTGCCCTTCAGGTCGAGAATTATACGCGCGGCTGTCTTCTTGCCTATGCCGGGCACCTGGCTGAGCAGGTCGGCGTTGCCGCTGATGATACCGGTAATAATCTGATCGGCGCTGAGGGCTGTCAACAGCGCCAGCGCGACCTTGGGCCCGATACCGCTGACTGTGATTAACTGCTCAAACAAGGCCAACTCCTGGCCGGTAGCAAAACCGTAGAGTGAGATAGCATCTTCGCGCACGTGAAGGTGCGTGTGCAGCATAACCGTGCTGCCGGTATGCCCCAGCCGGTTGAAAATGGATCCGGGTACATTTATCTGCAGGCTGAACGGCCCGGCCTTAACAGTTACGGTATTTGTACCACGGCTGACAAGTATCCCTTCTACTGCAACGATCATGCACTCACTCCTGATATCCCCGTTTGAGCACCCGGCTAAGATGTCCCTGGTTCAGGTGGCAGATGGCCACAGCCAGCGCATCGGCGGCATCGCTGGCCTCGGGCAGATCGCTGACCCCCAACTGCAATTTCACCACCTGGCGCACCTGGTCCTTGCCGCTCCTGCCGTAGCTGGTCACGACCTGCTTGACCTGGGTGGGCATGTATCGCGAAACAGGCAATCTTGCCTGTGCCGCTGCAAGCATGGCTACGGCCTGTGCCCTGCCGATAGCCAGGGCGGAGCGGGCATTGCCGGCGACGAAAGGCTCCTCCATGGCCGCCTCAACAGGATGGAAATCGGCAATAACCTTGAGCAGTCCTTCATATAAAAGACACAATCTCTGCTCGACCGGCAACTTTTGCGGCGCAGATATGACCCCGCAGCCGATCATGGCTATGCGGTTCCCGTCCTGCTCTTCTACGATCCCGTAGCCCATATTGAGCGTGCCGGGGTCAATGCCCAATACTCGCAATTATTAAATCCTTTTACGCGGTAAAGTTAATATGCGCCAGTCTACGGCAGTACCGGCAAACCTATGCCTCGGATTTCAGTTTCTCGATCAGGGCATCGCTGTAATCGAGGTTAGAGAACACCCGTTGAACATCGTCCAGCTCCTCCAGCTTCTCCAGCAACTTAACCGTCTGCAGGGATTCTTTCTCCGGCAGCGAAACCGTGGTCTTGGGCAGCATGGTTACCTCGGCGGAGATAGGTTTCTTGCGTTTTTCAACTGCCAGTTTTACATTCTCAAATTCCTTGGGATCGGTATATATCTCGAGCAGCGCTTTATCCTCTTTGACATCCCTGGCGCCGGCGTCGATGGCATAGAGCGACAGTTCATCGGGATCAATACCGGTGGTATCCACGGTTATGACACC
>CAZKOL010000152.1:0-2119 GCA_964554375.1 uncultured Dehalococcoidales bacterium
CGCAGCATGTGTTCGGGTCCGACGCGCTGGCCGTCGAACTTGCCGGAGCCCCAGATCACGGCATAGCGCAGCCCGGACTTGAAATCTTTGTGCACCGCCTCGGCCGCCTCTTTGACAGTCGCGCCCGCGGGCAGTATTACAGGATCGGTCAGGTCCACCCTGGCGCCGGGCGACTTGGTGTGTATTCGCATGATCTCGAGGCGCGAAAAGATCTGCCGCTTGAGCTCCTCCAAGTTCTGTTTCTCCGCGGCCGATATTCTGATCGTATCCAGCCAACCGCTGAATTGGGCATTCAAGGCGTTAATCCCTTCGTCATCGATATCCAGGTCTCCCACATTAGCTATTATGAATGTGCGCCGCTCCCTTAAGCCTGTGCCGCTGTTGTCCACACCGGACTTAAAGGGCGCCACGGATATCTCCTCCAGGTGCTGCAGAGTTTCCTCGGCCTGCCGTACGGGATCGCTGGTGAGGTCTACCACGATGGCCAGCAGGTCGGCGTTGCGCAGCACGGAATTGGACCAGACGCGCGCCTCTTCCATATTTATGGCAGGCATGTCCACCAGTTGTATCTGGATATTTTCAAAAGGCATCATGCCCACGTTGGGCGATTTGGTGGTATAACAATAATCTGCAACCTCGGGTCTGACGCTGGTTAGCGAGGCCAGCAGCAGCGACTTGCCGGTGTTGGGCAACCCGATCAGCGCCACCTGTCCCGCCCCCTCCCTGCGGATATTGAAGTTTTTCCTGCTGGTCGCGTATTTTTTTTCGGCCTCTTCGCTGATTTTAGCGATCTTGCGCCGCAGGTCGGCCTGCAGGTGGTCGGTGCCCTTATGCTTGGGCATCACGGCCAGCATGGCCTCCAGGGCCTGGATCTTCTCCTCGGGTGTGGCAGCGCTCTTGAAGCGCCGCTCCGCTTTAAAATACTGCGGAGTCAGGTTAGCCGGCATGCTGCATCCCCCCGCAAGCCATGTTATATATATTCTAACTCAAAACGCGGTCAGAATTCAGGCTTGGCTATTAATGCATAGATAACTGCCAGCACGGCCGCGGCGCCGGCGATGACAAATCCCGTTGAATATTCAGGAAATGCGCCGCTGATGACGGAGCCGCAGAGAGTCCCCAGCGTCACCGTGGCCTGGATGGTGGCCAGGTTGCCGCCCATGCGCGTGGCGACGAAAAGATTGGACACGATCAGGCTGCGCGTCACCAGCGTCAGGCTGTCGCCCACGGCATGTGTCAGGCGCGTGGCCAGGACGTTGCCGAAATTGGTGGTGAACATCAGCATGATATTGGTCAGACCTGATATGGCTATGCCGACATAATAAAGGGTGGCCAGCCCTTTCCCGCGCGCATTGACGCGGTCAGCGTAGTACCCGCTGACGATGGACAGCACGGCCATGACGTTGGCATGGATGAAGTACAGCCAGCCCACCGATTCCTTGTCCAGCTTGATCTCCTTGTTCAGAAAGAGGCTGAAGCTGGATTGCTCGGCGCCTGCGTGCAGGGAGAAGGCGAATACCAGTATGACGAAGATGAGCACCGACTTGCTGGACAGGTCGGCCCGGTAGTCGCTGATCTTGATACGCGTGCCGGGGACATCCGCCATCAGCAGGCTCAGTAGCACCATGGGGACCGTGCCCACCAGCGAGAACAGGAAGATGGCGTTCATGTCGAAGCCGGTGTATATGTAACCGCCCAGCAATGAGCCAAGGCCGTAACCCATCAGTATGCCTGCGGTAAAGAAGCCCAGCTTGAGGCCGCGTATGCTGGCGCCCAGGGTCTTATAGAAAAGCGATGGGAGCGCGTTGTTAAAAAGCGCGCTGCCTGCGCCGCCCACCGCCAGCAACAGCATGGTGGACCAGAAGTCCTGCGTCATCATCAGTCCCGCTATGCTCAGCGCGAAGATGAACTGGCTGGCTATAATCAGGTTCCTGGGCGATATGCGGTCGACGAAAACACCGAAAGGTATCATCAGGGTCAGAGACACCAGCGGGAAGACGGCGATCAATATGCCCACCTGCAGGTGGCTGTAGCCCAGGTCCACCCAGTAGATAGTGATGTAGGTCAGGATGGCCCACAGGAAAGTCGACTGCAGGAATCCGGCCAGACAGGGCACGAT
>CAZKOL010000153.1:0-2078 GCA_964554375.1 uncultured Dehalococcoidales bacterium
CATATCTTTACTTGGCCGCGATTTATTTGTTAGACTTAGCTGAGCGCATAATATGACTGAAGGAGAATTGTTATGGCTTCTAAAGATAAAGGCAAGAAGGAACATAAAAAGCCTAAGAAAGACGGCAAGAAAACGGCTATGCCTTCGATTTTTGAACCGGTAGCCGAAGTCGAAGTAATAAAGAAGAAAGGGAAAAAAGAGGAGTTCCCTGAATAGTCGGCCATTATTGTTGATAATCGCGGCCGGATCCCGGGCCATAAGGCCTATAGATGTCTGATCTTGCTCACCTCAAAGCCCTCGTACATGGCAAGGTGCAGGGCGTTTATTACCGGGCATTCGCATTTCGTGTAGCCAGAGGCCTGTCCCTGAAAGGCTGGGTTAAAAACACGCCGTCGGGCGATGTTGAGGTGCAGGCCGAGGGGACCAGGGACAATCTGGAGGCGCTGTTAACAGAGTTGAAAGTCGGCCCGGCGGGCGCATCCGTTACCAAGATTGATGTGACGTGGTCAACTTACACGGGGGATTCCAGCAGTTTTGACGTCAGGTATTGACTTCAGCTTTCCAGCTCGTTTTTCCCGGTCTTAATGATATCCAGGTACT
Source organism: uncultured Dehalococcoidales bacterium (assembly GCA_964554375.1). Taxonomy (GTDB): domain Bacteria; phylum Chloroflexota; class Dehalococcoidia; order GIF9; family UBA5629; genus CAIMUM01. The sequence continues at coordinate 601 of CAZKOL010000153.1, forward strand.
GCTGGTCCACTCCAAGCATGGCCGAAGCTTCGCGGTCGATCTCATAGGGTTCGCCCTCGAATATTAAGCCCGGGCACTCGGTTTTTCCTCTGAATGAATCGTCGGCCGCGCTGAAATTTTTCCTGCCGTCTATGAGAGCCAGGTCGAAGGGGAGCGTGAAGTAGAGGTCAGCATACACCTTGTCCCAGCCAAACTCATCGAGTGAACTCCACCCGCTGTCGGAGCCCTTTTTATACTTGTTGACGGGCAACAGGCTGAGCAGGTTTTTAATACTCAGGAAAGCATGGTTGCCAACAGTCCGCAGGGAAGATATGGTTATGAGGAAGTCGCAGGAAAGCACGACATTGGGCACCCAGAAGGTTGCGACTGCGAAAGGATGGGGCAGAGGATTCTCTATCTCGACCCAGATGCAGTCCTTGACATCGAGCATCAGCACACGCTGAAAATCATATCCCAGCGATTTATAGATGGGATAAACCGATTCACCGCTGGAAGCGCCCTCCAGGACTATGATATCGGCATCGCTGACCTGTTTTACCTTATCGATCACAATACCGAGCATCTCCCGGCTGGTGCTGAACGGGTAGGGATAAGGATAACTGGCATTGGGCTTAATCAGCACCTTATGTGCCCTGGAGACCAGCGAAGGCGGCTCGAAAACGTATTTTGACGCTTCGTACATCATCTCAGGAAATAATAATATTCACTTTAAATACTCATCCCGGTTCAAAAAGGGCATTCCCCCCATTTCCCCGTAAATCCAGTGATTTTATTGTATCATTCAAGTCAATGGAAAGATATACCTTTGGCGGGATTTATTTAAACTGCTGTGCACGGCATTAAACGCTTAGCGGCTGGGTATTTCCCAGGTGTAGTCGGGGTTGATGGATGCAAACAGGTGTGCGGATGGACTGATAAGGCAATAAAAAACCTTAACATCTGGATAGTGGAAGGAAGTAAATTGATTTCAAAGGTACGATGACATTGCTGCCATCGAACGACCATAGGAGTACATACTCCCTAGAAAGGAGGTGATCCAGCCGCACGTTCCCGTACGGCTACCTTGTTACGACTTCGTCCCAGTCACCAGTCCCACCTTCGGCGACTGCCTCCCTTACGGGTTAGCCTATCGACTTCAGGTGTTACCAACTTCCATGACGTGACGGGCGGTGTGTACAAGGCCCGAGAACGTATTCACCGCAGTGTGCTGACCTGCGGTTACTAGCAACTCCAACTTCATGCAGGCAGTTTCAGCCTGCAATCCGAACTGAGGATGATTTTTTGGATTGGCTCCAGATCGCTCTATTGCAACCTATTGTATCACCCATTGTAGCGTGTGTGTAGCCCAGGATGTAAGGGCCATGCTGACTTGACGTCATCCCCACCTTCCTCCGCGTTATACGGGCAGTCTCGCTAGAGAAATTAACTAGCGACGAGGGTTGCGCTCGTTGCAGGACTTAACCTAACACCTCACGGCA
>CAZKOL010000154.1:0-1995 GCA_964554375.1 uncultured Dehalococcoidales bacterium
TACACCGTAAATATTGGATATCTCCAGTATTCCATGATACAGGTCGAGAACGTCCGAAACCTCGCCGCGGCCCGGCAGCGCCAGTGAAACCAGGGCATAGCGCGGCCTTCCGCCCATCGAATTTATGTCGCTGATATTAATGGCCATAGATTTCCAGCCCAGGTCTTTCCAGCCGGTATAAGCGAAATCGAAGTGTACCTCTTCCACCAGGATATCGGTAGTAATTAGCTCGGTGCCGCCGGGGCTCTTCCAGGCGGCTGCGTCATCTCCGATGCCGAGCAGCAAATCCCTGTAGGCCGGCGACTGCCTGTCGCCCTTTTCATCGATAAGAGCGGCTATCTTTGAAATAAGTCCAAATTCGCCCATTTCAGCTATGCGCATGCCGTGATTATAGCACAGGCCTGTCATGGGGAGGCGGAGGGTCTTGCTATAGAGGTTAACCGCGTATATAATGCAGGAAAGTAAAGCTCAGGCGGTGAAATATGCAGCAAATGGTAACGTGCCAGAATTGCGGCTCACAGAATGCTGCCAACCAGCAGTTCTGTGTATCCTGTGGAGCACACCTGGGTAGTGGCCAGCGTCAGATTCCCCATATGCCCATCGTAACCGGCATAGCTGCTCCGCCCTCCATCGTTACAGGAATGGCGATGCCACAGCAGGCGGTGACACCGGCCGTGGCCCCCGACAGCCATCATCACAGGCAACTTGATGTGAAACCGACGTGGGGACTGGCCTGGGGTCTTTTCTGGCGTATGCTTTGCCTGTGGATCTTTCTGTTGGGCGTCGTCTTTCTGGGGTATATGCTGGTCAGGCTGGCGCTGGGCTACACATCGGTATTTGGAAGCTGGTAGAATATAGGCTCTTAATAAATAGACATCCTGGGGTGCTGCCGCAGGGCAGCACCCTGTTTATGAAAAGAGACAGTCAAATTTAAATTATTAAGGATGACGATAGTTGATATGTCAAAAAAACGATCCAGGAAAAACAAGGTCCAGAAAAAGGCCTGGTATAAAAACAAGGCCGTAATAATTCCGATCATAATAGCCCTGGTGCTATTAGGGTTGATTTTAACGTTGTTTATGACAGGAGTAATTAAAATGCCGTCTCAACCCCCTAAAAGCTACAATTCACCCATCCCTATGACGATCGATGTGAATAAAAAATACACCGCTCTGATTAAGACCGCCAGGGGAGACCTGGCGCTGGAGCTTTACCCTCAGGACGCCCCGGTCACGGTCAACAACTTCGTCACCCTGGCGCGCAAGGGCTTTTACAACGGGCTGACCTTTCACCGCGTGATTCCTGATTTCATGGCGCAGGGAGGCGATCCCAGCGGCACCGGCGCCGGCGGTCCGGGATATACATTCCAGGATGAGTTCAGCTCGCGCACCCACCAGGCCGGTTCTTTGTCCATGGCCAATTCGGGGGCCAATACCAATGGCAGCCAGTTCTTTATTTGCTATACGCCGCAACCTCACCTGAACGGCAAACACACGGTTTTCGGTCAGCTTACGCAGGGCATGGACGTGCTGAAGAAGCTGGTTAACGGCGATAAGATGAACGAGGTGGTTATCACAGAGGGCAATTAGCCCGCCGGCTCAGATAATGCCCCAATCGCGATAACCCTGCTGTATGACGGCGCGGTATTCGGCGGAAGGCTGGCCTTCTTCCTCTATCCTGGCCTTGATGAAGGTCACGGCATCGAATGATTCGCCGCCGTCCGTGAAAACGCGCACATCCAGATGCCTGTAGTCAACAGGGTAGTTTTCGTGTTTGTCCAGTTTGCGCAGTCCGGCCTCGCTTATCTCGTAAACAGCGCCCATGACCTTGTCGCCCTGTGAACCCCGGATCGTGGCCACCGCGCCTTTGCGCAGCCGCGAATAGCCGGTAAAAACGAGCTTGAAATTGGGCAGCGTGGCTACAGCCCTGGCTTTGGCCTCGGGGCAGCGCTCGGCCATCTGCTTGCGGCTCATATTGGAAGCATAAGCGAAATAG
>CAZKOL010000155.1:0-1992 GCA_964554375.1 uncultured Dehalococcoidales bacterium
GACCGGGTCAAGGACCTGGTGCTGATTGCACCGATGATCAACTCGATCGCGAACGACACCAACTTCAAGTTGATGAGGATACCTGTGGTGGGAGAGTTCCTCACACGGTTGATAGCCGTCAAGGTCATGTCGGACCGGGCAGCTCAACTCATGCAGAAATCGCCCAAAGCTGCAGAGTACGCTAAGCAGTTCAATGACCAGACCCAGTTCAAAGGCTTCGAGAAGGCATCGCTGGCCGCGGCCCGCAGCGATGCATGGGCTGATTACACGGCCGATTACGAAAAGGTCGGCAAGCAGGACCACAAGATACTGTTGATCTGGGGCACAGCGGATAACGACATCACACCTCAGATGGCGCAGGCCATACAGAAGGCGCTGCCCAACGTTGAATTCAAGCAGCTTAACGACATCGGCCATGACCCCCAGGTAGAAGTGCCCAACCAGGTCAACAGTCTGATATTAGACTTTTTAAAGCAGCAATAATTTAAAGGAGGTCCCAAATGCCTGAAAAGAAATTCAAGTACCTGAGCAAGGAGTGGGCGGACGAGGTCTGCAGGAGGTGCAAGAAAACCCTTACACCCGAGAAAATGAAGAACATCACCTCCTCTATGCTGACCGTTTACAACAAGTGCCCGGACGGCAAAACCAGGGCCGTCTATTACAAGCTCGTGAACGGGGTGGTTGAAAACGTCTCTATCGTCGAGGGCAAACCACCCAAAGCCGAATTCTCCATTACGTCCGATTACGAAGTTTTCGCCAGGATCTCAAGGGCTGAGCTTAAGGCGCGCGCCGCGCTGATGTCAGGCAAGATGCTGCTCAAGGGCAACCTGGTCAAGGCCCTGACCCTGTCTCCCACTGTCGACAGGTTGAATGAAATCATCGCCACCGTGCCAACGGAATATTAGAGCTGGAGGACATATAAATGCCGATTAAAAAACTGGCCAAGGATGATCCCTATTTTGTTGATAATCCCAAGAGAGTCAAGGCCGTGCAAAAGGAGATGGCCAAACAGGGCATCGACGTTTACCTGGGCTCACGCCTGCGCACCATGTCATGGATACTCGACGCCTTCTGTCCCTGGCGTACTTACGTAGTTATCCCGCCCGAAGGCCTGCCCACCGCCGTCACCTTCGTCATCGACGCCGCGCGCGTGGCCGACGATTCCTGGCTGGACGAGGACCACGTACTAGGCTACGGACCCATGGGCGGCCAGGATCAGGTGTCAGTTCTGAGCATGCTGATGAAGCCTTACCTTAAGGGTGGAAAGGGCATTATCGGCATGGAGACCGGCATGGGCAACTACCTGCCCGAGGGGCACCTGACCCTCTTCGAGTTCGTCATGCTCAAGGCTGCGCTGCCAAAGGCCACCTTCAAGAATGCCCATGACATCATAGACAGACTCTCTCTTATCAAGGACGAGGGCACCATTAATCGCTTCCGCGAGGCTTCACGTATCGTCGATGTGGGGCACAAGTCTGTATACGCTGTCATCAAGGACGGCGGCTTCCAGAAGATGACTGAGACCGAGGTGGGCGGCCTGGCGGCTTACGCCATGCGCAAGGCCGGCAGCGAGTGGGAGTGGTCGTTCACGGGCGGCAACGAGATCGCCTCCGGCTACAGGTCAGGCCTGGCAGCGGGCGCCTGCACACCGGCCAGCAGGAGGAAGCTCAAGGCAGGCGACCCCCTGATGGTGGATCTGCACGCCATGTTCAGGCTGGGCCTGGGCGACCATTCACACAACTATTTCCTGGGCAAGGCCACCAAGCGACAGCTATGGCACGCCAAGAACTTCGTGGACCTCATGAAGCAGGTGCTGATCACCTACAAAGCAGGCATATCCCCCACCAGGCTGGCGGACGAGATGCTGGCATTTGCCGAGGAGAGGGGTTTCCAGGATTACCTGGTTCCCGGGTTCGAGCACGGCATCGGCATGATGGGCGACGAATGGCGCATCGGCCTCAACGACGGCCCCTTCCAGTACTGGACCAACCC
>CAZKOL010000156.1:0-1975 GCA_964554375.1 uncultured Dehalococcoidales bacterium
TATTATCTGCTTTACTCCGGTCCTCAAGGCAGCCTGTATGGTCTTGCCGACCAGCACATCGATAATTGCCTGCTGGAACGCCGCTGCCGCCTCTTTCACCCACCGTTCTTCGCGCTCTCCTTTCTCCTCCACCATGTGCAGCAGCGCGGTTTTAACTCCGCTGAAGCTGAAATCGTCGCTGCCCTTGAGCCAGGCGCGCGGAAGCGACAGGGGGGTTGTTATGCCCCCGGTGATCGATTGGATAGACGGACCACCCGGGTAGGGCAGCCCCAGGATCCTTGCTCCTTTGTCAAAAGCTTCGCCGGCCGCATCATCCCGCGTGCTGCCCAGACGGCGGAAGCTGCCGTGATTTGCCATTAAAATCAGGTCGCTGTGCCCGCCGGATACGATCAGGCAGAGGCAGGGAAACTCGGGCCTGGCGCCGGATAGCCAGTTGGCATATATATGGCCCTCCAGGTGATTGATGCCGATAAAAGGCAGGTCTTCCGCCTGTGATACTGCCCTGGCGAAATTAACGCCCACAATTAGGGACCCCGCCAGGCCCGGACCCATGGTGGCAGCTATGGCGTCGACCTGTTTCAGGGTAAGCCCCGCTTCGCTCAGCGCTTTTTCGGCCACAGGTGTTATTGCGAGCAGGTGCTGGCGCGAGGCCACTTCGGGCACGATGCCGCCGTACCTGGCGTGTATGTCCACCTGAGACGAGATCACATTGGAGAGGATGGTATCCCCGTCTTTTACGACTGCTGCAGCAGTCTCGTCGCAGGATGTCTCGAAGGCAAGAATATTCACGGCAGGGATTATAGCACAAAGCTAAAACGACATCTGGCAATTGCTGTTTTCCGGATGTGTTGCTACAATTAAGCCCCGGTTCAAATCACCGTCAGATAGCGAGGATTGCGATATGGAAATAACCTGGTTTGGCCACTCTTGTTTCCGCATTAAGGGCAAGGAAGCGGTTATATTGATCGATCCCTGTCCCGACACAACCGGCTATTCGCTGGGCAAGATCCAGGCGGATATAGTGGCCATCAGCCATGCGCATCCCGGCCATTCCTATCTGGACACGCTGCAGGAGGGGTACCGCGCCATCAAGGGACCCGGCGAATATGAGATAAAAGACACCTACATCACGGGCATTGCCGCCTATCATGACGACGTGCAGGGTAAAAAATCGGGCAAGAATACGGTCTACGTGATCGAGATGGAGGGTGTAACACTCTGCCACCTGGGTGACCTCGGCCACTCGCTCACTCCCGAGGTGACGGGTGAACTGGGTAACATCAACGTGCTCTTCGTGCCGGTGGGGGGACATTCCACCATCTGGGCCCAGGCGGCGGCAGACCTGGTGAGGAACCTCAACCCCGGCTATGTGATACCCATGCATTATAAAACAGCGGCGGAGCAAGCCGACCTTGAATTTCCTGAGAGATTTCTTAAGGAGCTCGGCATCAAGGAACTGGCCTCGCAGCCCAAGCTTGTCGTAACCAGGACCAATATCCCTGCCAGCACACAGGTTGTGATGCTCGACTACCCGCATTAGCCGCCTGCACGGCTTTGACATATAAATTGCCCTGACGTATCATTTCCCGATATGAGCTTGGCTAAACGTGTTTTCGAATTGCAGCAGGTAGAGCTTTCCATCCAGGGTTACATCAAGCAGCTTGAGGAAATGGACCTGCGTATTCGCCGTAACGATCGTTTTGAGCAGGCTCAAGCCACACTGAAGGTGGCGGAAGGTGAGTGGGCAGGGATCGAGAAGCAGTATAAAGAGCTCGATGCGGAAGCTGAGGCGCTGAGGGCTCAGGTCAAGCGTATCAGCGATAAGCTGTATAGCGGCAAGATAAAGAATCCCAAGGAACTGGTCGGCTACGAGCAGGAGGCAGGCATGCTCAAGGCAAGCCTCGATAAAAAGGACGACGTGCTGTTGGACATGATGGAGAAGCTGGAGTCCGGCAGAGCGGATATCAGGAAGCTG
>CAZKOL010000157.1:0-1930 GCA_964554375.1 uncultured Dehalococcoidales bacterium
AACCTGTTGACCGGCTTACCCAGCTTTTGTGTAAGGGTTATGGTAGAGGGTATCAGCTTACCGATGATGACGTTTTCCTTGAGCCCGTGGAGCCTGTCGGTCTTGCCCCAGATGGCCGCTTCAGCCAGCACTCTTGTCGTCTCCTGGAATGAGGCCGCTGCCAGCCAGCTGTCGGTGTTGAGCGATGCTCTGGTAATGCCCAGCAGCACCGGCCGCGCCACAGCCTGGTCACCGCCTTCAGCTTCCATCATGGCGTTGATGTTCTCGAAATCGAGCCTGTCTACCAGGTCACCCACCAGCAGGTCGGTATCCCCTGAGAACTCCACCCTGACCCTTCTCAGCATCTGCCTGACAATGGTCTCAATGTGTTTGTCGTTTATGTTAACGCCCTGTGAGCGGTACACTTTCTGCACCTCGTCTATCAAGTAACGCAGCACTTCCTGCCGGCCGTTGATATGGAGGATGTCCTGGGGGTCCTTGACGCCCTCGATAAGCTTGTCTCCCGCACGCACGTAATCACCCTGCCGGACCAGTATGTGCGCGGTCACCGGTATGTCATCGTATTTACGCTCATCTTTTTCCTCGTAGGTCAAGATGATTTTACCGTCCCCGACCATGGTCACGCCATCTACCCGCGCAAGCAAAGGTTTGAGCCCCTGCTCGCCTGATTTAACCAGCGAGGCATCAGGCTCGGCCAGGATGTCGCCCCCTCTGACATACGCGTTGTTCTCTGCCGTAACCTTGTAGCCGGCAGGAATATCGTATTCAATGGGATATTTTTCAACATGCGTGATGATGATCTCGCGTCTCTTAAGAATGCCCTCCTCGACAACCTCATTCAGGTTCACAGTTCCGTCTATCTCTGTCAAGATAGCCTTACCCTTGGGGACCCTGGCCTCAAAAAGCTCTTCCACACGCGGCAAACCAGTGGTGATGTCCATGCCCACCACGCCGCCTGTATGGAAGGTACGCAGTGTAAGCTGCGTACCGGGTTCACCGATACTTTGAGCTGAGATAATCCCTACGGCCGTTCCTATCTTAACCAGTTCAGTAGAGGAAAGGTCGCGCCCGTAACAGTGGCGGCAGACACCGCGCTTAGAATTGCAGTTGAGCGGCGACCTTATGCTTACCTCTTTAATCTCGGCCTGGACGATCTGCTTTATCTTGCCCTCATCGATCATCTCGTTCTTTGGCACTACGATCTCTCCGGTCTTGGTATCCACGATGTCCCTGGCAGCCAGGCGTCCCTTGATCCGCTCTTCAAATGACGGCAGTAGTCCTTTCTCCTTTTCACTGTAGAGGGTTGAGAACACGAGCCCCTCACCTGAGTACCCACAATCGTCTTCTAAAATAATCAAATCCTGCGCCACATCTATGAGGCGGCGGGTCAGGTAACCGGCATCCGATGTCCTGAGAGCTGTATCGGCCAGTCCCTTACGTGCCCCGTGGGTGGACATGAAGTATTCCATCACAGATAGCCCTTCTCTGAAGCTCGCCTTGATGGGGAATGGTATGATGCGTCCGGAGGGGTCGGTCATGAGTCCCCTCATGCCCGCCATTTGCCTGATCTGCGATATGTTACCCTTGGCTCCCGAATTGGCCATCATGTAGACACCGCCATACCTGTCCAGGGATTTCTTGATCTCTTCCTCTATCTGGTTAGTCGTGCGCGTCCATACATCAATAGCCTGCGCTTCGTATTCTTCCTCGGTAATGAGGCCCTTGTTGTACTGGCTATGCAGGATGGCGATGTCCTCATCTCCCCTGCTCATCAGCTTCTGCTTGACCTTGGGAACTTCGATATCCCTGGCCGATATGGTGGTACCCGATTTTGTCGTGTATTCGAATCCCAGGCGTTTGAGTTCATCCAGCATGCGCACAGTTTTTTCACGTCCGCACCAGCGGAAACATTCTGATACAAGGCGCCTCA
>CAZKOL010000158.1:0-1908 GCA_964554375.1 uncultured Dehalococcoidales bacterium
GTCTCATTGTAGGTGTAGTCCCCGGGACAGATCACCAGCACCGGCGTGCCCTCCTCGATCAGCGAAAGCGTGCCGTGCTTGAGCTCGCCGGCAGGCATGCCCTCGGCATGGATATAGGATATCTCTTTCAGCTTCAACGCCCCCTCCGAGGCTATGGCGAAATTGATGCCGCGGGCGATATAATAGAAATCGTTCTTGTCGTGGTAAGTTTGCGTGATCCTGGCTATCTCATCATTGTTCCAGTCGATGGCCCTGGCCACCTGCCGGCTGACCTTGCGTATGTTGTCGACTGCCATACCGAACGAATGCACCATGGAAAAAGCAAGCAGGTAAAAGACGGCCAGCTGGTTGAGAAACGACTTGGTGGCGGCCACTCCGATCTCGGGGCCGCAGTTCAGGTACAGGACATTGTGGCTGATCTCGCCCAGCAGTGACTGGGGCCGGTTAATGATTGAGACTATCCTGGCGCCTGCCTTGCGCGCCAGCTCCACGCCGTCGATCACGTCAAGGGTCTCGCCGCTCTGCGATATGGCCAGCACCAGCGTGTTCCTGTCTACGGAGTCGGCGAAGTACTGGAACTCGGACGCCATCACCACCTCGCAGAACTTCTTGCCCACGCTGGAGAAGAGGTAGCGGCCCACCAGGGCGGCGTAACGCGAGGAACCGCAGGCCGTGACTATGATCTGGTCGGCCCTCAGCATATCCAGCGCCACCGCTGTGAAAACGTCCTTGTCCTGGCGCGCAGCAGCCATCAGGGTCTCGGGCTGCTCCATGATCTCCTTGAGCATGAAGTACTCGTAGCCGCCTTTGTCGTTTTCATTCCAGGCGGCATCGGGCTTAGTCGACTTTTTACTGATCTGCCGGCCTGTGGAGTCGTAGAAAATGGCTTTGCCGGCGGTGAGGACCACTATCTCGCCTTCGCCCAGCATGTAAAGATGGTCTATCTGGCCGGCCAGCGCCAGCGAGTCGCTGGCTGCGAAGGCCTTATTCTTGCCCAGGCCGACCACCAGCGGGCTGCCCTTGCGGGCGCCCACGATCTTACCGGGCTCTTTGGCGCTGATGGCGAGGAAGGCGTACGAACCTATCAGCCTGGGGGCCACCGCCATCACGGCCTCCTCGAGCGAGTGCCCTTTCTTCATCTCGTCCTCTATCTCGTGAGGTATGACCTCGGTATCGGTCTCGGAGAGTAAACGGTGCCCGCGCTTGATCAGGTCTTTGCGCATCTCCTGGTAGTTGTCAACGATGCCGTTATGGATTACGGCGATCTCGTTGCCGCAATCGCAGTGGGGGTGGGTATTTATCTGTGTGACGCCCCCGTGCGTGGCCCAGCGCGTATGCCCGATGCCCACGCTGCCGGGCATAGCGTCCAGCCTGTATTTCTTGTTAACCTCCTCCAGCTTGCCCACGCCCTTCTTCACCAGCAGTTTGCCGTTGGATATCATGGCTACACCGGATGAATCGTAGCCGCGATATTCCATGCGCTTGAGGTCTTCAAAGATCACTGCGGCAGCCTTGCCGTTCTTGCTGCAATATCCGATGATTCCGCACATTTTCTCAGTTCTCCGTTACCTTCATGATCAATACCAGCGGGTCTTTTATGTGTGGCACGGCCCCGCCGTCTGTATAGAGATAGAAATTCACCCTGCAGCCGTCCCCGGCATTATTCAGTGAAAATTCCACCGGCTGCTCCCATTTCTGTCCGTCCTTCAATTTGCCCACCGTTACCGACTTGATTATAGCATCATTTTCCTTGATAAGGACTGTATAATCAGATGGTCGCCCCTCGTGGTTAATGATACCCACGATCACACTCACAGGCTGGCCGGACACGGTCTGCGATGGGTAATCCGCTGCTTTTCCCTGCGCGCCCAGCAGGTAGAACTCGCTGAACCTCTCTGACGGCTGGGG
>CAZKOL010000159.1:0-1904 GCA_964554375.1 uncultured Dehalococcoidales bacterium
TTGCCGTAGCGCTCTTTCAGCGCCATCATCTCCCGGTAGTAACCTTCGAAATTCTCCACGGCCCCGCGGGCGAAACCGTCCGACATGGCGCCGCCTCCCTCCCCGGCCTCGATATACTTCCACATCGATTGCACGCCGGCCACTATGCCCAGCACGATGAGTCCGTCGATGGCAGGGCTTTCCAGCAACGCCTGCACCATCCCGGCGGCATCTCCCTTCACACCTGTGACCGTATCCACGGGGTTGCCATGAGACCAGATGGGGGGCAGGACGGAGTTCAATTTATCCAGCGTGGCCGGGTCGAGCGGAGGTACTTCCAGCCCACTTCGCGTGCAAGCGTCGGCGGTCATTACTCCCCAGCCACCTCCCGGCGCTATGATGCCGACGCGGTTGCCCCGCGGCAGCGGCTGGCCGTTGAAGGCCGCCGCGGCATCCACCATGGCGTCCATATCGTCTACCCTGATGGCGCCGGCCTGGCGCAGAAGACTATTAATGATCTGGTCGTCGCCCGCCAGCGCGGCCGTGTGTGACATTGCTGCCCGCGCACCGGCTGCCGTGCCTCCCGCCTTCAATACGATGAGCGGCTTACGGGCCGTTACCTTTTTCGCCGACTGCATAAAGCGGCGGCCGTCCCTGATACCCTCGATGTAGGCCAGTACAACCGAAACCTTGTCGTCCCCGGCCAGGCAGTCCAGGTAATCCCCCACACGCAGCACAGCCTCATTGCCGGCGCTGATGAGGTGGCTTATGCCCAGTCCGCGATCGCCGAGTTGGCTGGCTATCATATCGGCCACGCTGCCGCTCTGCGCCACGATGGCAATCGAGCCTTTGGAGGGGTAGACCGGCATCATGTGGCAGTAGAGTTTAGCGTGCGTGCTGATCAGACCCACGCAGTTAGGCCCGGCCAGGGCCAATCCCGCCCGGCGGGCAATGTCGCCTATCTCGGCTTCAAGCACGGCCCCCTGGCCGCCGACCTCGGAGAAGCCGGCGGTGATCACGATGGCTGCCTTAACGCCCTTGCGTATGCAGTCCTGGATGACCTGTTTCACGCCGGCCGTGGGCACCGTGACAACGGCCAGGTCGACCTCGCCCGGGATATCCGCCACGGACGGGAAGGATTCCAGCCCCAACACCCGGACTTCGCGCGGATTGACGGGGCAGACCCGTCCCTCAAACCCGCTTTTAACTATGTTGAAGAGGACGCGGTAGCCGAACTTGTCGGGGCTGGCCGAGGCGCCGGCCACGGCCACCGATTCAGGATAAAGCAGATAATTGATGTCCCCGGGCTGCAAGTAATCACTCCTTGAGCAGGATTTATACGCATGCAGGGCTGTAATAATCTACGCGGCTGAATCTTTCCTCAGGATGTACTCCCGTACCACCTTGAGCGAGGCCTCCACGGCCTCCGGCTCGATATATTTACTGAAATCGTTGTGAGTATGATATACCCAGTTCTGGTCATAATCCTTGACCATGAAGCTCATAGCGCAGAGATTGGTTGCCTCGATGCCGGCCTCGCCGAAGGCCGCGGCGTCGGTGCTGCCACCTCCGGGCGACATGCGCGAGATAAAGGCGTTGTAGCCCAGTGCCCCCGCGATATCCACGCATTGCTGCGCCATCTCCTTCGAGAGTTTGACCGTCGAGTTGAGGTCGGCGTCGAAGAAGTTGAGGCTCTTAAGCTTATATATGGTATCCATATTGAGCGCGTAGGTCTTTGTTTTTTTTAGCTCTTCGAGATGGCGTTTGATCCAGGCTCGGGCGCCGCGTAAGCCGCACTCCTCGGCGTCGAATGAAAGGATGATCAGCCGCGTATGCTTGAGGGGGTTGTTACCCGATTTCTTAGCATCGCCGAAAAGCCTGCCGATGACGGCGGCGATGGCCACGGCTATCATGTTGTCGCCCGC
>CAZKOL010000160.1:0-1888 GCA_964554375.1 uncultured Dehalococcoidales bacterium
TTTACCATAATTCTCGCGCTGCTTGGAGTCGGTACAGCTTTCTATATTCTCACCAGCATCGTGCAGGCGACTCTCGATAGTGAGTTCGGATCGTTCAGGAGGTCCCGTATGGAAGCCAGGATCAGGAAGCTTGACAACCACTTTGTGCTGTGCGGCTACGGCCGCGTGGGTGAGGCTATTGCCGGTACCCTCAAACAGCAAAAATCCAACTTTGTGGTCATCGACCACAGCTTAAATAGCTATACCAAGGCAATTCAGGACGGCTGCCTGTGTATAATGGACGACGCCACAAGCCATGATGTGCTTAAACACGCCGGCATCGATAAGGCCAGGGGACTGATTACCGCATTCGGAGACGATGCTTACAACACCTACGCGGTGCTGACCGCACGCGAGATCAACCCCAGGCTAACCATCATCGGACGCGCCAACAACAATGATGCGGTACGCAGGCTTAAGCAGGCCGGCGCCACCCATATTATCCTGCCCGAGGTAATCGGAGGCCAGCAAATGGCACGGCTGGCGCTGAGGCCTGCCACGGTCCAGTTCATCGAGACGGTCCTGGCCAACAAACAGGGTGAATACCTGGTTGAAGAAGTCTATATCAACGAGAATTCCACCCTGATTGGTAAAAGCATAAAGGACATCGAGGAGAAATTTGCCGGCGTGCGCATCCTGGCAATCAGAGAAAAAAACGGTGAAATAATCATCAACCCCGCACTGAATACAACAATCGAGGCAGGGGGCAGCCTGACGGCTTTCGGCATCATGGAACAGCTCCAGGCGGTCGAAGGCTGCTGCTCATTCCACCGCGACAGCAGGGGACAGATAGTCCCCGACCTGTAAAAAGGATTAAGGGAAAAGTTTAATGAGTTTACGCACCAAAAAAATACTGCTCTTCATACTGCTTACATTCTTCATCGACTGGGCGCTGGTCTTCCTCTTTATCACCATGGGAGGCAAGGTCGATAGCATCGGCATCATGCTGCTGGGCGCCGCCTACATGTTCGTGCCCATGATCGTGACGATCGTCATACAGAAAGCTATTCTCAAACAGCCTCTGGCCCAACCCCTGGGCATCTCCTTCAAAGTCAACAGGTGGTTCTTCGTAGCATGGTTCCTGCCCCTGATAATCGCCTTTGCCGTAATGGGAGTCAGCCTGCTCATACCGGGGGTAACGTTCACACCTGACATGTCGGGCTTTATGGATTCCCTGGCTTCCACCCTCAGCCCGGAGCAGATGGAGCAGGCCAGGCAGCAGCTGGCCTCTATGCCGGTGCACCCGGTCTGGCTGATAGTGGCGCTGGCTCTAATCTCGGGCACTACCACCAACGCCATCCTGGGATTCGGCGAGGAGTTGGGCTGGCGCGGCTTCCTGCTAAAAGAACTGGGCTTCATGGGCTTCTGGAAATCATCGGCCTTGATCGGGTTCATCTGGGGAGTCTGGCACGCACCGCTGATCCTGCTGGGACTCAACTATCCGCAGAATCCGCAGCTCGGCGTACTGCTGATGACGGCCTGGACGATACTCATCGCGCCGCTCTTTAGCTATATCCGCATCAAGTCACGCTCCGTAATCGCCGCTTCCATCTTCCACGGCGCCATCAACGCCGTCCCCGGCCTGGCCATTATTCTCATCGCCGGGGGGAGCGACCTTACGGTCGGGCTGACCGGCCTGGCGGGTTTCATTGTCTTTGCGCTGGCAAACATACTGCTCTGGATCTACGATAGGTTCATCACCCGGGAAAAGGCAACCGACATATTGAAACAGATATCTTTGGAGACCTGAATGCAGGCCACAGGATTGATTGAGCGCCTGCCCCCATCACTCCTCAAGCTGACCTTAGCTGCCGGCGAGCTTGCAGATAAATCAGGTATAAGAGCTTAC
>CAZKOL010000161.1:0-1883 GCA_964554375.1 uncultured Dehalococcoidales bacterium
GCCTGGGCAGCAGGTATTCATGCTGCGCCAGCTCCACCTGCAGCTTGCCTTCCCGGGTCCTGGCGCTGGCGGCAAATATGTCCAGTATAAGCGCCGTCCTATCGATAACCTTTACCTCCAGCGCCTCCTCGAGGTTGCGCTGCTGCCTGGGCGCAAGCTCATCGTTGATAACAACGGTGTCATAATCCAACTCCTGCTTGAGCTCGATCAGCTCCTGCATCTTGCCGGCGCCTATATAATGGGTCGATGACGGGCGCTCAAGCTTCTGCGTCAGCCTGCCCACCACATCAGCCCCGGCCGTTCTGGCAAGCTGGTTTAATTCGTCCAGCGAACTGGCCAGGGACCACCTGTCCCGCCTGTTTGCCACCTCCACGCCCACAAGTACAGCGCGCTCCCTTCTCTCCTGTGTGCTGTAGGTCGTCTTTACCATTGGTGATTTTGCGCGCCGTCTATTTTTTACTGAGCGTCAGCAGCCGCCTCACACCCTCATCGAAACGGTCGTCGGGCTGTGTGATAGACACCCTGACATAGCCCTCTCCCGCCTTCCCATAGCCGGCGCCCGGCGTAACCGCTACGGCAACCCTGTCCAGCAGCTCGGCCACGTACTGCACCGAGGTGTATCCCTGCGGTATCCCGGCCCAGATATAGAACCCTGCCCTGGGACTGCTGACACTTAAACCGATGTTGCGCAGCGCCTCCACCATCTTATCCCGGCGGGCCTGCAGCTTCTTGTTGCGGGCGGCGATATCGCCCTGGTCTCCCGTCAGCGCCTCGACAGCCGCCAGCTGGATGGCCTGAGGGATGCCCGAATCCAGGTTTGACTTGAATCGGAAGAGCGCATCGATCATGCTGCGGTTGCCTACGGCCATGCCGATACGCCAGCCGGTCATGTTATAAGTCTTCGAGAGCGAGTGAAACTCGACACCCACTTCCTTTGCGCCCGGTATCTCGAGGAAGCTGTGCGGCCTGTAGCCGTCAAAGGCTACCTCCGTGTAGGGCGCGTCGTGGCAGACGGCGATATTGTTCTTCTGGGCAAACTTGACCACCTTCTCGAAGAAGGCAGGCTCGGCCACGGCGCCGGTGGGGTTGTTGGGATAACATATCCACAGCACCTTGGCTTTCTTGAGAGCCGAGGCCGGTATGGCGTCGAGGTCGGGCAGGAAACCGTTGCCCTCCATCAGCGGCATATAGTGGACCTCACCGCCGGCCAGTAGCGTGCTGACCGAATAGACGGGGTACCCCGGGTCGGGCACCAGCGCCACGTCGCCCGGGTCCAGCAGGCAGAAGGACATGTGCCCTATGCCTTCCTTGGAGCCGATCAGGGGCAATACCTCGCTGGTGGGCTCCCAGTCCAGCGAGACACCAAAACGCGACTTATACCAGCCGGCTATGGCCTTGCACAGCTCCCGCATCCCGTAGGTCTCCGGGTAGCGGTGGTTGGCCGGGTCCTGCGCCGCACGGCAGAGGCCATTGATTATATGTTGCGGCGTCGGAATATCAGGATCGCCGATGGCGAAGCTTATGACATCCTCGCCCCTGGCCCGCTTTTCAGCGATCTTCCTGTTTATCTCCACAAACAGGTAGGGCGGTATCCTGTCCATGCGCTTCGATAGATTCATATGTCATTCCTCTCAGCGGGCGGCTTTAAAAACCCGCCACTACAGATTAACACGTCATTGCGAGCGAAGCGAAGCAATCCTGGGTGTAATGATGCGAAACCACCAGATTGCTTCGTCGCTTCTCTCCTCGCAATGACGGAAAGATTTAATTAGTATATCTCATCGGGCAAATCAAGACTATTCCCGGGCTCTCTTACCCGTTTTTCCCCACCAGCAGGCCTATCCTCTCCTGTCCTTCGGCCACGGGCCAGCCGTTCCTGGCGT
>CAZKOL010000162.1:0-1880 GCA_964554375.1 uncultured Dehalococcoidales bacterium
TTCATCATGACGCCGCCGTTTCTCTCGGACCCGAGCATGACCGCCAGCTCTCTTACACGGTCCTGTCCCTCGATTGTCTCGACCGTGCTGGATGCCCTTCCATCCTCGATGACCTTATTCAGTTTAAAATGCGTGTCACCGAAACAGGCGATCTGGGGCAGGTGTGTTATGCACAGCACCTGGTGGAAGCCGGCAAGGCTGGCCAGCTTCCGTCCTACTGAGTCGGCGCTCCTGCCTCCCACACCCATGTCTATCTCGTCGAAAACAAGTGTCGGGATGGGGTCCGCTATCTTAAGCGCGCTCTTCACTGCCAGCACAATGCGGCTGGTCTCGCCGCCGGACGCTATGGCGGACATGGGCCTGACGGGTTCGCCGGGGTTGGTGGCAACCTGGAATTCCAGCCGGTCTATGCCGTCCCCCGTGTAGGCATACGCTTTGCCGCCCGCCACCGAGAGCCCGTCCCTATCCTCTTTACGCGAAAGCATGATATCGAACCTGGCCCATTCCAGGCCGAGGTCGGCGAGCTCATTGTTGACCAGCCTGACCAGCTTCTCCGCAGAACCGCGCCGGGCCAGCGAGAGCTCCTCGGCCTTCCTCCCTGCCTCAGCCTTCATCTCCAGTCTCTCCACCTCCAACCTGGCCATGGTCTCCTTGCCGCTGCGCAGTTCCAGCAGTTCCGCCGCTGCCCTATCCCTGAAGGCCGCCACGGCGTCTATGCTGTTGCCGTATTTACGTTTTAAAGCCGAAAGCGCCTCGATCCCGGCCTCGATCTCCTCCAGCTTTTCCTGGCTGTTTTCCACGTTCTCAGCGTAAGATCTCAGATCTCGCGCCGTCTCCTCTATTAGGGACAACCCACCCTCCAGACCCTCAGCGAATTGGGACAGGCGTGTATCGGCTGAACTGATACCCCTCAAACAGGTCAATGCCCTGTGCATCAGAACGGATACCGACCGGTCGTCGCCATAGAGGGTTGTGTACGCATCCAGACAGCCCCCGCTGATGGCCCCTGCCCTGCGGTAAATATCCCTCTCCCTGAGCAACTCCTCCTCATCCACCTCATCCAGCCCGGCGCCGTCTATCTCGTCCACCTGGTACTGGAGCAGGTCGATATAACCATCCTTTTCCCTGTGTTCCATGGAAGCTAAGGCCTTCTCCCTGGCGCGCAATTCCTCGATAATCCGCCTGACTTCCCTGCGCTTATCGGTCAGCTCACCGTATTTATCGACCAGTGACAGCTGGTTGGAAGCATCCATCAGGGAAAGGTATTCCATTTGACCATGTATATCCACCAGGCGCCGGCCGATCTGCCTCAGCAGGGAAAGCGGCACCGCCCGGTTGTTGACCCTGGCAATGCTCCTGCCACCCTCCTGGAAATCGCGCGATATAAGCAGCATACCGTTGGCTTCTGGCTCGATGCCGTTATCTTCCAGTATCCCCTTTATCATGCCGACCGTGACCTCGGACGGCCAGAAGATGGCCTCGACGTGAGCAGACCTGCTGCCGCTACGGATCAAACCCGATGGCGCCCTGGCGCCCATCAGCAGACCCAGCGCATCCACCAGCAGCGACTTGCCTGTGCCCTCATCCCCGCTGATCACGTTCAACCCCGGCACGAAATGCATGGCGATATCCCGGATCACAGCGAAATTCTTGATATGCAGTTCACCTAACATCGTGCGCCTCCTGTTTTCACAGTCT
The DNA here is from genome assembly GCA_964554375.1 of uncultured Dehalococcoidales bacterium. Taxonomy (GTDB): domain Bacteria; phylum Chloroflexota; class Dehalococcoidia; order GIF9; family UBA5629; genus CAIMUM01. The sequence goes on from CAZKOL010000162.1 coordinate 1,699, forward strand.
TTAATACATTTGTTCTACTATCATAAAGAACAATTGTTCTATTTGTCAAATTGACATGTAATGCAGGTTGGGGTTAAATACCGTACACAGTAAACAGCCTGAGGAGGCAGCATGGAAAAGAAGGTCCACGATTTCGATTTTCTGATCAAAGGCGGCCCGTATTCCCACATTATCGAAGCCAA
>CAZKOL010000163.1:0-1865 GCA_964554375.1 uncultured Dehalococcoidales bacterium
TAACCGTGAATGCGATCAAGGACCTCATCGACACCAGCCCGCCGGCTCACGAGATCTACTGGCTTTCAAATTACCTTAAGAGCTGGTATCCTACGGTGCGCTCCATCCACCGCATGCGTATCAGAAAATCCGGCGCCTCACGATTTATTGACCTGCATATAGTGGTTGACCCGGCCATGACGGTCAGCGATTCTCACGCAATCACCGATAAGATGATAGCGGCAGTCAGGGAAAAACTGAGCGGCGCCGACCTGACGGTGCATATTGAACCCTGCGATGGCATTTGCAAGAAGTCCTGCGTCAGCGGTTGTATGCTGCCCATAAACGAGCGAAGTGAGATCCAGCAGGCGGCAGCGGCCGCAGCAAAAAAGGCGAGGCAAACGGTTTAACACGGGCTACATTAATGTCAAATTAAAAGAGTAGTGAGGTAGTTCAAATGGCGATAAGCAGGTTCCACATACCCACCAGGTTTATCATCGGCCCGGGAAGTTTTTCGCAGTTGGGCAGGGAGACGGCCCGCCTGGGCAAAGTTGCTCTGCTGGTCACGGGATCGAGCAGCATGCGCTCCACCGGTATGCTGGATAAGGCGGACGGGGACCTTTCGGCAAACGGTGTGGCTGCAGTTATTTTCGACAGGGTCGAGCCCAACCCCCGCACGTCCACGATCGACGCCGCTGCAAAGATAGCCCGTGATAAACAAGCGCAGGTGGTCATCGCGCTGGGAGGCGGAAGCGTGATGGATGCATCCAAGTGTATAGCCCTGGCTGCTGCGGGAGGCGAGCCCATCTTTTCATACTACGAGGGCAAAGCCAACAGCAAGATTAAAGCCCTTCCCATCGTGGCTGTACCCACAGTGGCGGCCAGCGGGTCCGAGGCCAACAACGGGGCGGTCATAACTAACTGGGAGAAGCACGAAAAAGTAGTCCTGATGCACCCTTCCACCTATCCTTCGGTGTCCATCGTCGATCCCGCACTGACTGTAACAGTTCCGGCCAAAACGACAGCCCAGGGCGGAGTGGATATCTTCTGCCACCTGTGCGAAGCTTACATCACGGCACACGAATCCACACTCATCAACGACGGCCTGCGCGAATCCTCCATGCGCACCGTGGTCGAAGCGCTGCCTGATGTCCTGGCCAAACTCGATGATGTCGAGGGACGCTCCAGGCTCACCTGGGCCAGCACCATAGCCTGCTCGCAATTCGCCAGCCTTGGAGGCGGTACAGGCTTGATGACGCTGCACGGGATGGAGCACGCGCTGAGCGCGTTTTACGATATGACCCACGGCGACGGGCTGGCCGCTCTGCTTATCGAATGGATGAAATACACCCTGCCGGTCCGCAAGGAACGCGTGAAGAAACTCGGGCAGAACGTATTCGGAGAGAGCGACGGCATAGCTGCCACGCAAAGCTGGCTTGGCAAAGTCGGCATGGACAAAAGGCTGTGCAGCCTCGGTGTGAAAGAGGCGGATTTCGAGATACTGGCCGACAATGCCCTTAAAACGGCGCCCTGGCTTCAGTTCCACCCCGTCCCGCTGGACAGGCCGGCCATTATCGCCATGTATAAAAAATCCTTTTAGGGATTCTACACTGTACGGACAGATCTTCAGTCTTGTCCGTCTTACACAGGTCATTGCGAGCGTAGCGAAGCAATCCTCAAGATTGCCGCGGGACTTCGTCCCTCACAATGACATTTTTGTTTATGCCCTGTCTTTGCGGGCGGGCATAAATGTCCGCCCCTACATTGCTTCTCTCAGGCGGCTACCAGTTCCCTGGCGCCGCTCTTCCATTTCTCGGCGTTTTTTATCAGGGCCTCGGCGCCCTTCATCATGACGCCGCCGTTTCTCTCGGACCCGAGCATGACCG
>CAZKOL010000164.1:0-1835 GCA_964554375.1 uncultured Dehalococcoidales bacterium
TTGAAGTCTCATTATGCGTAACCATGACGGCCCTGACGCCGGGATTGTCCTTCAGTGCCTTTTTGACATCGTCCGGGTTAACGGCCTGGCCCCATTCATACTTGAGCGGAATAACTTCAGCGCCATAGACCTTTGCGCACTCGGCGAATCGGTCTCCGAAGATACCGATGGAGACACCCAGGACCTTGTCACCGGGTGACAGCGTATTTACAACAGCTGATTCAAGGCCGCCGGTACCCGAGGTGGTGAGGATCAACAGGTCGTTCCTGGTCTGAAAGCACTGTTGTAGTTTTGGAGTTATCCGGTTCTGCATCTCGGCGAACTCCTTGCCGCGGTGATTGATCATCTGGCGTCCGCCGGCTTTCAGCACCTCGTCCGGGCAGGGTGTCGGGCCTGGAATTCTCAACTGCATGTTAGAGCCTCCATGAAGAATAGTCCGTAAATTATAGATTATTTGGGCAGTGATGGGAATTCAGATGCGCTCGTGACCTCCTCCGCTCGACTCGGGCGGGTTTGAAAACCCGCCCCTACGATTTGATTACCTTAATGAAGCGCCGCTTCCCCACCTTAATGATGCTGCCGTCATCGATCTTGCCCATCTCCAGGTCTTCATTGACCGTTTTGCCGTTGATTTCAATAGCCTTCTGCTCAAGCAGGCGGCGCGCCTCCGAGCGGCTTTTGGCCAGCCCGGCGCGCGATATCTCGGCGGACAAAAGGGCGGTTGATCCGGCGGCAACCCTGAGTTCCGGTATATCGTCCGGGACTTCCCTCTGCTGGACCGTGCGGGCGAACTCTTCGGCCGCCTCTCCGGCGTCCTTAACGCTCCAGAAATCTTTTACCAGCTCGTGGGCCAGGCGCTTCTTGACCGTCATGGGATTAAGACGCCCGGCGGCCATCCCGGCATTGAAATGCTCGATCTCGTCATCCGGCACATCGGTCAGCAGCTCCAGGTACGGTATTATCATGCTATCGTTGATGGACATGGTCTTGCCGTACATCTCCGCCGGCGGATCGGTCACGCCGATATAGTTGCCCAGGCTCTTGCTCATCTTCTGCACGCCGTCGGTTCCGACCAGCAGGGGCATGAGGAAGACCTGCTGCGGTTTCTGCCCCACCATCTCCTGGAGCTGGCGGCCCACCATGCAGTTGAAGACCTGGTCGGTGCCGCCGAACTCGACGTCCGACTCGATCATAACCGAGTCATAGCCCTGCATGAGCGGGTAAAGGAGCTCGGTAATGGCGATGGGATGTCCTTCGGCGTAGCGGCGGGCGAAATCCTCGCGCGCCAGAAACTGGGCTACGGTGAACCTACTGGATAGTCGGATGATATCCTCCAGGCCGAAGATACCTTTCTCGAACCAGGGGCTCTGCCAGCGCACCTCGGTCTTGTCCTTATCCACGATCTTGAAGAACTGTTCCATGTAGGTCTGGGCATTGGCCTTGACCTGCTCAGCCGTGAGCATAGGGCGAGTGGCCGAGCGTCCCGTGGGGTCTCCGATACGGGCCGTCCAGTCCCCCACGATGAGCACCACCTGGTGGCCGAGCTGCTGGAACTGGCGCAGCTTGCGCAGCCCGACCACATGGCCCATGTGGATATCGGTGAAGCTGGGATCGAAGCCCTGCTTGAGGCGCAGCGGCCGGCCGGACTGCATCATTTTCAGCAGCTCGTCCTCGTTGATGATCTGGCTTACGCCCCTTTTAAAAAGCTTTTTGAGATCGTGATCCAATAGTCTTTTCATATCAATAGCACCCCACTATGGAAATTCCAAATTCCAAATTCCAAATTCCAAACAATAAACAAATAACAAATAAAGAAAACTACTTACCTTTTTCAA
>CAZKOL010000165.1:0-1821 GCA_964554375.1 uncultured Dehalococcoidales bacterium
GCGCGGCATGAGGAGGGTTTGCAGGGAAGGCCCTGTTTTCGATATAAAGGATATAATATGGCAGGAGGTTAGATTATGACTGTCAGTTGCAAGAGGATACAGATAAGCACCGGCGGCCGGGGCGAGACGATTAACGTTACCCCGGAGATCGCCCGTGAGGTAAATAACTCCGGTGTCAACAGCGGCGTGGTCACAGTTTTCATACCCGGCTCCACCGCCGGGGTGACGACCGTGGAGTTCGAGCCGGGCCTGGTGGCCGATATGAAAGAAATGTGGGAGCGCATCACGCCCGAGCAGATGAATTACGAGCACAACAAAGCCTGGGGCGACGGCAACGGGCACTCGCACGTGCGGGCTTCGCTGCTGGGGCCTTCCATCAACATACCTTTTATCAACAAGCGTTTGACGCTGGGCACCTGGCAGCAGATCGTTATCATCGATTTCGACAACCGGCCCAGGTCGCGTGAGATCATTTTGCAGATCCTGGGGGAATAGATCAATCGTCTGCCTTAGAGGAGGGTTAAATGCCTAATGCACAGTCGCTGGCCGTCGTCCTGTTCAGCATACTGGGCTTCTGCGTACTCCTGGCGCTGGGCGCCTTCGTGGGCAAGAAAACCAGCCCGGGCAAGCTGGTCACTTTTGCCGGGGTGATCGCCCTGGTGGCGGTGGTCTGCTATGCCGTGTACTCAGCCTACTACTTTATCACGCTGGCGCAATAGACGCAGGTTTTGATGCAGAGAAATCGAATATTATGATCCAGAGTTTTCAATGTCCTATCTGCGGTACACTCAACGCGCTGGGAGAGCCTGAATGCAGCGAGTGCGGCCAGGCCTTCGTTTACAATTGCCCGGTCTGCGGCAGCCCGCTGAACAACCGCTATCCCAACTGCCCGAACTGCCGCACTATCTTCAACTGGGGACCCACTGCCGGACCTGCCGCTACATCCGCCGGACCGGTTATTGCGCAGAAAACATACTGGCAGCAGGCGGCCGTCGGCACGTCACCGGCGCGCAGGACGGACGCCGGCGCAGCCAGCTTCACGGCCAGGCCGATGTTCTGGGTCACGCTGATCGTCATCTGCGCGGTCATCATCGCCCTGCTTCTGATCGCAGACAAAATAATCAATAAATAGCCAGGAGGGAACTATGCCTGATCCGAAGATCATGACCTACATCTTCGCCGCCGTGCTTTTATCCTGCCTCACGCTGTCGCTGGGCGGGTTCCTGGGCAAAAAATTCGAGGTTTTCCGTGTGGTCATTTTCGCGGCAGCTGTGGCGCTGGTGACTATAGTCGTCTTCGCCATCTATTTCGCTTACCTGGGTATCAGCGGCCAGCTTACATAACAACAACACCGGAGGGATATACACAGATGAGCAAAGGAAAATTCGGGACAGTCATCAATTGCATGGACGGCCGCGTTCAACTGCCGCTGATCAACTGGATGAAAAACAAATACGATCTTGATTACATCGATATGATCACCGAGCCGGGCCCCGATAAAATGCTGTCGCAGGGCAGGCCCGACCAGGTGGAGTCGATCAAGTCCCGCGTCAAGATATCGGTCAACGCTCACGGCTCGCAGATCATACTGGTCGCTGCGCATGATGACTGCGCCGGCGACCCCGTGTCCAGGGAGGATCACATCCGCCAGGTCAGGGACTGCCTCAAACTGGTGAAATCATGGGGCCTGCCCGTAAAGGACATCACAGGAGTGTGGATAAACGGCAACTGGGACGTAGAGGCCATCGATTAGACCCGCAGGCATGTATTTACTTGACCGTTCCGCCTGATGTAAAATTACACGAATCTTCGAAGGTTGCA
>CAZKOL010000166.1:0-1780 GCA_964554375.1 uncultured Dehalococcoidales bacterium
ACGGGGGCAATTACTGGATAGGCACCGGCGGCACATCGCCCTTCGGCCACTCGGGTAAAAATCCCCAGGGCATGCTGGTGGGCGGACCGGGAGGTATGCGTAGCGCGGTCCGTATCGCTGAACTGCGTTACTTCCGCAACTACAGGGACGACGTTACATTGGACATCCGCCAGATAAAGGTCGCGCTCAAGCAGCTCCGGCAGTTGAACCGGGCCGGCCCCGAGGACGAGCTTGACCTGGACCAGACCATAGACGCCACCTGCAAAAACGCAGGCGAGCTCGAGTTCAAATGGAAAAGACCCCGCAAGAACAGCATCAAGCTGCTTCTCATCATGGATGCCGGCGGATCAATGGAGCCATACGCAGACCTGTGCAGCCAGCTTTTCTCAGCGGCCAACTCGCTCAGCCATTTCCGCGCATTCAAATACTATTACTTCCACAACTGCCCCTACGATGTGCTCTACAGCGATATCCAGCAGCGCAAAGGGGACTCTATCGAGCACCTGCTGAAGGTCCTGGAGCCCGACTATAAGGTCATCTTTGTGGGCGATGCCTGCATGGCCTATTCCGAGCTGATGGACCGCTTCGGCGACCTCTATTACCACGGGTATCAGAAACACGCCGGCATCGAAAGGCTCAAGCAGTTCAAGGCCCACTTCACCCATATTGTGTGGCTCAACCCCGAGACGTCGGTCCTGCGCAGCTACCCCACGGTACAGATTATCGCCAAGCTCTTCCCCATGTACAACCTCTCCCTGGAAGGCCTCAACCGCTCGGTCAAGAAACTGGTCACCAAGCGCTGAGACGTCACTTCAACCTGTCACGGCAAAGATTATTATCGCTCAAAATGACTGTGCGTTTCCTGTAAGTTCTTCAAGAGAATACAGTTCAGTCTTATTGTATCTCTTTAAGCTGCCTTTCAAGTTCAGGCAAATCCCGCTCAAGCACTTTCCAGGTTAAATTCAGATCAACGCCGAAATATTCGTGTATAAGGACGTCTCTCATACCTGCAATTTTACGCCAGGCAATGCCCGAATATCGTTCTTTAATATCGTCCGGCATGTTTTTAGCTGCCTCGCCTATGATTTCTAACCGCCTGATCACGGCATCCTGAGTCTCCCTATTAGCCAGGAAATCATTTACGGAAAAACCGCGTGTGTATTCACGTATCAGATCCATGCTTTCAAGCATGTGCCCGACGATTTTTATAGGGTCTTTCATAGTATTGGCATCTCTTCCTTGAGTACGCTGTCCTTGATTGCAGGAAACAGGGCGTCGTAGGTTAATACATCTGCATTCATGTTCAGCATATCTTCAATTTCCAACTTCACCCCGACAAGATCAAGCAGGCTTTTTTCACCCTCAAATTCTATTAGGATATCAAGATCACTGCCCTTCACGGCTTCCCCGCGCGCGAAAGAACCGAAAAAAGACGCCCTTTTAACGCCGTGCTTTTTAAGAATAGCCGCGACCTGTTTTTTTACTTTTTCAGCATCAATGTTCATATAATACCTATTATACAGGTTATTTAATTATATAAATCAAGGACCGGTGCAGACCCTGTTAGGGAGTACTGGATGTAATAAATAGACAAAGTCCTACCGTGCAGCTATAATCCCTGACATGTCTCCCAAGCTGAAAAAGCTGATTAAAAGCCAGGAGATAGACAGCGCCGTGCAGAGGCTGGCCTCCGAGATAAGCATGGATTACCGGGGCAAAAATCCTCTGCTCATCGGCATACTCAAGGGGTCTTTTATTTTCATGGCCGACCTGGTGCGCA
>CAZKOL010000167.1:0-1777 GCA_964554375.1 uncultured Dehalococcoidales bacterium
TGGCAACAATGATCAACATCGATTTCGCCATGGTAGGGAAATGGGCTGAGCGCAGTGGCTTACCCTACACCACCTTTGTCGACCTGTCGCAGAAGCAGGAAGTGGCAGACTTGATCAGGAAGGACCTGATAAGGGTCAATAGCTATTTGCCGGAGCTGTCCAGGGTAAAAAGGTATATGCTGTTGCACAAGGAGTTCGACCCCGACGAGGCGGAACTCACCAGGACGCGCAAGCTCAGGCGCGAATTCATGGAGCTGCGGTACAAGCCCGTCATCGATGCCATCTACAACGATGCTGATTCACTCACAGTCGATGCCTCTGTCACCTACCGCGACGGCAGGAAGGGAACCGTGTCCACGTTGATAAGGATATGGGACATCTGATATGACGCAATTACTGCAATACACCGTGACCGGCCTGGCGGTGGGCATGATCTATGCGCTGATCGCCCTGGGCTTCGCGCTGATCTGGAAATCCAGCCGCGTGGCCAACCTGGCGCTGGGACAACTGGTGCTCATCTCTTCCTGGTTTACCTACAGCATGCTGGTGCAGCTCAGGCTGCCCGTCTGGGCCGGCATGATATTGACCATATTATTCGCCATCTTTTTAGGCTGGATGATCGAGCGCCTGACCCTGCGCCCGCTGATCGGGCAGCCGATACTGTCCCTGATCGCAGTCACCCTGGGCATAGGCTACTTCCTGGAGGGCGTGGTCACGGTGGTATGGCCGGTAAGCGTGGCCAAGCTGCCTTCCCTCTTTCCACAGGAGCCGGTCACCATCGGCACTGCCGTCATCTCGCAGGAATACCTGTGGGCAACGGGCATATCGTTGGTACTGTTCGGCCTGCTGTCGCTGTTCTTCAAGTTCCACAAAATGGGTATCGCCATGCGGGCCACTGCGGACGACCAGCTGGCCGTGCAGGCATGCGCAGTGCCCATAACCAGCATCTTCTCCATGTCCTGGATCTTCGCCTGTATAGTGGCGGCCATCGGCGGCATATTGATATCGAGCATAGGCGGCATCACCAATGGTCTGATCGAAACCGGGTTCAAGTCGTTCTCAGTGGTGATACTGGGAGGTCTCGACTCGTTTATCGGCTGCATGGTGGCAGGACCGATCATCGGGCTGTGCGAAAACGTGGGCGCCGGCTACCTGACGCCGCTGCTGGGCCCGGGCATAAAGGACCTGATACCCTTCGTTATAATCATCATCGTCATGCTGATAAAGCCTTACGGCCTGTTCGGCGAAGAGAGAATTGAGAGGATATAGCCGATGAGTCTACCCTGCGGTATACGAAACTACTCGTACAATACGGATACGGCAATTATCCGCACCAGGACACAGTGGGTGCTTTTTATCCTCTTCCTGCTATTCCTCTACACCATGCCGCTCTACCTTCCCAGGTTCGGCCTGGACGTGATGAACCTGATGGGCATCACCATCGTCTCCATCGTCGGGCTGAATATACTGGTAGGCTACTGCGGGCAGTTGTCCATCGGGCACGCCGGCTTCATGGCCGTAGGGGCATACACCACGGCTATACTGGGCAACAGCCTCGGCCTGCCCTTTCTGGTATCCTTAATTCTCTCAGGATTCTCGGCAGGACTAATCGGGCTGCTGTTCGGCATGCCCTCGCTGAGGGTCAAGGGATTCTACCTGGCCATCACCACCATCGCAGCCCAGTTTATTATCATATGGATCATCAACCACTGGACCGACGTAACGCATGGCTCGATGGGCATCAGCGTTGCGCCGGCCGGCATCGGCCCCTACCAGT
>CAZKOL010000168.1:0-1759 GCA_964554375.1 uncultured Dehalococcoidales bacterium
ATTTTGAAGGCAAGCTCCTCACTCTCCACCCTGAAGGAGCTTGCCGCATCGGCGAGGCCATCTGCGATATACTGGAAGGGAGCGGGGTACAGGCAGTGGGGGGTCTTATACTGGGCGCCATCCCCATCGCCACTGCAGTTGCAGTTATAAGTCACGGAAGGGGGAAACCCATACCCGCCTTCCTGGTGCGCGATGCCCCCAAGGAGCACGGCACTAAAAAGCAGGTTGAGGGGCACCTGGAGCCGGGCATGCGGGTGGCCATAGTGGAAGACGTTGTTACACGCGGCGGGTCAGTTTTTAAGGCCATCGAGGCGGTTGAAAACATCGGTTGCACGGTGGTGAAGGTGGTGGCAATAGTTGACCGCCACGAAGGAGGCAGCGACAAGCTTGTAGCCGACGGGTACGACTTCGTCCCCCTGATCCACTTTAATACAGACGGCACGGTGCAGGCGAATAAACTGCTCTAAGCAGACAGTGTATAATATCTTTCTGGAGGTGGAATTTAGAGATGTTGCCGATTAAGAATATTCTTTGCCCGACCGATTTCAGCGATCCCTCTTACGAGGCGTTAAAAGCGGCAGATGAACTGGCCGCGCATTTCGGCGCCACGCTTCACATCACCAATGTGGTGCCTCTTGTACCCATCGTAGAAGCGCCCATAGGCGTTGAATCAGCCAGCTTTAATGTCGCCTCTTACCAGCAGGAACTGGAAGGACAGGCGCAGAAGTCACTTAAAAATATGGCTGAGCAGAAGATAAGCCGGGGCGTTACTGCGGTAACGGAAGTGCTTATCGGCAATGCCGCAGGCGAGGTCATGCGCTATGCAAGCGAGAAGGGAATCGACATGATTGTTATCGCCACCCACGGGCTATCCGGGTGGCGCAGGTTTATCTCGGGGTCCACCACCGAGCAGATCGTCCGCCAAGCCTCATGCCCCGTCCTCACCATCCGCAAGCCTGCGGCGAAATAGAGTAACAAATAATTTGTAGGGGCGGGTTTGAAAACCCGCCCGTTGATGCGGGCGCGCCTTAATGTGCGCCCCTGCCTTAATCTCTATATTAATACCCTGTCTTACGGGCTGATATTCATCTCCGCCCCAGTTCGTGGTGAACCTGCACGTGCTTGATTATATCGGCACGGTTTAACATCCCCACCAACCGCTCCTCCACTACCACCGGCAACTGGTTAAATCCATTCTCGGCCATGAGATGGACGGCTGTCTTCATATTATCACCGGGTGTTACTGTCTTAAGCGGTTGGGGCGTCATAATACTTGAGACCGGAGTGGTCCGCCATTCCCCGGGCGTCAGCTTCTTTATATCGGCAAGGGTAACTATCCCGAGTAATCTCCCTCCTTCGACCACAGCCGCCGCCCGTGTGCCCTTCTTGACGTAAATGTCGTTGACCAACGCTTCGACGTTCGAGTTGCCATCGATCGTCTCCGGGCGGTCGTTCATGATGCTCATCACTCTCACATTCAGCCAGATCGCACGCAGTTCCACCTCCCTCCTGGAAGACTCGGCTGCGCTGTTGAGGAACCAGCCGATAAATACCAGCCATACACCGCCCATTATATTATCGGCGAGAACCCAGAAGGCTCCCCCGACTATCATAATCCAGCCGAATACCTGTCCTATGGCCGTAGCAATATTAGTGGCCCTCCTCAGGTCGCTGGTTGCGCCCCATATGATGGCGCGCAGTACACGGCCACCGTCAAGGGGAAACCCGGGCAAAATGTTGAAAGCCGCCAGCAGTACAT
>CAZKOL010000169.1:0-1711 GCA_964554375.1 uncultured Dehalococcoidales bacterium
CTGGTCGCCTACAAGATACCCAAGTTCGTGGAGTTCCGCAGTGACCTGCCCAAGACCATGGTAGGCAAGGTCCTGAGGAGGGTGCTGCAGGAGGAAGAAGCGGCCAAAAGCAAGAAATAAAACAAGAATCTGCTGTCCCCGGCCGATATCGGCCGGGGACAGTTAAAGATATATTCGGGGCAAATAACAATAATAGTTTAATTGGAGGTTGTTGAATGGCAGAATATCGCTGGTTAAAAAATTACGATTCCGGTGTCCCACATACACTTGAACCCTATCCCCAGAAGACGCTCTTAGATTACGTGGATGACGCTGTCAAAGAGCACCCCGACTATCCCATGATGCTTTTTAAGAAGAGGAAGATATCCTATGCCGAATTTCAGAAGCTGAGCGACGAGTTCGCGGCTGCCCTGGCGGCCAAAGGCGTCAAGAAAGGCGACAGGGTCGCGCTCATCATGCCCAACTGCCCGCAGGCGCTTATCTGCCGCTGGGGGGCATGGAAGGTCGGCGCCATACTGGTGCATTTAAACCCCATGTATACGGAAAGCGAGCTGGAGCACGCTCTTAAGGATTGCGGGGCCGAGACCGCGATCGTTCTGACCATGTTCTACAAGCAGTTTAAAAAGATACAGCCGCGCACCGGCGTCAAGCTGGTTATTGCCACCAGTATCAAGGATTACCTCCCGCCCCTGCTCAATGTGCTCTTTACACTGCTCAAGGAGAAGAAGGAGGGGCACTATGTCGAACTGGAAAAGGGAGATGTGTGGATGACAGACCTGATCAAGCAGCATGCCGGCGCCAAAAGGCCGGATGTGAAGGTTACGCCGCAGGATTACGCGCTGATCCTGTTCAGCGGCGGCACTACGGGCACGCCCAAGGGCGTGATAGGCACGCATCACTCGATGGTGATAACCGCCCTGCAGTACGCAGCGTGGTTCGGCGGCATGATCGAAAGCTACAAGGATGTCATAATGGCGCTGCTGCCGCTTTTTCATGTCTATGCTACCTACGCTGTCATGAGCACCGCCATAGTGTGCCACGTGACGTTGTCCATCGTTGCCAATGCGCGCGACCGCGAGGACCTTATCAAGACGATACAGCATGACCGGCCTACATTTTTCCCTGCTGTTCCCGCCCTGTACATTGCACTGCTGGAGCATCCGCTGGTAAAGGCGGGCAAAGTGGATTTCAAGTCGATGAAATTCTGCGTATCCGGCGCCGCTCCGCTGCTGGCCGATACCAAGAAACGCTTCGAGGACCTGACCGGCGGCCGTATAGTCGAGGGCTATGCCATGACCGAGGCCACTATGGCATCCTGCGTTACACCTTACCTGGGCAAGTGGAAGGAGGGGTCCACCGGCATGCCGCTGCCCGACGTAATAGTCAGGATCGGCGATTTAGAGACGGGCGAGGGCGATATGCCCGCCGGCAAAGAAGGCGAAATCGTTATGAAAGCACCGCAGGTCATGGCCGGCTACTGGAACAAACCTCAGGAGACGGCCGATATGCTGAGGGATGGCTGGCTCTACACCGGCGATATCGGTTATATAGATGAGGGCGGCTACCTGTTCATCACCTCGCGTAAGAAGGACCTTATCAAGCCCAGCGGCTTCCAGGTGTGGCCGCGCGAGGTCGAGGAGGTCATAAGCACCAATCCCAATGTGGCCGAGGTCTGCGTGGCCGGCATACCCGACGCCAAGCAGGGAGAGGC
>CAZKOL010000170.1:0-1701 GCA_964554375.1 uncultured Dehalococcoidales bacterium
ACGTAGTAAATGATGCCGATGCCCATCCAGCCGACCAGTATGAGGAAAGCGGTCAGGCTTTCCATGACCAGCGCGGCGATGAAGAATGCGCCGAAGAGCAGGGCCAGGATGGGTATGATTCGCAACCACACGCCCTTCAGCTTGAAAGGCGCTCTGGCGTAGGCCTCGGGCATTTTGTGGGGGAAGCGCATGGCAGCTATGAGGATGGGGAAGAGCAGCACGATTGAGCCGATGGAGGCTGTGTATGCCAGTACCTCGAAGGACGATGCTCCCAGTGGCAGGAAGGCCAGTGACAGCACGAGCATGACCAGCAGCCCCCAGTGGGGTGTTCCGAACCTCCTGTTCACACCCGCCAGCGCCTGAGGGAAGACTCCATCTTCGGCGAAGACCAGTATATAGCGCGAGGCGAACATAAAGGTGGCGTTGATGGTGGTGGCCAGGGCCAGCAGACCCCCGCCCACGGTGAAGAAAAGGGCCAGCCCGGGCGGCATGAAATGGCCGGCGGCCACGGAGAGCGGCTGGTTGGCGCAGACGCTGGACGGCGCGGTGCCGATGGTCACCAGCCCCATCAGGGTGTAGATAGCTATGATGATCGGCATGCTGATGGCGAACGACAGCGGTATGTTCCTGCCCGCGTTCTTGATTTCGGCGCCCAGGTCGATGATGAAGTTGGCCCCCATATAGGCGAAGAAGAGCATGCCGGAGGCTATGACCAGGCCGGCCAATCCGCCCGGGAAGAGGGGCGTCAGATTGGCAGGGTCTATGGCCGGTATACCCCAGGTGATGTAGACCAGCAATGCCGCCAGCAGTACGAAGAACATGCCGACCTGCACAATGCTGGCGGCCTTGATGCCCACCACGTTGATTACGAAGAAGAAAGACAGGGCTATCACGGCCACCAGGTTGCGGTCGAAGATGGGGAAGATAACGCGCAGGTAGTCGGCGAAGTTGAGTGCGTACATGGGCATGCCGCCCAGCATGATGCCCATCATGATGCCCCACACACCGATGAAGCCCCAGAAAGGATTGAGTATGCGGCTGGGATAGCGGAAGCTGCCTCCCACGGTGGGCAGTACGGATGCCAGCATGCCGATGGGCAGCAACGCCAGCACCATGGGCAGCGCCGCGATAACGAAGGCGATCGGTACACCGGGACCGCATTTGCCCACCGCCAGGCCTGTCAGGGCGAAGATGCCAGCCCCGATGATGGCGCCCACCTCGATGGAGACCGTGTCCAGCAGCCCCAGCGACTTCTTCAGGCCTGAACCAGGCGAACCTTCTTTTTCCAGCATAGTCAGCCTCCCTCTTAATAAACGGGCGGGTTTGAAAACCCGCCCCTACATCGATCCGCCATAGGGACGTATCTTCAAGTACACCCGAATGTTGTGTCCATGTGCGCCCTCAACGCGCTTTATTTGTCCTTAAGGCAGGGCGCCAGCTTTTCGTCGAAGCACCAGTGCAGCTCCCGTGGCAGCGCGGTGTAGTCATGGTTGTCTGCCAGCAAACGTCCCAGGTCGGCGCCGTTATAAGTATGCCAGTAGAGTATCGGGGTACTGCGTAGCGCCGGATTCCCGGCGATCAAGTCCAGCAGAGCGGCCATGGTCTTGCCGGTGTATACATCCTCGAGCCGTATGCCCTCGGTCTTTTGCATGAGTTCTATGGCCTGCCGTCCCTGCTCGGTTACCCTGCCATAGAGCCCGC
>CAZKOL010000171.1:0-1700 GCA_964554375.1 uncultured Dehalococcoidales bacterium
TGCCGTGTTCGCCGGCCTTGCAGACTATTGAATACAGGTAATCAAGATACTCCTCGTCATAAATGCCGGGCCCTCCGTGCTCAATGGCCTCCCAGGGTACAAGGAAGCGGAAAAAGGTCAGTCCCCAGCGCTTCAGCCTGCGGAAATGCTCGTCGGCTTCAGCCAGGGGGAAAGGCCGGCCTACAAATGACACATTGCGGTGGTCAAAGAAGCCTTCCCTGATATGCGTAGAGCCGTCCGGGCTGAAAGGTACCTTGGCATCCAGATTAACGCCGCGCAGGATGACCGTCCTGCCGTAATCATCCTTAAAATCAGTGCCTTTTATCCTGATCATGACTATCTCCTTGCCTCCCGTTGTGACCGGTTGTCAGGCCCCGCTCGTATCAGGTCTTCTTATAAGCCAGGGACTTCTTTTCTATGGCCATCAGCTTATTCAGGCGGCGCCGGTGCTTATCCTCACCGCCGAACTTAGCATTGAGAAAGGCTACTATTATCTCCCAGGCCGGCTCGATGCCGATAATCCGCGCACCCAGGCAGAGCACATTCATATCGACGTGTTCAACGCCCTGGTGTGCCGAAAAGGTATCATGGCACACGCAGGCTCGCACGCCCGCCACTTTATTGGCGGCGATGCAGACCCCCACCCCGCTGCCGCATATGAGGATGCCACGCCAGGCCTTCCCCGATACCACAGCCAGAGCCACCGCTTCGGCATAATCAGGGTAATCGTCGGCGGCGTCGTAGTCCAGCGGGCCCGCATCCATGATCTCGTACCTGTCCTTGAGACGCCTGATAAGCTCGCCCTTCATCTCGAAGCCGACATGGTCTGAACCAAAGGCAACAACCTGTTTCATCTGTATATTCCCTCCTCAGGCGGGGATTATTTACACTCCTCCAGCACCAGGATCTCATATGGGTATACCTCAAAACTCTCTTTACCGAACTCTGCGCCGCCACTGCGGTTTGTTCCCAGCAGCACGCTCCATCTGCCGGCCGGGACACATGTATGCCAGAGCTTGTTTGCCGAGAAGTTCAGCATAACATAAACCTTCTCGTTTTGGTATACCCTGCAATAAGCCATTATATCCCTGTGCGACGGCGACTTCTCGAAGCTGCCCATCTGCAACGCCAGCTTCTTCCTTCTCAAAGCTATTAATTGCCGGTAAAAATTCAGCACTGAGGTCGGCTCCTTCAATTGAACCTCTACGTTGATCTCTGAGTAATCGTCGTTGAGGGGCAGCCAGGGCTTGACTTCCGAGAATCCCGCGTTGGGGCCGCCGTTCCACTGCATGGGGTTGCGTTCACCGTCCCTTCCTTTGACGAGCGGCCAGTACATCTTGCCCACGGTATCCATGACATCCTTCCGTGTGATCCTGCTGTTGGGCATGCCGATCTCCTCGCCGTAATAGAGAAATGGCGTGCCCCTCAGGGTAAGCAACATGGCCGCCAGCGCCTTGGCCCGCCTGACCGTGTCTTCACCGGCGGCATAGCGGGTGACAGCGCGCGGCCGGTCGTGATTGGAGAGCACATTGCAGGGCCAGCCCTTTGGCGGTATCACTGCGTACCAGTTGGCCAGGGCATCCGAGAACCTGTGCGCGCCCCATTTTGAGAAGACCAGGGAGAACTCGAACGACAGGTGGCCGAGTTCACCCTCGTCGCCCAGGTAGGCCGCGGCCATGGCCGGCCCCTCCTCCGCCACG
>CAZKOL010000172.1:0-1659 GCA_964554375.1 uncultured Dehalococcoidales bacterium
TCGCAGGAGGAGAAATGGAATCGGATAAAGTCAGGGTTGAAAAAGGCAAGGCGCTGGACATGGCCATAAGCCAGATCGAGAAGCAGTACGGGGCTGGCTCCATTATGTCGTTGGGGGAAAGGCAGGCGCGGGTGAAGGTCGAGGTTATACCCACGGGATCGTTGAGCCTTGACCTGGCGCTGGGTGTGGGGGGTATACCGCGGGGGCGCATCACCGAGATATTCGGTGCGGAGGCTTCGGGTAAAACCACTCTGGCGCTCAATATAATCGCGCAGGCGCAGAAAATGGGCGGCCTGGTGCTGTATATCGATGCGGAGCACGCGCTCGACACGCATTACGCTGCTGTTTGCGGCGTCAACGTAGATGCATTGAAAGGGGCGCAGCCCGGGACGGGCGAGGAAGCGCTGGATATCACAGAGAGGATGGTGCGGACACACGCACTGGACGTGGTGGTTATAGACAGCGTGGCCGCCCTGGTGCCCAGGGCGGAGATAGAGGGGGAGATGGGGGATTCCCATGTGGGGCTTCAGGCGAGGCTGATGTCGCAGGCGCTGCGCAAGCTTACTCACGAGATAAGCAGGTCCAACACCGCCGTCATTTTTATCAACCAGTTGAGGGAAAAGGTCGGTATTATCTTCGGCAACCCGGAGGTGACGCCGGGTGGCAGGGCGCTCAAGTTCTACAGCTCCATCAGGATCGACCTGCGCAAATCGGAGGCCATCAAAAACGGCAGCGAGATCATCGGGAACCGCGTGCGCGCCAAGGTGGTCAAGAACAAGGTGGCATCGCCTTATCGTGTGGCTGAATTTGACATAATGTTTAACTGCGGGATCAGCAAAGAGGGCGATATAATCGACCTGGGGGTTAGCACGGGGATTATCAAGAAAGCGGGTGCCTTTTTCGACTTCGCGGGCGCCAAGTTGGGGCAGGGCAGGGAAAAGGCGCGTGAATATTTGACGCAGCACCCGGAAACAGCGGTTGAGATTGAGAAGCAGATCCGCCAGATAGCCCTGTCGGGACAGGCCGGCGGCCCTGCCGCCAAGGAAGCAGTTGAGTAAGAGCGAAGCCGGGCCCAGGTCCGAAAAGGACGACTTCGGGACCTGTTACGAGGCTGCACTGCACTACATTGAGTACAGGCCGCGCAGCGAGGCCGAGATCAGGCGCCACTTGCAGTATAAACGCAAGTTCAGCACGGTATATATTAACAGAGCCGTTGCCAAACTCAAGGGGCTGCAACTGATCGATGACAGGGTCTTTTCGGAGAACTGGGCCAGGGAGCGTGTCAATTACAGGCATAAGAGCAGTCTGATGGTCAGGCGGGAGCTGATGCAGAAGGGTGTGGATTCAGCGACCATAGAAAGCGTGACCGTCGACATCGATGACGAGGCCAATGCGCTCAGCGCGGGCGTGAGCAGGGCACGGCAACTGGGTAACCTTGAATACCCGGAATTTTATAAGAGGCTGGCCTCGTATCTGAGCAGGAAGGGTTTCGGAGTGGAACTGGTTCAGGGGGTTGTTCGGCGGGTATGGGAGAGCAGGAGAGGCGACAAAGCGGGGAAATAGCAAAATTTTCAAATAAAACTGGTTGCCCGATAGCAAATAAAGGTATAATAATTATCGAGGTTTAACAAAATGTACAACCTGCAACGGTTTAATTAT
>CAZKOL010000173.1:0-1608 GCA_964554375.1 uncultured Dehalococcoidales bacterium
CCTGCTTTTTTACCATTTTTTAGCTTTGCCACCAGCAGCCCGTAGACGATGGCATAGGCTGCAGCATCATACCTTTCCAGCGCAAGGGCATACTTCAGGAGCTCAACCATTGTAAGCCATGTTAGTACGTAAGCTTGATAACCTTCAACGGATTGCTGTCGTTCTGCAAAAGGCTTTTTATATAAGCGGCGCGAATTTCACTGGCTTATTTTAGGCTCTATCCACAGGGCATAGTTATTATCCGGGTCTGCGCCGGCCTCGACCCGCAGTATGACCATGATTTTCCTGCCGCCGTAGGCTGAGAGATCGATATCCATGTTATTGATTATGCCGTCGTAAGATGCCTCGACCGCCGGCCACCAGTTGATACCGCCTCTCTCATCCTGTATGCCGAAAAGGAAGGTTACCCCACCACCACCCCGGGCTTTCTGAGACAACCCCACCCCGGCAGTGAAGCGCGCGTTATACGGAAGCTCCAGCGGCAGCATATAGCCTCCCGCCTGCCACTGCTCCTGCCAATCGCCGAAGGCGCCTTCTATCCAGCCGTATCCGGAGCCGGGCGGGACCATCTCGATCACGTTGCGGTAGGTAAGATTGTCCTCGGCCACAACTTCAGGCAGTTTTATCGCAAGGCCGGTATCGCTATCGCCGTCCGAGTATTTTACCCAGCCGGCGCTGCCCCTCCAGTTGGCACGGGAGGCCATTTGATTGAAATCGTAGCTGTACTTGAAGCCGAAGGACGGGACGTAGCAGTTATTGTCTCTGCTAGCCTCGTTAAGCTGACCCTTGCCGTCGGCGCATATCTTTATCTTATTTCCGTCCCAGTCATAATTGGTAAAGGGCAGGGTCTTCTCCTCGCCGGCCTTGAGTCCCTCCACCCAGCTCGTATCCCTCAGCATGTTGCTCTGATCATACACGTATGTTTCGCTGGGGCCGGCATCCGCCGCGCCGGTGTTCTTGATCTTGTAGTAGAGCAGCCCGCTGATGTGCGTCACGCCCGTGATGACCAGGTCGGGCAGGAAGGTGCTCCTCTCCACCACCTCCACCGTTACCCAGGCGGTCGACATGCCCTTCTGCCCGGCAGCGGTGAGGGTGTACCTGGTGGTTACCCGGGGCGCGACATCCAGCGAGCCGGCGGGCTGCACTCTGCCCGTCCCGTTATCGATGGTAACGACGGCGGCGTCAGATACGCTCCATCTCAGTGTAACGTTCTCGCCTGGCATGACGTTACTGGAACTGGCGGAGAAATCTTTGATCACCGGCCAGGGACTGACAGTCCCTGGCTCTATTGCGGCCGTGGCATTTTCAGCAGCCGGCATCACCTCAGGTTGATCTGCCGGCAGGCAGCCGGCCAGGATTATCAGCCCGGCCACCGCCATCATACAGCGCTCTGCCTTCATTGCATTTCAAGTATAGCAAAGAGGGAAGCGCCGCACATGGCGGACTTCGACAAAGTCGTATAATGCCTGTGTATTGAAAGCGGATTTATTTTGGAGTATGCTATTTTCTAAATGTGACCGGTTTGTGATTAAAGCGGCTGAAAGATGTCATATGGTTGAAGTTTTGAAAGAGAAATTCGATGCCATCGTAGTGGGGACGGGTCCGGGC
>CAZKOL010000174.1:0-1595 GCA_964554375.1 uncultured Dehalococcoidales bacterium
GATTCTCTCGGCATAATCAACCTCCTTTAACCGAAGCGCCCGGTGATGTAATCCTCGGTTCGCTTATCTTTAGGTACCGTGAAGATTTCCCTGGTCGGCGCGTATTCTATCAATTGGCCCAGCAGCAGAAAACCCGTCTTGTCCGACACTCGCGCAGCCTGCTGCATATTATGCGTAACGATGACAACCGTGTAATCTCTCTTTAATTCCCGCATCAATTCCTCTATTTTGAGCGTTGAGATAGGATCCAGCGCCGAACACGGCTCATCCATCAATATGATTTCGGGCTCAATAGCGATGGCGCGCGCGATACAAAGGCGCTGCTGCTGGCCGCCCGATAACGAGGCGCCCGGCTGGTCCAGCTTGTCTTTCACCTCCTCCCAGAGGGCCGCCTTCTTCAGGCTGAGTTCGACAACGCCATGCAAATCCCTGCGCCGGCTCCAGAATCGTGTCAGGCTTATTCCTGACGCCACATTGCCGAAGATGGACATGGTCGGGAAAACGCTGGCCCTCTGAAATACCATGCCTATACGGCGGCGGATGGCAACCGGGTCGACCTGGGGAGCATAGATATCCTGGCCGTCCATCAACACCCGGCCGGTCACCCTTCCTCCCTCCGCTACCTCGTGCATGCGGTTCAGACAGCGGATAAATGTCGACTTGCCGCACCCGGATGGACCGATCAGGGCTGTGATGCGCTGGGCCCCTATGCCCATGCTTATATCCTGGATAGCCATCCTGCTGCCATACCAGGCGTTAAGTTTTTCCACCGTCAATGCGCATTTCATCGGCCTCAGCGCATCACTGTGTCCTTTAACCGCGGTTTCCATCTTCATATTTTGCCCCGTTATATTGTTTATCATAGTACTGTGTCCTTTAACTTACTTCCACACGTCCTATATCCTTTTCCTGCTGCTGACCAGGCGCACAATAATGTTTATGCCTAGTACGAGTATGACCAGCAGGAAGGCGGCAGCCCAGGCCTGCTTCTGCCAGTCGCTGTATGGAGACAGGGCGTAGCGGTATATCTGCAAAGGCAAAGCTCCGATCGGCTCGGTCAACCCCTGTACGCCGAAGGCGCTTCCCAGGGCAGTAAATATCAGCGGCGCCGTTTCCCCTGCGATACGTGCCACGGCAAGCATGATACCTGTGACTATGCCGGTGACAGCGCCGGGCACGATCACACCCAGGGTCATTCGCCAGCGGCTTATACCAAGGGCCATTGCCGCCTCGCGCTGCGAATTAGGAACGAGCCGCAGCGATTCCTCGGCCGTGCGCGCCACTACGGGTATCATGATGATCGCCAGGGCAACGCTGGCAGAGAGTGCCGAGTAGCTGTGCATAGGACGTACCAATATGGCATAGGCAAACACACCGACGATAATCGAGGGCACGCCCGCCAGTATATCTGCTGCAAAGCGTATAGCCGAGGCCGCCCTTGGCCCGGCGAACTCGGCGATAAAGATGCCCGCCATCAGCCCGATGGGCAGGGCAATGACCGAAGCGAGTCCGACTAAAATGAAGGTGCCATAGATATCATCTCTCATCCCACCCCCGGCCTCGCCTACCGGTTTGGACGGCTGCGTTATAAAATC
>CAZKOL010000175.1:0-1580 GCA_964554375.1 uncultured Dehalococcoidales bacterium
ATCTCGCCGCTTTGCATCCGGTAAACCCAGTTCTCACGCCATGAGCCGGGGTCGCGGCTATCGCGGTAGATGCTGTCATCGAGATACCCGGCCTTACCGCTGCGCCAGACTCGCTGTAATAATTCAAATAGACCGACGGCCTTTACACCCGGGAAGACCTCGCTGACACGCCGGCCGAGTACCTCTTCACGGCTGATCCGCTCGATCTTCTCGGCGGCCGGGTTGAAATCCTTGATGACGAAATCCTCTCCATCGTCCACCGCCTGGTAAATGGCCACACCGCTGCTCATGTGGTTAAAAAGCTCCCTGTAGCGGGTCTCGTCTGTGGAAATAAATTTGAGTTGGTGAACGGCCTTGCCGGCGACGCCCTCGTCACGGGCATGCTGGCTGGGCGGCGCCTTCTGGCGCTTTTTGGAACTATCGCCTTTGTCTCTGATACCCATTGTAATCTCCGTTACGATACTTCGCCCGGGCCGGGATATAGTCTCAAACCACTTCCATTATACATGGTCACGTCATAAAAGCTATACGACTTTAGTACTGTAGCGGCGTATACGGTTGCCCGTGTTGCCGGAGGGCTGCTGATCAGAACTGAGAACGGAACCCCTTACCCTGTCCTCGTCCGCAATGTAATGCTTCACGCCCATGGTAAAGCAGATGCCGGCCAGCAAGCCGTAGCTCAACATGCAGGCGGTCTGTATGGCGCCCAGTTGCGTATCTGATGCCCGCGGTGTCATAATAGCCTCCGTGGCGCCGCTGACTTTACAATTATGAGAAACTCACGTTCAATACACTGCGAATAGTAATTTTATTAGGGGGGTGCGATCATGAACGGTGAAGGCGGTTATGTCTGGTGGAAGCACGGCGTCATGTGCGAGATCTGGCCGCGCAGCTATTACGATACCAATGGCAATGGCTCGGGGGACTTAAAGGGTATAACTGCAAAGCTGGATTACCTGGCTGACCTGGGCATCGACGGCATCTGGCTGGGTCCCATCAATACCTCTCCCATGGTCGATTCGGGTTACGACGTGGCTGACTATCGCAGTATAGACCCGCTATACGGAAGCATGGCGGATTTCGAGGAGCTGCTGAATAAGGCTCACAGTCATGGTATGCGCATCATCATGGACCTGGTGGCCAACCATACATCTGACCAGCATGCATGGTTCAAGGAGTCGCGCTCGTCCCGGGACAACCCTAAACGGGACTGGTATGTCTGGCACGATAAGAAAAGGGGTGGGGTCCCCACCAACTGGAAGGCACTGGTGGGCGGCAGCACCTGGGAATGGGACAAAGACACCGGGCAATATTTCCTGCATTCATTCCTCAAGACACAGCCCGACCTCAACTGGCGCAACCCCGCCGTGAGGAAGGAGATATACGACACTATGAGGTTCTGGCTGGACAAGGGGGTGGATGGCTTTCGTTGTGATATCCTCAATTATTTCCTCAAGGATGACCAGTGGAGGAATAACCCCTTCTCGCTGGCAGCCGGGCCATTCAACGGCTTTCAGAAACACCTTTACACCAGGGACCAGCCCGGCATGTATGACATACTAAGGGAGATGCGCGCGGTG
>CAZKOL010000176.1:0-1562 GCA_964554375.1 uncultured Dehalococcoidales bacterium
CTCCAGCACCTCTACAGCCAGCGCGAAGCTGACGTCGCTCGAGATAAACACGCGGCCTATCCTTTGCGGCAGGATAAACCTGGTCTTGCCGTTGAGCACTTTTTTGTCGTGGTCTATGGCATGTAATACCCGGGCCATGTCCACCGGGGGCATGCGCACGGGAAGTCCCGCCATGGTCAGCAGGTCTTTTAATCTGGCCAGGTCCCCGGACGGGAAGATGCCCAGCCGGTTTGAGACGGCGGAGGCCTTAACCATCCCCACCGCCACAGCCTGGCCGTGACCTATCTTGAAATCGGAGGCAGCCTCTATGGCATGGCCGAAGGTATGGCCGAAGTTCAGGATATTTCTCAGCCCGGTGTCCCGCTCATCCTTTTCCACGATGCGGGCTTTGATGTATGCGCAGCGCTGGACCACCTCTTCCAGCAATTCATCCTCGAGGGCGCGGATACCGGCCATTTTCTTCTCGAGCATGTTGAAAAAAGGCCTGTCGCGGATCATCCCGTATTTGATTACCTCAGCGAGGCCGTTGCTGACCTCGTTTTGCGGCAGACTATTTAGTGTAAAGGTGTCTGCGATAACCAGTGCGGGATGGTGGAAAACGCCGATATTATTTTTAACGGGGCCGTGGTCCACGGCCGTTTTCCCGCCCAAGCTGCTGTCCACGTGCGCCAGCAGGGTGGTGGGCAGGGCTACCAGCGGCAGTCCCCGCATATAAGTGGCAGCCACGAATCCGGACAGGTCGCCTATCACACCGCCTCCCAGCGCCAGCACAGGAGTGGACCGTTCTGCGCGGGCGTTGTGCAGCCCGGCATACAGCCTGGCAGCGGTATCAAGGGATTTATGCCGTTCACCCTCGGCCACCAGCAGCGTCACTGTTCTAAAGCCCTCTTTTTCCAGCCCCTGCCTGACCATGCCGCCGTAAAGCCTGTCGACGTCCGGGTTGCTGATGATAACAGCCGTCTTGCCCGGGAAGATCTCCCTGGTCCATTTCCCCGCCTGGCAGAGGAGGCCGCCGCCGATGCGTACATCGTAGCTTTTCCTGCCGCCGGTCCTGACCCTTACTGTCCTCAATCTTCAATGCCGCCTTATCAATTCCCTGCCCCCGATAATACCATAGCGTGTATCTCCCGGCAGGCCTTTATTATATCCTGTAATTCGCCCGGTGTAATGGTCTGTCGGCCGTCGACGATGGCCTCCTGCGGGTTGTAGTGCACCTCGATCATCAGCCCGTCGGCGCCGGCGGCCACGGCCGCGCAACTCATGCTGAAGATGAGATCGCGCCGCCCCGTCCCGTGGCTGGGGTCGACGATAACGGGCAGGTATGTTTCTTTCTTGATCACCGGTACGGCGGCAAGGTCGAGCGTGTAGCGCGTGTACTCCTTGCCCTTGCCCACCGGCACGATGCCGCGCTCGCAGAGGATGATGTCTTTATTGCCCTCGGCGGCGATGTATTCGGCGAAGGAGAGGAACTCTTCTATGCCGGCGCCGAAATGGCGTTTGAGCAGTATGGGCCTGTTCTTTTTACCTGCCTTGGCCAGCAGGTCCTGGTTGTACATGTTGCG